>JBGAQE010000179.1:0-8267 GCA_044220885.1 Chitinophagaceae bacterium
CGGGCATCAGTAGGTGCTACTTTATCGATGGTTTCTTTAATTCGAACTATTGGGCCCGATACACCGATCATTTCATCAACGCGACTCACTTTCCGTTTCAGCACTTTTGTTTCTGCCACCAGATTGGTTTTGTCCATCGCGTTCCTGATGGTGATCAGTAAGCGGTTAAGGTCTGGTGGTTTGGAGATATAATCGTAGGCTCCTTTCTTAACGGCTTCCACAGCTGTTTCGATGGTACCGTGACCGGAAATCATAATCACAGGCACATCAGGGTTAGATTCCCTGCTTTTATCGAGGAATTCGATACCATCCAGTTTGGGCATCTTGATATCACAAAGAACAACATCGTAACTCTTTTCCCTGAACTTCTTAAGACCTTCTTCCCCATCACTAGCCTCATCAATCTTATACCCTTCATAGGAAAGTATTTCGCTTAAGGTTTTACGGATCGCTTTTTCGTCGTCGATAATCAGGATAGTACTCATACTGTTTTAACAATTTTTTGCTGTGGAATAAATCAAGCCTTGCGTTTCCTATAATACCTCAAAAATAACACTATGCAACCGAACCTGCTTATGGCAATTATTTTGCCAGTTTTTATAGCCTGTATGGAACCAGGTCCTACCCCTAAGCTGGCCGAGCCAATAATTTCTAAAACTGAAGAGAATCCTTACCATACTATCAATCAGATTCCTTTACCAGACGGTTTTAAACGGATTCCCGTTGTCTCTTTATCATTCGGAGAATGGCTGCGAGCGCAACCCCTCAAGAAGGAAAAAACAGTCTTTCTCTTCAATGGTTCCCCAAAACATAATCAGCAGGCGCAGTTCGCGGTATTGGATATTTCAACCGGTAACAAAGATCTTCAGCAATGTGCCGATGCGGTGATGCGGTTACGGGCTGAATACTTATACCAGCAACACCGGTATTCAGAAATCGTATTTAAGGATAATAGCGGAAAGAAGTATGAATGTCCTGCTAATGCCAGCAGGGAACAATTCAACAAATACCTGGAATTGGTATTCTCCTGGTGTGGCACCATTTCCCTCGAAAAGCAATTATCTCCTGTAAAAGATATCAGCGTTGTTCAACCCGGTGATGTTTTTATAAAGGGCGGTTCTCCTGGACATGCTGCCATAGTGATGGATGTAGTACAAAATGCAAAGGGAGAAAAGATGGTGATGCTGGCTAATGGGTATATGCCGGCGCAGGATATACATGTTAGGAGGAATCAGTGATGAATATTCACCCTGGATTTCTATAGAAAAAAGCTGTTGTACGGCTTCCTGAGTGGACGTTGCTAGTGTTCAATTGCGGACTTGGTTTAAGTTCAAGAGTTCAAGGGTTCAAGAGTTCAAAAGGTTTCTAGGTGTAACACCCTAATTAAAAATGATTTTTACTCTTTTTCATTTTTTTCACCGCGACAGACGCAGGGGGGGATCGATAGAGTTCGGAAACTTTTTGAAAGTTCGGAACTCTAATCGATCCCCCTCAAGCATTCCCCGCGTCTCCGCGTCTCTGCGGTGAAAAAACTAACATCTTCATTAAGCCAACCATTACTCAGCCCTCTTGAACCCCTTGAACCTCTTGAACTTACAAATCAACCTTCACTTTATTGCAAATCTCAAGAACGATTATTATTTTAGTACTGTTAACCAATCCACATCCAATCTCATCCATTATGAAAAACTCTTACGACTTCCCCAACCCATCTATCAGCGGCACAGTACTTCGATTAACTTTATTGAGCGGTGTTATCATGGGCAGCATGTATGTGTTCATCATGTTATTTGCTACCATTACAAAAGCACTTTAATAAACAGACCATACTAAAAACAACAATAAAAAAACCCGGACTCACATCCGGGTTTACTATTTACAGTCTACTTATTACTTAAAACTTATAACTCACTACTTACAACTCTCCTTCCCTACTTCCCTACTCCCTAACTCCCCTACTTCCTACTATACATCACTTCCTTCACGAGCTTCACCGTTCTCGGTACATCAGGCAAAGCAGCAGCTACCAGATTTGGAGCATAGTGTAATGGAGCATCAGCAGCTGTAATACGACGAACTGGTGCATCCAGATAATCGAATGCCTCTTTTTGAATGCGGTAAGCTATTTCAGAAGAAACAGAGCACATTGGCCACTGCTCATCCACTATAACGAGTCTGTTTGTCTTTTTTACACTTTCAAGGATGGTCATCCAGTCCAATGGCCTGATAGTCCTGAGGTCAATCACCTCTGCACTGATTCCTTCTTTTTCCAATTCTGCTGCGGCACCCAGCGCCACTTTCATCATCTTGTTGTAAGAAACGATAGTTACGTCTCTTCCGGCTTTCTTGATATCGGCCTTACCGATAGGTATGATATATTCTCCTTCTGGCACTTCACCCTTATCGCCATACATAACTTCACTTTCCATGAAAATCACCGGATCATTATCCCTGATGGCTGCCTTCATCAAACCTTTAGCGTCGTATGGAGTAGAAATAGAAATAACCTTGATACCAGGAATATTGGCGTAATAGCTTTCAAAAGCAGTAGAGTGCTGTGCACCTAATTGTCCGGCTGACCCACCAGGGCCTCTGAATACAATTGGACAGCTGATTTGTCCACCGCTCATTGCCAGCATCTTAGAAGCCGTATTTAATATTTGATCTAAAGCCAGAACCGCGAAGTTCCAGGTCATATATTCAACGATGGGACGCAGGCCGTTTTGGGCTGCACCTACAGCTACAGCGGTAAAACCAAGTTCAGCAATCGGGGTATCGATAACCCTTTTTGGGCCGAATTCATCCAGCATACCCTGGCTCACCTTATAGGCGCCATTGTACTCAGCCACTTCTTCACCCATCAAAAACACATTGGGATCCAAGCGCATTTCTTCACTCATTGCCTCCCGGATTGCTTCACGCATTGCTATTTGTCTTGCCATTCCATTCAATTTATGAGGGGCAAAAATATTGCACCCAACGCATATCATCAAAAGATGTTTGAAATAGGTAAAAACTAGGTTTTCAGTTGGTTGAAGCCCTGTAGTATCTTTACAGCCATGGCATTAAAAACTACCCATCACTCCCTGATCATTATCGGTGCCGGTCCTATCGGGCTCGCCTGTGCCCTGGAGGCTCAGAAATACAAGATCGACTATGTTATCCTTGAGAAAGGCTGTCTGGTCAATTCGATCTATAATTATCCCGCCAATATGACCTTTTTCTCCACCTCCGAGCGACTTGAAATCGGTGGCGTTCCCTTCGTAAGTAATAATCCGAAGCCAACAAGATCGGAAGCATTGGAATATTACAGAAGAGTGGCTGTTGATAAGAAACTGGTCATCCATCTTTTTGAAGGCGTCGAGAAACTGGGAAAGATAACAACGAAGAATAAGAACAAAGCCCGTTTCCGCATCAAAACAAGAAAGCAGCAGTATACCTGCAGCAATATCATCATCGCATCCGGATTCTATGATATCCCCTATCTGCTGAATGTACCCGGAGAAGATCTACCAAAGGTTACACATTACTATAAAGACCCGCACTTTTATGCCTTACAAAAAGTTTTAGTAGTAGGTGCTGCTAATTCAGCCGTTGATGCGGCTCTTGAAACCTGGAGAAAAGGCGCTGAAGTAACGATGGTGATTAAACAAGATGAAATCGGAGAGCGCGTGAAATACTGGGTTCGTCCCGATATCGTGAACCGTATAAAAGAAAATTCCATCAAGACTTATTTCAATTCCAACGTAAAAGAGATAAAGGAGAATGAAGTAGTCATCAACACGCCAGAGAGATTGTTACAATAGAAAATGATTGGGTGATTGCCATGACCGGTTACCAACCCAACCTTAGTTTCCTGAAAAAGATTGGTGTTACCTTATCAAAAGACGAAGTGAAGAAGCCCACCTACAATGAAAAAACGCATGAGACGAATGTACCTGGAGTTTATTTAGCAGGTGTTATTTGTGGGGGATGAATACGCATAGATTGTTTCATTGAAAATTCTCGAGAGCATGCGAAGCAGATCGTAAAAGCTATTCGTAAGAGTTATGAGTTTAGAGGTTCAAGAAGTTCCATATGTTCAATAGGTTTCCAGGTGTAGCTCCACTGATTAATTATTTTCAGCTTCATAGAACAACCGCAGAGATTTCGGAGACGCAGGTTAAAGCGCCCAGAGTTCCGAACTTTAAAACTTTTATAATTCAAAAGCTAAATTTTTCATTAGCCAGTTACACCTGAAACCTATTGAAAGCTTAGGTATGGAACTTCTTGAACCATTAAACTAACAACGTAAAACTCTAGTAGGTATTGGTCATGTCTTCATCCACACAAATAATAAAATCCGCCTTATTCTTATTCTCCGCCAGCAGTTTCGCTACATCTTTTTGAGAAACTACCGTTATAGTGAGAATCTTAAATTCAGGTTGTGCTTGTTTGATATGCCAGATGATTCCATCATGGTTTTCGGAGTGGTAAGAACCATTGTAATGTATAAAGAGAGAGCCGGGTTTGAAATTCTTTAGCGTAAAATAAGCCATGGTAGCGTCTTTGCTGGCTTGTGCCTTTGGAAGATTTACACCGCCGTGTCCCTTCATCATCTCCATCATATTCTTGTAGCCGGGTAATTCAGCATCATATTTCATTGGAAGCGGGGCCATCCATGCTTTTTGTGCAGCAGGTAATGTATCGAGTGCTTCGAAACCACCTTTTGCCACCATGGAAGCATAGCGACGAGGTATATTAGTAGCAATAAAAGCCAGTTTATTCTCTTTAGCAAAATCAACCAAGGGAGCGTAGTCGGTTGGATAGTTCTTCCATAAACGGGCATTTGAATCCAATCCTTTTGCAGATATTTTTCCAGCCAAATAAAGATCCAAAGCAGCCTGGTTATCGGCTTCAAACATCTCTGCGCCCAGAATCAGCTGACGTAATGGTTGAAGATCTTTTGTCACTTCCAGTTCCAGCCAATGGGCGATCGCATTGTTATGGGTTTCGCCAAAAAACACAGCATCCTGTTTTGCCATTTGTTTTATCATCTTACTCCAGGCAATTTTCTTTCCACTGGCAGTATATAAAACGTAAGCAGGCTTTTGCTGTGCATAAGAAACAGCAACAAGCAACAGCATTGTGAACAGGGATAATATTTTCTTCATGAAAGGATGTTTATTCGCCGAAAGGTACTGTTTGTGGTTGAGACCAAGCCTTCTCACTGATTTTTTTTCTTAACAGGAAATCGTTTTGCAAATCTGTCCCTAGTAAGAAACCATGGTACGCAAATTTCTCAAAACCCCATTTCTTATAAAAAGCCAGCGCCCTGTCGTTTCGCTCCCAAACCCCCAGCCAAATCCAGTCCTGCTGTAGTTGCTTTGCAAAACTCAAACAATAATCCATCAGTTTAGCCCCTACTCCTTTCCCTACAATTTGCTGAAGGGTATAGATACGTCCTATCTCAATGCAATGCTGATCGGGCATCTCTTCTCTAGGAGCATTCACTATCATTTTAACATAGCCAACCGGGGTGTTATCAATGCTGGCAACAGCAAAATGAAAATCGGAATTGCTTACTTCTTCCATCAGTCGACTCCTTTCATAAGTAGTTTCCATGAACAGTTTCATATTCTCATCGGTATTGAAAGAAGCAAAAGTGTCGTAGAATGTTTTACGACTCAGATCAGCAATTACAGCAGCATCTGCCGAGGTGGCAGCATGAATAGAAACTGTTTCCATGGCGCAAAAATAGGTAACCATTAGAAACAGCTCTAATAAATCAGGATACAATTCGGCATACTTATTTATCTTTATTTCTTTTGAATACTACTAACCAAACAGCTACTTAATGGACAGGAAATACTGGGAGACGATGGCTCCAAAATACAATGATGAGATCTTTGATGTATTACAGAACGACCGCTCTGGTAAAATCGTAAAGGCGATTGAGCAATATGCTTCGAAGAGAAAATCAGTGATCGATATCGGCTGTGCCATTGGCAAATGGATCCCATTATTATCATCTCAATTCAGGAATGTGATTGCTGCAGATATTTCAGCCACCAACCTGAAGATTGCAAAAGAGAAATATCCCGACTTGAAGAATGTGGAATATATAAGAGCTGATATGAGCGCCGATAACTTATCTATCGAGCCCTGCGATGTAGCTATTTGTATCAATGCCATACTTACTGATTCCTTAAAGAAGCGAATCAATTTCTTTCAGTCCTTACAATTATGTCTGAATAAGAAAGGCAAACTTATATTGGTAGTCCCCTCCCTCGAATCAAAGCTCTATGCCAATATCATCGCCAACAGATGGAATATCGATGGCGACAATAAGGAACGGATTCCTTCTTCTGCAAAAGCTTTTTCACTGGCAAAGAATATCAAACAGGGAGTTACGGATATCGACAATGTTCCCACCAAGCATTACTTAAGAGAAGAACTGGAGCTACTACTGACTCTTGAAGGCTTCAAGGTAAAGGAGATTGAAAAGATCAATTATACCTGGAAGACAGAATTCACCAATCCTCCGAAGTGGTTGAAGGGGCCGTTTCCGTGGGATTGGATGGTGGTCGCTGAGAAGGTTCAATAAGTTCAATAAGTTCCAGAGGTTACCCCCCGACCCCCTAAAGGGGGAGCTAGGTCGGAGTTTCGTTTTTATTTCTATCACTCTTTTTGAAATTGTTTAAGGTTTCAAGTTTAAGGGTTTAAGGTTCTTATGTGTAGCACTGAAATTAATTGTAAGGTTTCTGTATTGTTCGCGGAGCGAACCTTCCCGTACTTAAGGCAATAAAAGAAGTTATATTATTTAGCACAAAGAATTCTGCAATGAAAAGAAGATTCTTTCTGCCCCTTTAGGAAACGCAGTGGATTACCGGTAAGATTAGAAGGGTCTTTCTCTGATTATTTCAGAGGCTTGCTATAAAGTTATTTTCTGACCGTCACTCATCCGCTACGGCGGAGAGGTTGGGTGAGGGCCAAAGGAAAGCTCGATAAGTTTCAAGGAGACCCCTGCTTTCGCAGGGTGATTTGCAAACCTGTACCCTATCAGTAAAATAAAAAGTTCTTCCCCTCCTTCCCGGTTTACCGGCCTGTATTTGTTTTAAAAATAATTACGAATCTTATTATAAAAAAAGCCCCGATAAACGGGGCAATCTTGTCAGCGGGTGTTCCCAAAGGATATGAATAAATGTGATTTGTAACTAACAGGTAATGGATACTGGATTATCGCTCGGTAATAGTAACATTTAATAAACACCACGGGGACATGTAAAACTGGGATTCATAGGATGCTCTTTTTTCAATGGATACTGGACATTTTCATTTGATACTGGATTGTTTTCAATTGATACTGGATGGTTTTCTTTGGATACTGTTGTTTTCATTGGATATTGATCTCTAAAACTGTACAGTAAAGATAATAGGCGTTTTTACACACTCTTATGAGCTACCTCAACAATTACCCTGATTAATGCTATGATTTTCAACCTTTCTAAGGGGTTCTTTTTATTGCCTTATAAACATTGTTCGATGGATTTTGCATATAGAACTACAATCGGATATTTACTATCGTAGATCTACTATATAAAAAGAAATGCCCCTGAAAACATGATTCAGGAGCATTTCCAATTCGCATTATCAATAAATAAATCAGATCAGTTCTATTACTAACGCCGATGCACCACCGCCGCCATTACAGATACCGGCTGCACCAATTTTTCCATTGTGTTGTTTCAATACATTTATCAATGTAACTATAATTCTTGCACCACTGCAACCTAAAGGATGTCCCAATGAAACAGCCCCACCATGTACATTCACTTTTGATGGATCCAGTTTCATCCGGCGACTGTTTTCAATTCCTACTACACTGAATGCTTCATTCAATTCCCAGAAATCAATATCCTCCATTTTCAATCCTGCTTTCGCTACTGCTTTTGGTACAGCTAATGATGGAGTTGTTGTAAACCATTCAGGGGCTTGTTCAGCATCAGCCCAGGAACGGATCTTAGCAATAGGTTTCAATCCTAATGCAGCTGCTTTCTCAGCACTCATCAATACAAGCGCTGCTGCCCCATCATTCATGGTAGATGCATTAGCTGCAGTAACAGTTCCATCTTTTTGGAAAGCCGGACTTAAGGATGGAATCTTATCGAACTTTACATTATAAGGCTCTTCATCTTTTGAGAAAACGATTGGATCCCCTTTGCGCTGTGGAATGGCAACGGGTACCAGTTCATCATTGAACCAGCCTTTCTCTGCCGCGGCCTGAC
>JBGAQE010000180.1:0-6791 GCA_044220885.1 Chitinophagaceae bacterium
AAATTGCTCCAAATACGAAGCCTGATATTCGTATGTTCTCAAAACTAAGCCTTAGGCCCTAGGCCTTAAGCTTTAGGCTTAAAAAAGAACCATGCAAAGAGTAAAATACACCGACCTTCTTCCCTCTACTTTCAAACAGCGATTGAAAGAACACCCCATAGCGTACTTACCCTTGGGAACATTGGAATGGCACGGAGAACACCTTCCATTAGGTGCAGATTCCATACAGAGCGAAGCATTGATGATTGAAGCCGCTAAAAGATACGGAGGTATTGTTATGCCACCATTATTCCTCGGGCCGGATAGGAGACAGGATAATGAAGATGGCACTTATCTTATAGGTATGGATTATGCAAAGTCCACAAGCCCGAATCAGCAATTACCCGGAAGTTGTTATTGGGTATCATATGATTTTTTCAAGCAACTTTTAGCGGTAACCTTAGAACAATTGAAGCGTGCCGGTTTCAACACCGTATTCGCTGATGGACATGGTCCTTCCAGAAGAACCTGGAATGAAATGATTCCCCAATATGAAAAGCAATTCGGATTACGATTGATTGGAATAGGGGATGAGTTAAAAGAAAGATGGGGTTATATGAACGATCATGCCGCACTTAACGAAACTTCCATTACAAAATATGTACGCCCCGATCTGGTAGACCTATCTGTATTTCAACAAGGATCAGAATCCCCATTAGTGGGAGTAAACGGTGAACACCCTTACAACGCCACAGAAGAAAAAGGAAAACTTGCTTTTGAAAATGCTTTATTACTATTGGAAGAACTTATAAAGTCTAATACTTAAAACTTATTACTTACAACTTTTAATTTCAACTTTTTACTTTTGAATTTTTACTTTTTACTTCAAACATTGTGCGCCACCAACTTCTTACTCCCCCACTTCCTAAGTAGCGCTTCAATCTCCTCAGGCTTCACCGGCTTACTTAAATAATCGTCCATTCCGGCTTTAAGACATTCTTCCTTATCACCTTCCATGGCATTGGCGGTCATTGCAATGATTACTGGTTGCCAGCTATCATTCTTTCTGATAGACCTTGTTGCTTCCAAGCCATCCATTTCAGGCATTTGGATATCCATCAACAAAAGCTCGTATTTGTTCTCATGAAGTTTCTGGAGGGCTTCGAGACCGTTTTCGGCGAGGTCGGCACTATATCCCATTTTGTTCAATACTATAAGGGCTAATTGCTGATTGATAGGATTGTCTTCAACAATCATAATCTTAAGAGGGAATGTACTTGCAAGGTTTGCAGAACTGTTTTTTTGTTTTGTATCTGAAACCTTTATCCTATCCGGTTCCTTTCGGAAGAGTTTAAGTATGTGTGTTATCAAAACCTGCTGTTTCACTGGTTTAGTGAGAACAGAATTGAATAACTGCGATTGCTCTTTATCAATGTCATTGCCTATTGAACTCAATAGCATCACAGGCATCGGGATATTTTTGTTACGGATGATTTTTGTTAAGGACAAACCATCGATACCCGGCATATGCATATCTGTAACCATCAGATCGTATTTCTCGCCAGATTCCAATAATGCCAATGCTTCGATACCAGAGCTGACTGTTACAGGAACCATTTTCCAATACTCCATCTGCACCTTGAGTATGGTTCTGTTTGTTTCGTTATCATCTACAATCAATATTTTCTTTCCTGCCAGATCGCCGATAGAAGCGTTCTCGAAATCATTGATGGAGTTATTGCCTGGCTTAACTGGTAAAGTAAAGGAGAATACAGAACCCTTACCATATTCGCTTATAACTTTAATGTTACCACCCATTAATCGCACTAATTTCTCACTTATAACAAGGCCAAGGCCTGTGCCACCGAATTTTCTGGTAGTGGATGAATCGACCTGTGAGAAAGCCTTGAACAATCGGTCCAGTTTTTCAGCTTGAATACCGATACCGGTATCACGTACTTCAAAACAGATATTGATAAGGTCTTCATTTGAAGGTTGCAATGGATATACTTTTATGAAAACTTCTCCCTGAAGCGTAAACTTCATGGCGTTGCTGACGAGGTTTATCAATACCTGTCGCAATCTGTTCATATCTCCTTCAATATTTTCAGGTAGTGAAGGGTCGGTATGATAGATAAGGTCAATGCCTGATTCGGCGGCCTTTGTTCCAAATATATCAAGCACTTCTTCTACTGTTTGACGAAGATTGAAACTTGTCTTCTCCAACTCCAGATTGCCAGATTCGATTTTTGAGAAGTCAAGGATGTCATTTATAACCGTCAATAAAGTGTCTCCACAATACTGTATGGTTTCAGTATATTTCTTCTGTTCGTCTGAAAGATTTGTTTGGGCTAATAATGAAGACATACCAATGATGCCATTCATAGGGGTCCTTATTTCATGGCTCATGGTAGCCAGGAAAATGCTTTTTGCTTTGTTAGCATGCTCGGCTGCTTCGCGCGATTTCTTTTCGTCTTCTATGGCAAGTGCCAATGCTTCTGTTCTTTCACTTACCTGAAGTTCCAGGAATTCCTTTTGTTGTTTTATTTTCCTTGACTTATACCAGTAATATGTGAAGAAAGCTCCTGCAACAATTAAGGCAATTAATAATTTGAACCACCATGTTAACCAGAAAGGAGGTATTATCTCTATTTCTAATCTGGCTACCTGTGTCTGCCAGTTTCCATCATTATCAACTCCCTGAACTTCCAGCGTGTAATTTCCGGGGTCTAGTTTTGTATAGGTTGCCTTATTCTCCTGCCCAATATCATTCCAGGCATTGTCGAACCCTATCAGTTTATACCTATAATGTTTTTTAAGATTAGTGGTATAGTTCAAAGAAGCAAATTCAAATGAGATCACAGAATTGCTGTAAGGTATCTTAAGGTATTTTGTTTCGGTAATCGTTTGTGAAAGCAGAGTAGGGGCGGTAGAATCAGATGTTACCTGAACCTCCTTATTGAAAACCTGAAAACTTGTAAATACAAGTGGTGGCTGGAAATTATCTTCTTTTATATTTTCAGGCTTGAAAACATTAAATCCTTCTATGCCTCCAAAATACAAGTCCCCGGTGCTGCTTTTGAAATATGACTGATCTTTGAATTCATAAGATTGCAATCCGTCACTTACTTCATAATTAGTGAAGCTATGGTCTTTCATTTGCATTTTCGACAAGCCTCTGTTTGTGCTTATCCATAGTTGTTCGTTCTCGTCTTCCAGTATTCCATATATGGCGTTATTAGGTAATCCATCTTTTGTTGTATAGTTCGAAAACTTCATGGTACGGGTATCCAGGCTGTTCAATCCAGACATAGTCCCAATCCACAAAACACCTGATTTATCGTAGTATAATCCTGAAACATTATTATTGCTGATACTGTTTTCCTTTGCTTTATGGGTGAAGCGCGTGAATGATTTTGTGTATTTATTGAATAAATTCAATCCTCCGCTTTCATTACCTATCCAAAGCCTATGTAGCGGGTCTTCCAATATTACGTGTACTATATTACTTCCGATTGTCTTAGGATCGTTTTCATCGTATTCAAAATGCTCGAAAGTTTTTGTATCAGGATGAAACAGATTGAGTCCACCACCATGAGTACCTATCCAAATATTCCCTTCATCATCTTCGATTATTTTCCAGACATTGTTATTGCCAAGACTTCCCGGATTCTTTGGGTCTTGTTTGTAATGACTGAATTTATTTTTTGCAGGATCAAGAATTGAAATGCCTCCACCCCATGTGCCAATCCAGATAAGTCCGCTTTTTGTTCTGCATACACTTAATACATAATCACTGCTTATACTGTTTGGGTTGTTTCTTTCGTGTCTGTAGTGTTTAAAGGTATTAGTTGAAGGGTCAAAAAGGTTTAATCCACCTCCATCTGTACCAATCCATATAGTTTTATCTTCATTTTCCTCAAAGCAGGATACATTGTTTTGGCTGATACTGTTTACAGATGAATTATGTTTGAAGTGGTTGAATTTGTTGGAATCTTTATGAAATACATCAACTCCTCCCGCATAAGTTCCCAGCCACATATTGCCTTTATTGTCTCTGAAAGCGGTATAGATGGAGTTGTTACTTAAGCTTGATTTATCAAGGTCGTCGTGTAAATATTGTTGGAATTTCAGGGTAGTGATGTTTAGAACACTAAGCCCGCCATTTTCTGTAGCTACCCATAGATATCCTTCACTATCCTGTCCCAGACTATAAACAGCATCGTGTGAAAGGCTCTGGTTGTTTAGAGGGTCATGTTTAAAATGACTGAAGGTTTTTGTTTTTGGATCGAAAAGGTTTAATCCACCACCATCAGTACCAACCCAGATTTGTTTCTTGAAGTCTTCATAAACATAATATATTTTGTCGCTGCTAACTGACCCCGGATCATTTTCCTTGTGAAGATAAGGGGTGAAAATTCCGTTGTTGTGATTATAGAAATACAATCCTGCACCATACATGCCAATCCATGTATCTCCATTGTGATCCATCCGTATTGATTGAATCGCCTGATTGTTTTTATTAGGTATCATTCCAGAAGGGAAATTCAGTTTCATAAATTTCTTTTCCTTTCTGTCCATAATGAAAACTCCAGCGTCTTCCGTTCCAATCCAAATGGAACCGTTTGCTCCCATTGTCATACAGGTTATCCTGTTACTAGGAATTTCACCGGCAATACCATTGTAATTATTGTAACGGGTGAACTGGTCTGTTTTCCTGTCGTAGCTATTTAAACCTTCATTAGTAGCTATCCATATGATTCCGTCCGGATCTTCAAGTATATCGTTGATAGTATTACCTGAAATACTGCGTTTGTTTTTTTCATCGTATCGATAAATGGTAAATGAATACCCATCGTATCGGTTCAATCCATCTTTTGTACCAAACCACATGAATCCTCTTGTATCCTGAAATACGCAGATCACATTATTCTGGGAGAGACCATTATTGATGTCGAGATGTTCGAACTCCAGGTTCTTAAGCTGGGCGTTGGAGGGAATACTTAAAACAGTAAAGACAAGCACATTTAGTGCCCTGCTTATACAGGACTTGCTTGACACAATAGTAGAGTAGATGCATTTAAACAGGGTCATGGCCGCTATTTCACTGGATATTGTTGAATTACAACAATTAATAAACACTAAATAACGTCGCTTTTTACAACATCTTTTGAATTGTGAGAACTCTGTGGCTATTTTAGGGGGAAGTACTTAGGTTTTTATGTTTTGATACTACATAAAAAGCTGAGACTTATTAAGTTTTCCATTTATTGGAAGGCTGGATGGTAAGTTTCCAGGGTTTTTCTGAGGAATTCCCGGTCGAGGTGGGTATATATTTCAGTTGTGGTAATACTTGCATGTCCCAGCATTTCCTGTACAGCTCTTAAATCCGCCCCACCTTCAATTAAATGGGTGGCAAAAGAATGCCTGAAACTATGGGGAGAGATTGTCTTTTTGATTCCAGCCTTTCTTACCAGGTCTTTTAATAAAAGGAAAATCATCACCCTTGATAAACCGGTGCCTCTTTTGCTCAGGAATAATGTGTCTTCATGGCCGGGTTGCGCCAGAATATGCACCCTGATATTGTTTCGGTAGATATTTATGTATTTCACTGCCGATTGACCGATAGGCACCAGCCTTTCTTTATCTCCTTTACCTATAACTCGAATGAATCCAACGTCGGTGTATAGTTGGGAAATCTTGAGGTTCACTAATTCGCTTACCCTCAGTCCGCTGCTATACAAAGTTTCCAATATGGCTTTATTCCGCCCTCCTTCGGGCTTACTGAGATCAATCTGCGAAATGATGTTTTCTATTTCTTCAAAACTAAGAACATCAGGCAGTTTCCTTTTTAGTTTAGGGGCTTCTAATAAAAGGGTAGGATCTTTCTTGCTTATCTGTTCAATGAGGCAATATTTATAGAACGATCGTATACCCGAAATGATTCTTGCCTGGGAGGTATCGCTCATACCCAATTCAGCAATCCATTTTATGAAATGCTGCAGGTGTTTTGTTTCTACATCAGAGGGATTTACGAGAATGGAATTGTCCTGCATGTAAACAGTGAGCATTTCAATATCATGCATATAAGCCTCTACCGAATGGTCGGATAGGGATTTTTCCAATTGAAGCCAGCCTTTGAATCCTTTTTTATACGGTTCCCACATGCGGCATATTTACGATGTGAAATTGCTGATTTTTCGATTTACATCAATGAATTATTTTTACTTCGTTTTTTTCGGCATATTTGCAAGTCTAAAAAAAATAAAGCACCCCATTTCCAACTCATAATCATGCAGGTTAACTTAAGGTCCTTCCGTCAGAAAGTAAGACATAACAAGAGTGTATTGAAGCGTTTCCTAACCAAGTTGGAGAAAAAGCCACCAAGAGGTCTTGATAAGATAGCCGCCGCAACAGATAAGGAAGTATGGGCTGAAACAGATTGCCTCAGTTGTGCCAACTGTTGCAAAACCATGTCGCCTACCTATACCCCTGCAGATATAAAGCGAATCTCTTCTCATCTTAAAATGGAGCCCGAGGCTTTCCGCAAGAAATGGTTGAGAAAAGACCGAAGCGGAGATTGGATGAATAAAACCGAGCCTTGCCAGTTCCTGAACCTGGAGAATAACTACTGCTCTATATACGAAGTTCGCCCAGCAGACTGCTCCGGCTTCCCCCATCATACCAAGAAAAAATTCAAGGATTGGGTTCATGTGTATAAACAGAATGTGGAGTATTGCCCGGCTACGTATAAGCTGGTGGAGAAGATGAAAGAGAAGTTGCTGGAGGCTTGATGCTTGATGCATTTGCCT
>JBGAQE010000181.1:0-7079 GCA_044220885.1 Chitinophagaceae bacterium
GGTTGTATAGGTTGTATAAGGTCTCCAACCTTATAAGGTTGGAGACCTTATACAACCTCCACTTTCAAAATACAACCCATTTTTTTGTTGCATCCCCCTTTTTCTTCACCCCAAAAGTCATAATTCAGACCATAAATCCTCTTTTTACAGGATTCCCCGGGTTTTCCAACAGCCTACATTTAGGAAAATTCAGCATCATGTTAGTTAGATATATCATAACCTTTGTTTTCCTGCTCTCTTTTAGCCTTTCGTCACTCTCTCAAAACGTGGGTATAGGTACCAACTTACCTAAAGCCCGGCTGCATGTTGCAGACAGTAGTGTGGTTTTTACCGCAGGTGATCCATACGCTTCTGTAACTGGTGCCCCGCCTGTAACAGGTTCTGGCGCCCGAATGTTATGGTATAGTGGTAAGGCGGCTTTCAGAGCCGGGTTTGTAAACGGCACCCAATGGGATAAAGACAGTATCGGTTATTTTTCTATCGCCTCCGGTTATGGAACAAGAGCCTCTAATATAAATTCAACCGCCTTCGGCTTTCTCACAAATGCATCGGCAGAGCATTCGACAGCGCTCGGTTATAATACCCGCTCCTCAGGGACGGCTTCTCTGGCTACGGGAAGTTATTCAGAAGCCAACGGTAATTCATCTGCTGCTTTTGGTAATAGCACCTTTGCCAGCGGATTTACTTCGGCTGCCTTCGGATTCGCTACAACAGCAAGAGCCGATCAGTCCGCCAGCTTCGGCTCCTATACAAAATCAAGATCCCCCAATTCACTGGTAACAGGTATTTATAACGATACAACAGCCACAAATCGCCTGTTTGAAGTTGGAAATGGAGTAGCGGATAATTTCAGGAATAATGCATTAACCGTACTTGCAAATGGTAATACGGGTATCGGTACTGCAAATCCGAAAGCGCGACTGCACGTTACCGATAGTAGTGTTGTGTTTACAGGTGGTGATAGTGCCAATTCAAGTACTACTTTCAATCCACCTGTTTCAGGTGCAGGAAACCGGATGATGTGGTATCCGCAAAAGTCAGCCTTCCGTGTGGGTACAACCACTGGTCAGGATTGGGATAAAAATCAGATCGGAGTATATTCATTTGCCACTGGTTTTAATACAAGGGCTACTGCCCCTTATTCAATAAGTATGGGGTTTAATAATATTGTAAATGGTGAAGCTGCATATGGAATTGGCTTTTCTAATAACGTATATGGTAAATATGCAGTTGGGATGGGTTATTCTAATTTTGTTTCCGGAGAGGCTGCTGTAGCATTTGGTAATCAAACGCAATCGACTGGGTTTGCTTCATTTAGTGCAGGATACCAGTCTAAAGCTACCGGAGATTATTCATTTAGCGGAGGAGTGGGCTCAGAAGCAACAGGTCATAATTCTTTTACTTTCGGTAACTATTGCAGAGCCTATACTTTTTATTCTGCAAGTATCGGTTATGCTAATCAAACATTTGGACAGACGGCACTTAGTATAGGTGGTGGAACAATAGCCAGGGGCAATTATTCTTTTTCTTCAGGATACTCTTCGGAAGCCAGAGGTCAGGTTTCATTCGCTACTGGCAGGAGTACATTAACAAAAGTTGATTATAGCGCAGTATTCGGCGCATTTAACGATACTACAGATGTTCCAGGAACCACTATCATTCCTGGCCCTACAGAAAGGATATTTCAAATAGGAAACGGCGACGGCATTGTAAGAAGTAACGCATTAACCGTTTTGTATAATGGTACTACTGGTATTGGTACCGCAAAGCCAACTAAACAATTGGAAGTTGTTGGGCAAAATCTTATGGTTACAATGATGATTGCCAATAGGGCGGGTTTCGGTCCTGCATCTATGGAGTTCATTAGTGACTATGGTGCAAGCAATCAATGGCGCCCTGGTTATATACGTTCAAACGACATCGGTATTTATACTGGTTCGTTGGAATTTTATACTAATGGAAGCGGCGTGGGCAGCCTTAATGGATCAGTAAAGGGCTTTGAAGTTAGGAATGGAGCAGCATTAACTGCAACCGGATCGGTTGGTTCTTTCAGTGATATTCGCTTGAAAAATTCCATTACCCCCTTCACCGATGGGTTAGATGTTATCAGAAAACTCAATCCGGTAACTTATTACTATAACGCAGACGCTCCTTTTCCAACAGATAAAAAGCAAGTTGGAATCATTGCGCAGGATCTGGAAGCAGTAGCCCCATATATGGTGGAGAAGAACAAGGAAAAGGGGTATGAGGACCTTCGCCTCGTAAATAACCAGGCTTATACATTCTTACTGATAAATGCAGTTAAGCAGCAGCAAGAGGAGATAGACGAACTGAAGAAGTTGGTAAAGCAGTTATTAGAGGTTCAAAAGGTTCAACAGGTTCAAGAAGCTCCAAAGGTTCAGCAAATGCCATAAATCCCCTTATTAAGGGATATGGTTGCCATTCATTTGAATCATATTTACAACATAAACTCTGAATATGAGATTCCTTTTTACCATTTTCTTCTTTTTGATGGCTGCAGGCGCAATCGCACAACAAAAGTTCGATATACTTTGGTATAGTGTTCCTGCCGGATGGGAAAGCCAATCTACAAGCAGTCAGTTATCGCTATATAAAAAAAACACTGCTCCCGCTCAAATCCTGGTATATCCATCGGTATCCCCAAGTCGAGACGCAAATTCAGATTTCAATAACCAATGGAAGAAGTATGTTAAAGGCGTCTACCGGAATGTTACCGATTCTTTTACTGTAGATATCCAGAAAGATGGTGAATGGACTTATTACTCCACCTATTCCTATGCAATCATCAACAAAGCAGAAGTTGTAATTGCCATCACTTCTCTTAGAAGCAAGAACAGTCTTTTGAGTATCGTTCAGATTATTCCCAATGAATCTTATATGTTGGAGCAGAATAGTTTTTTAGAAGGGCTCGAAATTGAAGAAGGAACGTCAGCAACTGTTTCACAAACAAAAGTATTCAGACGTAAGAGAGTGGCGATGAAAAGTAAGAGAATAAAATTCAGGGTTGGTAAATCATTGAAAGATAGTTTCAAATGATTCAAAAAAGAAAAACCTGATTGTATGAAAAAATATACCTCGTTTCTGATATTGATGCTGTTATCGGTCCATGCCACAATGGCACAGCCGAAAACAAAGACAAAAGAAAAGGAAAAGGCTCCCACTCAAAAAGAAATGGAAGAGTTGATGAAGGAAGCCCAGAAAGCTTTGGATGAAATGGATCCTGAAGACAAAAGAATGATGGATAGCCTGGGTATAAAGATGCCTTCGTTCAAGGAAGTACCAAAAATCGGAGACGCCAAATTGAAGAAAGCATTTGAAGATGATACCCGATTGGTTCCATTGAAAGACAATGCGCGAATTGCCAGCATTTATAAATTCCCTATTTCAGAGTCAAATGTTGCAACCTACTTGTCGTCAACTAATGCCAATGTAGCATTAAAGCTGGATGTTGCTAAAAAGTCACAGGCCGAGCAAGCATGGCAACAGGCAAAAACAAGTTACCAATCTTCACGGGCTCTGGGTAATGCTGCCGTCAGTTTTTTTATGATGGGGTATCCGGATATTGCTTTATATATGATGGGTAAAGCTTGTTTAGAAGATCCTGCCAATACTGATAACCTGAATAATTATGCATCCATGCTTTCGATGTGTGGTGGGGAACAAATGGCTATACCGCTACTAAATTCCCTTAATAAGAAATTCCCAAAAAACAGTACAATATTAAATAATCTGGGTCAGGCATGGTTTGGTTTGGGTGATATTGATAAGGCTACAAAATATTTGGATACAGTTATAAGAATGTACAGATATCATCCTCAGGCAAACCATACGCAATCAATAATTGATGAAAGTAAGGGGCAATCTGGTGAAGCGGTTGAGCATATGATTGGTTCAATAAAGCACGCCTATACTAAAGAAAAAGAAGATCGCTTAAGAAAGCTGGGACATAAATTGAGCTCCAAGGATATGGATTGGCCATTTAAGAAAAAGGCAGATCCGCTGGCATTCGGTTCTTTTAAAAGACCGCCGTATCCAAAAATGTAGACGAATGTATTTCACTTGAAAAATCTGGGATCAATTTATTGAAGACATCGAGAAGGAAGGGAACAGGTTAGGTAGGCAATTAATAGCGGCTGAAGAAAACTTCCAGAAATTGCACCAGCAAAGGATGAATGAAAATATTGCAATGGTAAGAGCATCAATAAATGCAGGAGCACCTCAGGGGGAACTAACCGTGGTGCCATTCTTCACAGCAAAAAGCAGCCTTGAAATTACAAGAAATCTATAGTGATAAATCAGGTAGTCTGTCTTTTCCGAATGAATGAAGTGTAAAAAATAGCTTATCATGAAATGGGCGATGGTGCCCAATTGGCAAGCCTAGAAAAGAAATATTGAAGTCCTCGATTCATTGGATTTGAGCAAACGGGGGAAGGTTTGCCAAACAAAGATTTCTGTCCAAAGAAAAAGCAGTTGCAAATGAATTTCTTGCAAGTTATAACCCTCCTAAAGAGCAGTTGTATAATGAGTATGTGCGTTTATCAGAGAAAAGATGGATGAAGAGCTAAACTATTGCATATTCTATGTGGCCTGAAGAATATGAAGTAGCAAAAATTAAGGGCTAAGCTGTCGTGGCTGGGTTTCCCCAAAAGAGAATGGCGCCAAATATATAATGTAGTACAGATAAAATGTGAAATAAAGTCTCTAATTATAAGATGGGCCCTTTTAGCGGAATTTGATGATGCATTGTGAATACCACAGTAAACTTCGATCTCATGGCGGATCTATTAGTGTTGATTGTAGCCGGATGACTACTGAAATTGGATTTGGGTGTATTCATAATTTTAAAACAGGATATGAATAAGGACACATTTAAAGAGCAATTTATGAAATTGCAGAAGTAGGTATCAGTAAAAGTGGGTGGAGAAAGGTCCTTTAAAAGCTGAACAGCAGGTGCTACAATTGGAGCTGAGTTTGATAGAAAAGGCCTTAAGGATGTAGTAGTGAAAGGAGGAGTGGGAGTAAGTGCTGGCGCAGGTCCTGCTACTGTAGAGGTGTGGAGAAAGGTCCTTTAAAAGCTGAAGCAACAGCAGGTGCTACAATTGGAGCTGAGTTTGATAGAAAAGGCCTTAAGGATGTAGTAGTGAAAGGAGGAGTGGGAGTAAGTGCTGGCGCAGGTCCTGCTACTGTAGAAGCAGGCGTGGAGGGTACGATTAGTATTATTAGTGGCGCTACAACATTTGAAGGTAGTGGGATATTGAAGGGGAGGTAGACGGAAAGACTGAAAGTCAGAAAGACCGGAAGTCGGGGGAGAAAATACAGTAAGGGAGTATGAAAGGAGGGTAAGCATAAATACCATTTTACAATGAAGAAGTATATCCTGTTTTCTCTTTTAATGATCATTGGGATTGCTGCGATGTCGCAGAAAAGCCAGCAACAGATTATTGAGGATAGTGTGTATGGTTGGTATAAAGTCTATAATTATAAAGCAAAAGAGTATAAGCCTCAGGTAGCATTTGGCCGAACCTATTCTCCGAAACAGAAAGCCTATGTTGATTCAATCGCCAATTGGATACAGGCCAGTTATATTCCAAAAGGAGGCATTGGAGATGTAAAGCGCAGGCTGCTTTCTCCAAACAGTGCTTATTTATCAATGGAGTCGCTACCCCAGGCTTACGGGGTAACTGCTTTTACCTGGAGTATGTTCGTAAAACCAGATGGTAAACACGATATAATCAGGGAGACAGAAATTCCATTCGGGGTTTATGCAAATGAAACGATTGGGATGCCCATTCACTTTCTTTGTACTCCTAAACAGTATTATTTTACACAACCTGGATCCGCTGAAGAGAGATTTTCTTTTTCTGATCCATCCTTAAGAAAGAAATACGATATCACTCAATTACCCCAACTAAAGAAATTCATCACCTTTTATTCGCAGTCTTCCAATTATGATAGAAATGCAGGATTGGTAGACGCCGTTTTGTTGTCTAAAGACAACAGGATGCCCTATATACAAATTACAAAACGGGAATATCTGGGTATTCTTCCGGATGCTATAGAACGGAAATATCAGGAAGAGAAAAAGTATGCTGAAAAAAATTGGCCGGAAGGTAAAGTCAGAGATAATGCACTTAATGAAGCCATTGCAAGAAAGGATAAACGAATGCTGCGATTGAAAGAAAATTCAGATCGATATAAGAATCGATTGGATGAGCCTGCTGAAGTAACCAGCATACAGCCAAGTATCCTGTTGGAGAATGCCACTGATATATTTACAGGCAATGGAGGTCAATCCAAAATGTATGGAGTATATAAACTGGATCCTGAAATGAGTGCTAAGTGTAAAGAGGATTCACCTCAGTGGGTACTTATTACCTGGGGCTGGGATGACAATGACCCGAAACTCGTTCACATGCATGAGTCAATAATAAATAATTTCAATTTCCAATATGTATATGATTTCTTTTTTGATAGGGAGAAGGTGAAAGGAAAACCTTACAAACCATTAAATGATCCAACACCTATAAAAAAGGTATATAAGACATCACTCTCCGAAACTGCAATAAAAATAGCAAGCGATAGAAAAGTACATTTTTTTGAAGATTTTTCAAGCTCAGTTATTGGACAAAAACCATTTGAATGGTATTCTGAAATAAGTGGGGCTGGTACATATTCAATTGTAACATCCTTTGAGGGTATTGAAGGAAAATGGCTGGCTATAAAAGGAAATAAGGTAAGCCCCTTGAAAATCAAGAAACCATTGCCTGCTAATTTCAACTTGCAATTTTCCTTAGCAGTACCTAAAAATTTTACCTGGGGTGCTAAATCAATTGAAATAGTGTTAGCCTCACAGGTTAAAGAAGGATTAGATGATCAATATATACAGCTAAGGTTAAGACCAGGTTTTGATGGAAGACCTGGTTCTGGTGAATTGATCAATTCTTTTAAAGACAGAGCTTTTAATGGATCAAAATACGGTGATGTACCAGGCTTTTCCAATAATGCTTCTCTGAATCAGATTGAAGTGCAACTTAGAAAGAATGGAAAAGATGTTTCCT
>JBGAQE010000182.1:0-6831 GCA_044220885.1 Chitinophagaceae bacterium
AGGATGGTGAAGAATGATGTGAGGTATAGGTTTGTGATAGACACTAAGACTCTGTAAGGCAAGATTAAAAAAAGTCAAAAGTCAAAAGTAAAAAGTCAAAAAACTCCGCACATCTCTAACTAATAGTATAGAGTAAGTTCAAATAAAAAAGTCATTTACCCACTAAGGAAATGACTTTTTTATTTGAATTAATAATGTGTACTATTGATTAGAGATGTGCGGAGTTTTTTGACTTTTTACTTTTGATTTTTGACTTCTCTCTCTTCTTCCGGACTTCCGGTCTTTCGGACTTCCCGACTCTTGACTCTTGACTCCTGACTCCCGACTCCCGACTCCTAACTCCCGACTCTCTCCAAAACCTCTCTCCCCATCGCCTCCGTCCCCAAAATCTTATCAGCAGGAGTAGTGGCATCAGCGATATCCCTTGTACGGAAACCAGCTTTCAGTACCTGATCAACAGCATTGATCACGAGTTCTGATTCAGCTTTCATTCCAAAAGAGATATCAAGTAATAAGGCAGCAGAAAGAATAGAAGCTAAAGGATTAGCTACTCCCTTTCCAGTAATATCGTGTGCTGAACCATGAATGGGCTCGTAAACTCCTGTACCATCACCAATAGATGCTGAAGCCAGCATACCCATTGATCCAGCAATTTGTGAAGCTTCATCGGTAAGGATATCTCCAAACAGATTTGCTGTAACTACTACATCAAAACGAGTAGGATCTTTTATCAGTAACATGGCCGTTGCATCAACAAACTGATGCTCCACTTGTACATCCGGATATTCTTTCGCTAATTGCTGAATCACTTCTCTCCATAAACGCGATGTTTCCAGCACATTCGCCTTATCAACCGAACACAATTTCTTGCGACGGGTGCGTGCTGCTTCAAAAGCCTTACGACCTATGCGCTCTACTTCAAAACGACTGTATTCAGCAATATCATAAGCAGTATCGCCATTATTCTTCCTTCCCTTCTCACCGAAATAGATATCTCCTGTGAGTTCACGGAAGAAAAGGATATCGGCTCCTTTTAATATTTCAGGTTTGATACTGGAAGCTTGCAATAATTCATCAAACAATTTTATAGGGCGGAGATTTGCATAGAGACCTAGCTCCTTACGCATTTTCAACAATCCTTGCTCCGGTCTAACTTTAGCAGAGGGATCATTGTCATATTTAGGATGTCCAACAGCACCGAACAATACAGCATCAGATGCTTTCATCTTTGCTAAAGATTCATCAGGCAAGGCACTGCCTGTAGCCTCAATAGCCACATGTCCAATTAATGCTTCATCATATTCGAAAGTATGTCCGAAACGAGCAGCAATTGCATCTAATACTTTCTTACCTACTGCTGTCACTTCCTGTCCTATCCCCTCTCCGGGAACAATTAATATTTTCTTGGTTGCCATGATTTCAACAAAACCGCATCGCGGTCATTTTCTTTATTAATTATATACTGTTAAGCATTTTTTGTGTGGCCTTGATAGCAGAAACTGTCTGGTCGCTATCAAGCCCTCTTGTCTTGAACTCTTTTCCTTCACTGGCCCAGGTGATGATGGTTTCGCACAAGGCATCAGATTTACCTCCTGGCGGAATACGAACGGCGTAGTCAGTAAGAACAGGCAATACCAATTTTTTCTTGCTATATACTTTCTTCAACGCATTCATGAAAGCATCGTATTGTCCATCACCCTGAGACTGCTCTTCAAACTCTTCCCCATCAATATTGATCTGGATGGTGACAGATGGCTGCAGATTCTTTGCATGCATCAGCACATAATTCTTGATCTGCACCTTTTCATCTATGGTCTTGCTATCAAGAATATCCGACAATATATAAGGAAGATCAGCCTGTGTAACTACTTCTTTCCTGTCACCCAACTCGATGATTCGTTCAGTTACTTTCTTCAGGTCAGCATCACTAAGCTGGATTCCTAATTGAGCCAGGTTATTCTCAATATTCGCTTTACCACTGGTTTTACCCAATGCATATTTACGCTGGCGACCAAAACGCTCAGGCATCAGGTCGCTGAAATATAATTTATTCTTCTTGTCACCATCTGCATGTATTCCCGCAGTCTGTGTAAATACATTTTCACCAACAACTGGTTTATTAACAGGAATGCGGAATCCGGAAAAAGTCTCTACCAGTTTACTTACCTGATACAATGACTTTTCAGCAACACTTGTTTTTATATTAGGCATGAAATCGTTCAACACTGCAATAGCACTAGCCAATGGAGCATTACCTGCTCTTTCACCCATACCATTGATAGTAAGATGAAGACCATGAGCGCCTGCTTTTACAGCTTCTAACACATTAGCTGTTCCCAGATCGTAATCGTTATGTGCATGGAAATCGAAATGGATACCTGGGTATCGTTGTACTATTGAAGAAACAAACTCAGTAACCTCCGAAGGAATCAAGACACCTAATGTATCGGGTAACATGATTCTTTTCACGGGTTGCTTTACCAGAAAATCGAGGTATTCAAAAACATATTCACGTGAATGACGCATTCCATTGCTCCAGTCTTCCAGATACACATTACACTCTATTCCTTTTTTCTTTGCAAGAGATATTACGGCAGCCACTTCACTGAAGTGCTGTGCTGGCGTTTTCTTTAACTGGTGAGTAAGATGATTAAGCGATCCTTTGGTAAGAAGATTCATCACTTTCGCTCCTGCTTTTATCATCCATTGAACAGAAACATCGCCATCTACGAAGGTGAGCACTTCCACTTGTTTTAAAAAGCCATTAGCTTTTGCCCATTTAGTGATTTTCTTCACTGCATCGAACTCGCCTTCTGAAACTCTTGCGGAGGCAATCTCAATACGATCCACTTTCACTTCCGTCAATAATAACTGTGCGATGGTCAATTTTTCGAGGGCTGAAAAAGACACACCACTGGTTTGTTCTCCATCGCGGAGTGTAGTGTCCATTATCTCAACCCTTCGTTTCGTAGTGGGCATATGGTAAGTTAGTTACTCGTTGGTTTAGTATGGCGAAGCAGCAGCATACGCTTTTATATCTGCACTCATAGCTTGCAGGTAATCGATATCATCGAAACCATTTGTCATATTATGCTTCTTATACGAGTTGATAGCAAAGCTTTCCTTCTCTCCTGTAGCAATAAGAGTGATGGTCTGCTCAGGAAGATTTACTTCCAATTCAGTTTTAGGATCCTTTTCTATGGCTTTAAAAATGGAATCCAAAAAAGCAGGACTCACCTGAACAGGCAGAATTCCAACATTGAGTGAATTCCCTTTGAAGATGTCTGCAAAAAAGCTGGACACAACACAACGGAATCCATAATCATAGATAGCCCATGCAGCATGTTCTCTGCTGGAGCCACTACCGAAGTTCTTTCCGCCCACCAATATCTTTCCACTATAGATCGGGTTATTCAATACAAAATCCTTCTTAGGACTATTATCGGGATTATACCTCCAGTCGCGGAACAAATTATCACCAAACCCCTTTCTTTCTGTTGCCTTCAAAAAGCGCGCAGGAATGATCTGGTCAGTATCTACATTCTCAATCGGAAGAGGAACCGCTGAACTTTTTAATATTGTGAATTTATCGTATGCCATATGAGAAGTTTTACGTTGTAAGTTGTAAGTGATACGTTTTAAGTTATACGTTGTAAGTAGTAAGTTTCGAAATTCGGAAAGTCCGATTCTATACTGACTGGCCGAATACCAGTTTTTTACTTTTGACTTTTAAATTTTTAATTTGCTCACATTAACTCCCTCGGATCCGTCACCACCCCAGTCACCGCAGCTGCAGCAGCTACCAACGGACTAGCCAATAATGTACGGCTGCCAGGACCCTGACGACCTTCGAAATTCCGGTTACTGGTACTTACTGCATATTTGCCTGCTGGAATCTTATCATCGTTCATAGCAAGACAAGCCGAGCAACCTGGCTGACGCAATTGGAAACCAGCTTCAGTAAGAATATCAAGTATGCCTTCTTCTTTAATTTGTTGTTCTACTATATGCGATCCTGGAACAATCCATGCAGTAACGTTATCCGCTTTCTTGCGTCCCTTTACAATTGAAGCAAAAGCACGGAAGTCTTCAATACGTCCATTAGTGCAACTTCCGATGAATACATAATCCACTTTCTTACCTAAAAGGCTATCCTCTTTTTGGAAGCCCATGTATTGAAGTGATTTTTCAAAGCTGGCTTGTCCACCACCTAATGCTTCAGCTACCGGAATCTTATGTGATATACCCATACCCATTCCCGGGTTAGTACCATAAGTGATCATGGGTTCAATATCAGCAGCATCATATTTCAATTCCACATCAAAGCTGGCACCTTCGTCGGTCTTCAATGTTTTCCAGTAAGCGAGTGCTTTATCCCAATCTGCTCCTTTCGGTGCCTTTTCCCTTCCTTTAATATAATTGAAAGTTGTTTCATCAGGAGCAATCATACCACCGCGAGCACCCATTTCGATACTCATATTACAAACCGTCATACGGCCTTCCATACTCATGTTCTCAAAAACAGAACCAGCATATTCTACGAAATAGCCTGTTGCACCACTAGCCGATATCTTGGCGATGATATATAAGATCACATCTTTCGGAGTAACACCTTTACCAATCTTACCATCAACGGTTATGCGCATTTTCTTTGCTTTTGGCTGCATAATACATTGGGAAGCTAATACCATTTCCACTTCAGAAGTACCGATACCGAAGGCGATAGCACCAAAGGCACCATGGGTAGAAGTATGCGAATCACCACAAACAATCGTCATACCAGGAAGGGTGATACCGTTCTCTGGTCCTACCACATGCACAATACCATTCTTTGGGTTACCCAATCCCCAATGTGAGATTCCATATTTGCTTGAATTCGTTTCCAGGGCTTTCAACTGATTGGCAGAAAGCGGATCCTGAACCGGCAAGTGTTGGTTGATAGTTGGGGTATTATGGTCGGCAGTGGCAAAAGTCCTGTCAGGAAACATAACACCAATTCCACGTTGCTGAAGGCCAAGAAAGGCTACAGGCGATGTCACTTCATGAATAAAGTGGCGGTCGATAAACAATATGGAAGGACCGTCTTCGATCTGGCGAACCACATGGGCGTCCCAAACTTTATCAAATAAGGTGCGTGGGGTATTACTCATTTTGTACAATTTTAAATAGAAGGGCAAAATTCTTAAATTCTAGTCAATTAATGAGGATTAATTTGAGAAATTGGCGATGTTTTGGGGCATTGTTTTGGAAAAAACTACGAAAAAGCGCTAACACACATTAGTAAATGTTGTTTTTTACAACCCGAGATGCCATCTTACCCCCAAGATGACATCTCCAAATATCTGTGACCACAGACACCAAAATCGCTGATAGCTGTCATTACCCCCTTTACCCCCTTCAATTACTTTTACATCAATCAGTTATTCCCTCCACTCTTATGAATCACTCAAAGCAGATTCTAATTCTTAGGTAAGCTACCCTTAATCCCTCCCTTCCAGATAACCCCTCAAACGCCTCTTTATGAAATATTCATTTTGTACCGTTGCTCTGGTATTTGCTCTATTTACCGGATCATTTGTCTTCGCTCAAACCGTGAATTTTCATCCTACTAATGATTTCAGCATCTCTAACAACCCATTAAAGATTGCATCAAAGGATATTAATGGGGATAACAAGCCCGATATGCTGATCATTTTTGCCAACTCCAATCAATTGGCAATCTATATGAATACCACCGCCCCAGGTGCCAGCACCGCTAGTTATAGTGCCCGTCAGGATCTTACCCTTTATTATTATGCCCTGAACTTGATTGTAGAAGACTTTGATGGAGATAATAAACCAGATATACTGGTAACATATATAAACGGACCATCCGTTTTCAGTGGTTTCACTAACACTACCACTCCTGGATCTATGACTGCCAGCTTCAGTCCAAGAACAGAATTTAGTTGCATTTCAGGTGCGTCAGCTGTAGCATGCGGCGATTTTAATAATGATGGACGTTTGGATGTTGCCCAGGTGCACCAATTAAGTAATGTAACTACCATCTATTACAATTCCCCTTTATCAGGTAATACTGGTTGGTATATGAACAATGGAGGCTGGAATTTAGCTGCCCCCAGCAATCCAAATCTGATAACAGTTGCAGATATCAATAACGATGGCAAAGATGATATCATCCTTTCTACAACAAATGGCACTGTAACCACTTTAGTGAACCAAACACCCCAAGGCAATTACAGCATCTATTTTATGGGACCACAGGTTATAACACTTTCCGGAACAAGCATAACCCAAATAGGTAGTGCAGATATGAATAATGATGGAAAAAAGGACTTGCTTTTAAGTGATGTGGGAGCAAGCACAATTAAAATCATACTTAACAACACCACCATTTCTTCTTTAACCACAAACTATGCTGCTCCACAATCATTTTCCTGCGGTACTAATCCTATTTCTCTGGCAATTGCAGATATGAATAAAGACGGAAAACTAGATATTATATCAAACCTTGGAGGTTCTCCTTTTAATAGTAACAGTTTATTACGAAATTCAACTTCTCCCGGAGCAGCTACTCTCAGCTTTGAAACAATACAAGAATTCACCACCAACAACTATCCATCGAATACCGTTGTGACTGATATTAATATGGATGGAAAACCTGATTTAGGAATCATTACCAATACCGCATTTCTTCAAGTGATGCTTAATGCCACCACTACCGGATCAACTACCCCTTCATTCACAGGTCACTTTGATTTGTCTGCTACTTCACCCGTTATGGGAACCAGTGGCGACCTCAACAATGATGGCAAACCTGACTTGATTATG
>JBGAQE010000183.1:0-7031 GCA_044220885.1 Chitinophagaceae bacterium
GAGTATGCAAGTTGAAAAGTTCTATTACGACAACAAAATTGTAAAGGCATTTGCATATGCCACCATGATCTTCGGTATCGTGGGTATGCTGGTCGGCTTATTGGTAGCCATTCAATTCTACCTACCTGCCGCCACTTTCAATTTTGCACCAACCACATTCGGCCGCATTCGACCCCTGCACACCAACGCAGTGATTTTTGCATTCGTTGGTAACTGTTTGTTCATGGGGGTTTATTATTCACTCCAACGCTTATGCAAAACCAGGATGTTCAGTGATAAACTGAGCTGGATTCATTTCTGGGGATGGCAAGCCATCATTGCATCGGCTGCTATCACTTTACTGTTAGGTTACACAACTGGTAAAGAATATGCAGAGTTGGAATGGCCTATCGACATCGCCATTACACTTGTTTGGGTTGTATTTGGTATCAATATGTTTGGTACTATCCTGAAACGCAGGGAACGTCATCTGTATGTAGCTATCTGGTTCTATATAGCAACATGGGTTACCGTTGCTATGCTGCATATCGTTAACTCTATTGAGATGCCGGTTTCTTTATTTAAAAGTTATAGCTGGTATGCTGGAGTTCAGGATGCATTGGTTCAGTGGTGGTACGGTCATAATGCCGTTGCCTTCTTCCTGACAACTCCTATCCTGGGTATCATGTACTACTTCCTGCCAAAAGCTGCTAACAGGCCCGTTTATTCGTACCGTCTTTCTATTATTCACTTCTGGGCGCTGATCTTCCTTTATATCTGGGCTGGTCCGCACCACCTTCTATACACTTCATTACCAGACTGGGCCCAATCGCTTGGTTCCGTTTTTTCCATCATGCTCATCTTCCCAAGCTGGGGTGGTATGCTGAATGGATTATTCACCCTCCGTGGTGCATGGGATAAAGTTCGTGAAGAACCCGTTTTGAAATTCTTTGTAGTGGCCGTTACCTGTTATGGTATGTCTACCCTTGAAGGACCATTATTAAGTATCAAGAGCATCAATGCCATCTCTCACTTTACCGACTGGACAATTGCCCACGTTCACATTGGAGCAATGGGTTGGAATGGTTTCATGGCATTCGGTCTTTTATACTATCTCATTCCAAAAATGTGGGATACCCCATTATATAGCAAGAAACTGGCTACAAACCACTTCTGGTTAGGTACAATCGGTATCGTTATTTATGCGATTCCAATGTATTGGGCTGGTTTTACACAAGCACAAATGTGGAAGACCTTTACTGAAGAAGGAACACTGAAATTCCAGTTTCTTGAAACAGTAACACATATCATTCCAATGTATGTTACACGTAGCATTGGTGGTGCTCTTTATCTTGTTGGTGCTTTGATGATGGTTTACAACCTAATCATGACTATCGCTAAAGGAAGCTTTATCGCCAACGAAGCTGCAGAAGCTGCTCCATTGGTGAAAGAAGCTCACGCAGGCCGCGAATACTGGCACCGTGTTATTGAAAGGAAACCTTTGATGATGCTGGTTTTAAGCCTGATACTTGTTGCTATAGGTGGTTTACTTGAATTGATTCCTACTTTCCTTGTGAAGTCTAACATACCAACCATTGCCCAGGTTAAACCTTATACCCCACTTGAATTGCAGGGTAGGGATATTTACGTAAGGGAAGGTTGTTATACCTGTCACTCACAAATGGTTCGTCCATTCCGCGATGAAGTAGTACGCTATGGTGAATATTCAAAAGCTGGTGAATTTGTTTACGATCATCCATTCCAGTGGGGTAGTAAGCGTACAGGTCCTGATCTGGCACGTGAAGGTGATCCTTCAGGTCGCTTGAAAAAATCTGACAGCTGGCATTACAACCACCTTATGGATCCAAGGTTGATGTCTCCAGGTTCTATAATGCCATCTTATATATTCTTATTGGAAAATACACTCGACACTTCCAGTACGGCAGCTAAGATAGGTGCTATGCGCACTATCGGTGTTCCCTATCCTGAAGGGTATGAAAATGTAGCCAATAAGGAACTGATGACGCAGGCGAATTCGATAAGAATCAGTTTAAAGATGGACAAGATAGAAACTCCAGCCATTGCAGAAGTGGTGGCACTGATTGCCTATTTGCAACGTCTTGGAAAGGATATCAGTACTGTTCCAAAAGAGCCTACTGCATACAAATAACCTAACATCATTACAAAGCCTAAACACTCGGAGGATATAATATGAAATTTGTTCACTATCTCGACAAGATCACCAACATCAATGTATATGCCTTTACATCGTTCGGCATATTCGCCCTTGTATTTATTGTGATGCTGGTATATGTTTTCAAGACAGATAAGAAAACGTTTCAAGACATCAGCCGCATTCCATTAGACTAAACCAACATTAACTTAAAACTATCCATATGTTTCGCATATCCGATAAACATCTAAACAGGAAATGGTTCAAAGCCGGCATCCTGGCTCTTATGGGCCTCGGAGTAACCCCGGCTGCATGGGCAGCAGGCCCTCCGGCACCTTCTTCTATGTCGGACCCATTAGTTATCTCCCTTGTAATCCTGATGCTATTATTGTTATTGATCATAGCCTTGTTAGCAAACGTATTACTGGGAACAGCTCAATTCCAACAAGAGAATGAGAAGAAATCAGGAGTAAAAGCTGCAATGGTCGTTGGACTTATGCTTGTATCTTCTTCTATAATGGCACAAGCTCCAACCAGTGCTACAACCCCAGCGGCTCCAACAACAATTGGTGGATTGTCTGAAACAACCTTCTATTTAATAATTGGAGTATTAGTTGTAGAAATCGTAGTGATATTGTTCCTCTTATTGCAATTGAAAGCGATGCTTGCTAAAGAAAAAATGCGCAAGATAGCAGAAACTGCAGCAGCCGGATTAGCACCAGCAACTCCAGGTTTGTCATGGTGGGATAAATTCAACAGTTTCCGTCCTATTGAAAAAGAAGCAGACCTCGATTTGGGTCATGATTATGATGGCATCCGCGAATTAGATAACCGTCTTCCACCCTGGTGGCTGTATGGATTCTATATCACCATCGTTGCAGCTGGTATCTATCTGTATCGTTATCACGTGGCCCACTCAGCTCCTTTAAGTGCTGAAGAGTTAGTGATTGCAACAAAAGAAGCAGAGAAAAAACAAGCTGAATATCTTAAGAATGCCGCCAACCTGATTGACGAATCCAGTGTAAAACTGCTTACTGCAGAAGCTGACATCAGTGCAGGTAAAGCATTGTTCATTGCCAACTGCAAACCTTGTCATGGTGAAGATGGAGGCGGTATGGCAGCCCCAGGAGTTGCAGGTGTAGGTCCAAACCTTACCGATGACTACTGGATTCATGGTGGCGGAATCAAGGATATTTTCAAAACTATCAAATATGGTTGGCAGGAAAAAGGGATGAAGAGCTGGAAAGATGATTTCAAAGCTTCAGAAATTGCCCAATTAGCCAGCTTTGTTAAGTCACTGAAAGGAACTAAACCACAGGAGAAAGGTGGCAAAGCTCCCCAAGGTGAACTATATACGGAAGAAGCTGCAAAACCAGATTCTACTGCTGCCGGAAGTACTGCACCGGTTGTAGATTCTTCAGCAAAAAAATAAATGTAGGAGAGAGATATCATGAATACAAAAGATGATTCTTTTAATAAAAGTCCCTTACAAGAAACTCCTCGGTTCCCTGAGGAAGTTTCTTTTCGGGACCGCATTGCTACAGTAGATGCCTCTGGAAAAAGAAAGTGGATTTTTGCCCAAAAACCGAAAGGTCGCTTCTATAATGTTCGCACCCTGGTGAGTTATGGATTTTTCATTCTGTTTTTTGCCATGCCATTCATCCATATTGATGGCAGGCCGTTATTTCTTTTCAATGTAACCCAGGCCAAATTCATTCTATTCGGAAAAGTTTTCTGGCCACAAGACTTTTTCATTTTTGGATTAACGATGATCACCTTCGTCGTTTTTATCATTTTATTCACTGCCGCCTTTGGTCGTCTTTTCTGCGGTTGGGTTTGTCCTCAAACCATTTTCATGGAAATGTTCTTCCGCAAACTCGAGTATTTCATTGAAGGAGATGCTGCCAAGCAAAAGCTGTTAGCATCCGGACCATGGAATACAAATAAGATTGCACGTAAAGTGGTAAAGCATTTTGTGTTCTTCCTGATGTCTTTTGTTATCGCTAATTTCTTTTTATCATATATAATCGGAATAAAGGAATTATGGAAGATAATAACTGAACCAGTAGTTCAGCATATTCCTGGACTTATGGCCCTCACCATATTCTCTGCCGTGTTTTATGGAGTATATGCGTATTTCAGAGAACAAGCTTGTACAGTGGTTTGTCCTTATGGTCGCTTACAAAGCGTATTGCTCGATAAGAACTCCATGCTGGTTGCTTACGATTACAAGAGAGGGGAACCTCGTGGTAAATTCGATAAAAGAGTTGACCGTACAATCGGTGACTGTATAGATTGCTATCAATGTGTTAGGGTTTGTCCAACTGGTATCGATATCAGAAATGGCACTCAATTGGAATGTGTTGGATGTACAGCTTGTATCGACGCCTGCGATGATGTTATGGTTAAGATTCAGAAGCCTAAGGGATTGGTAAGATATGCATCAGAAAACGGGATAGCCAATGGAGAAAAACTCCACTACACTACCCGTATGAAAATGTATACTGTGCTTTTGGGTATTTTGTTGAGCATCCTAAGCTTTTTACTGTTTACAAGAAAAGATGTTGATGCCACAATCATGCGTACTCCTGGTCAATTGTTCCAGGAAAGAGGTACCGACAGCATTTCCAATCTTTACAACATTAAAGTGGCCAACAAAACAGTAAAAGAAGTACCACTTCAATTAAAGCTTGAAAACATCGATGGCAGCATTGAAGTAATTGGCTCCCATCATATAATTACTGTTCAAAAAGAAGGTCAGGGAGCTGGTTCATTCTTCATCATCCTTCCAACAAAAAGCTTAAAGAAAAGAAAATTTACGATAAGTGTTGGAATATATCAGGGAGACAAGAAGATTGATGCACTCACTACCAGTTTTCTGGGCCTGTAAACCAATAAAACTCACTATTATGAATATAAGTTGGGGAAATAAAATTCTGATAGCTATTCTGGCTTTTGTAACGATGATGGGAACACTGGTTTACAAATGTTTAAATACTAATTATGAATTGGTATCAAAAGAATATTATAAAGACGAACTCGACTATCAGAAAAGAATAGAAGCTGCCAACCGTGCCCAGGCACTTAATAGTGTAGCTTCAGTTAATGTAAACAGCGAATCTGTATTAGTGGAACTTCCTGATGAAATGAGGAATAAGAACATAACATATCCATTCTTTTCTATTGTGCTACAGATGCCAGCAAAGACAGAACCGTTGAGATGAAAGTTTCAGCAGATGGCCAGCAGTTAATTGAAAAATCAGTTTTAAGGCCAGGTAACTATACAGTTAAGATGAACTGGATAGCTGATGGTCAATCGTATTATTCCGAAAAAAATGTAAAACTATAATCTCATGTGGCAGGCATTGGTAGCAGGTGGTAGTCTTGGCTTACTCAGCAGTTTTCACTGTGTGGGTATGTGCGGACCATTGGCTCTATCATTGCCTGTTCAACATTTCTCAAGAATTCAACAGGTAATCGCCTTGTTTCTATATAATATAGGAAGGGTGGTAACATACTCTTTATTGGGGCTACTTTTTGGTATAACCGGCCGTCAGTTGTTCATTGCCGGATGGCAGCAATGGTTCTCTATTGCGCTGGGTGTATTCATACTTGTGCTGGCGCTTCAATATTTCTTTTTCAAAAATCTTTGGCAGCCTTCCTGGCTGCAGAATTTCCACTACAAAGTACAGAGTTGGATGTCGCACTTTTTGCAATCACGACATATTAGTGCATTCCTTTTGTTAGGTATGGCAAATGGCCTTCTGCCTTGTGGCATGGTTTATATTGCTATTGCGGGGGCCCTCAGCAGCTCGGAAGTAATACATAGTGTTGCATTCATGGCCGCATTTGGAATGGCCACACTCCCAGCTATGTTCTTCTTAAGCTGGATGGGAATACGAATGGATCTTGGCATCCGAAACAGGATCCGTAAAGTGATGCCGATGGTTGTAGTGGCCGTGGCTCTTGTTTTAATATTACGGGGAATGAACCTCGGTATCCCTTTTATAAGCCCTGTTTTGGCTAGCTCTCCGGGGGATGCTATCAATTGTCATTAAAAGATAGCTGAAGTATCTTTTCACTTCTTCCATATTATCACTCTCCAATAGGAATTGACTGCGGAACTGAAAGAGATATTGTAGTTCCCTTGCCTAACTCACTATTCAATGTCAAATTGCCTTGTAATAAGTCGGCATATCTTCTAACAATATGAAGCCCTAGTCCTGTACCCTGAATATTCACCGCATTCTTCCCTCTGAAGAAACTGGTGAAAAGATGTTGTTGGTCTTCTTCCGAAATTCCAATGCCCTCATCTGAAACAGATAGATGCAGTTGATCCTGATCTTTATAAGCATGAACCTTAATAGGAGCTCCTTCATTACTGAATTTTACCGCGTTACTTACCAGGTTAATGAGGATATTCTTCAGTAATTTTTTATCTGTCTTTACTCTTCCGGTTCCCTGGCAATTAACCAGAATTTCCTGTCCTGGTTTAAGTATAGCATGCATTTCATCCGCAACATCTTCCAAAAATTCTTTCAGGTAAAATACATCCATATGTGTTGATACCTTTCCTTCTTCCAACCGGCCCAACGACAAGAAATCTTCCAGTAAATCATTAAGATGTTTTACCGAATCCTTGATACGATTAATATGTCTGTTACGGCTATCCTGTTCATCTTCCTTAACATATCGCGATATGAGGGAAGCGGACGATAACACAGAACTTAATGGTGTTCTGAATTCGTGAGAGGCCATTGAAACGAAACGCGATTTTATTTCATTCAGCTCCTTTTCCTTACTCAACGCATCGCTTAAGTCTTTTTGTGATTGTTCTAATTCCTGCAAAGCTTCCTGCAAAATAAGTGTTCGCTCTTTC
>JBGAQE010000007.1:0-53856 GCA_044220885.1 Chitinophagaceae bacterium
GAAGCCGCGGACTTAAATATTGTAAACTCCAAATTTCAAAAACTTCGGACTTCCGGACTTTCCATCTTCCGGCAATCTCCCTCTTCTCCCCGGGTTTCACCCGGGGTCATTATTATTCAACCCCTTCGGGGTTGGTCGAGATCTACGACTAGTATCTGTATTTTCTTCCGGACTGAAAATTCAGGCTCTCCAAAGCCCAGAAACCGCGGACTCAAATATCAGAAACTCAAAATATCAAGCGCTTCGGACTTCCGGACTTACATTCCGACTACTCACGTCCGTGACAATTCTTAAACTTCTTCCCACTTCCGCAAGGACAAGCATCATTCCTGCCCACCTTCGGTGCCACTTTCACAGGCTCTTGTTTCACTGGAGTAGGGTCTATATAATCGTTTTGATTGGCGGCATAGTCATCACCACGACGGTCGATCTCGGCTTTGTTGGCCTGCATCTTACTCATGTCGGTCTTCTCTTCACGCCCTTCGCGGATCTGGCTGGATTGCTGCTCTACTGGAATGCTGGCGTGACAAAGGAAGCTTACGATATCCTTGTTAACGTCATTATCCATTTGCTTGAACAGGTCGAATGCGGTGATCTTATAGATGACCAATGGATCTTTCTGTTCTAGATACGCGGTCTGTACACTTTGTTTCAGATCGTCCATCGCACGCAGATGCTCTTTCCAAGCATCATCGATGATGGCGAGGTTGATCTGGCGTTCCTGTGCGTTGGTGAGTTCGCGACCTTCTGTTTCAATGGTCTTGTTCAGGTTCACCAATACCTGCATGCCTTTCTTTCCATCGCTGAACGCTGATATTCTTGAATACAGGTACCGCCTGCTGTTGTATATCTGTTTGTTTGTTCTGATAGCGAGTGATAGCCTCCGTATATAATTTTTCAGCGAGTACCTGTTGGTTCTCTTTGCCGAATTCTTCTTTTGTGATGGCGCTGTCGATAGCGAAATTCACGATAGCAGCTAATTTGAATCCTTCATAATCATTCTGCTCCTGGAAAGAAGTGATGAGGCTTTCAGCCACACCATAGAAGGCATTATCAAGGTCAAGGGCTAAACGTTCTCCAAACAAAGCATGACTTCTCTTCTTATAAACAACATTACGTTGCTTGTTCATTACGTCATCATATTCCAGCAAACGCTTACGGATACCGAAGTTGTTCTCTTCCACTTTACGTTGTGCTCTTTCGATACTCTTCGTAACCATGCTATGCTGTATCACTTCACCTTCTTTGTAACCAAAGCGGTCCATGATCTTGGCAATACGCTCACTTCCGAATAAACGCATCAGTTCATCTTCGAGGGAAACATAGAACTGAGATGTACCTGGGTCACCCTGACGACCAGCACGACCTCTTAACTGACGGTCTACACGACGGCTTTCATGACGCTCTGTACCTATGATGGCCAGACCACCTGCTTCTTTAACACCAGGTCCGAGTTTGATGTCGGTACCACGACCCGCCATGTTTGTGGCGATTGTGATTGCACCAGGTAAACCAGCTTCAGCTACCACCTGTGCTTCACGGGCGTGTTGTTTTGCGTTCAATACATTGTGTGGGATTTTCTTTCCACTCAACATCTTACTCAGCAATTCACTTACTTCAACAGAAGTAGTACCTACCAGCACCGGTCTTCCTGCTGTACGCAGTCTTTCTATTTCGTCTATTACTGCCTTATATTTTTCACGCTTGGTTTTATAAACGAGATCCTCTTCATCTTTACGGATAGCAGTTACATTGGTTGGAATAGTAACTACGTCCAGTTTATATATATCCCAAAACTCACCCGCTTCTGTAACCGCTGTACCAGTCATACCAGCCAGCTTGTGATACATACGGAAATAGTTCTGAAGAGTAACCGTTGCATAGGTCTGTGTTGCCGCTTCTATCTTCACGCTTTCTTTCGCTTCAATAGCCTGATGTAAACCATCGCTATAACGACGTCCATCGAGGATACGACCTGTTTGTTCGTCGACGATCTTAACCTGTCCATCCATTACAACGTATTCTATATCCTTATCGAAAAGGGTATAGGCTTTCAGCAATTGTTGTACGGTATGGATACGATCGGCCTTGACTGTATATTCATTCAGCAAGGCTTCTTTTTGTTGTAATCTTTCTTCTGCCGTTAAGGTTGTGCTCTTATCTATCTCTGCTAACTGAACACCAATATCAGGTAATACGAAGAAGTCTGGGTCTTCACCAGATTTGGTGATAGCCTGAATACCTTTATCGGTCAGTTCAACCTGATTATTTTTCTCATCAATGTGGAAGTACAGTTCTTCATCCACCTTCGGCATTTCTTTTTGCTGATCACTCAGGTAGTAGTTCTCTGCTTTTTGTAGTTTCACCCTCACACCCGATTCACTCAGGAATTTGATAAGGGCGCTGTTTTTTGGAAGACCTCTGTAGGCGCGCATCAGCGACAAACCACCACTCTTAGGATCATCATCACCTTCACTGAATTTCTTCTTGGCGTCGATCAGATATTTATTAGTAACCTGTTTTTGTACTTCAACCAGTTTATGTACCCTGTCTTTCAGCAGGTGATAAGATTGTTCATCCCCTTTTGGAACAGGACCGGAAATGATCAATGGGGTACGGGCGTCATCGATCAATACGCTATCCACCTCATCCACCATTGCGAAATGATGTTTGCGTTGTACCATCTCTTCCGGATTGTGAACCATGTTATCACGGAGATAGTCGAAACCGAATTCGTTATTGGTACCATAAGTGATATCGGCGAAATAGGCTTTGCGGCGATCTTCACTATTTGGTTGGTGTTTATCGATACAATCTACACGAAGACCGAGCCATTCGAATAAAGGACCGTTCCACTCACTATCCCTTTTTGCGAGATAGTCGTTCACGGTTACGATGTGTACGCCTTCGCCAGCGAGAGCGTTTAGATAGGCGGGTAGGGTAGACACAAGGGTCTTACCTTCACCCGTTGCCATTTCTGAAATCTTTCCTTCATGTAAAACAGTACCACCAATAAGCTGTACATCGTAGTGTACCATGTTCCAGGTTACGATATTACCGCCTGCTGGCCAGTTGTTGGCGAAGATGGTCTTATCACCTTCTATTTTTACATAAGGCTTCTTTATGGAGAATTCACGATCCAGATCAGTTACTGATGATTCAAGAGTTGCATTCTCCTTGAAACGACGGGCAGTTTCTTTCACTACAGCGAATGCTTCCGGAAGAATTTCTTTCAATACTTCTTCAATCTTCTTATCACGATCCTTTTTAAGGGCGTCTATTTTTTGGTAGATAACATCCTTGCCATTGATATCGCTGAAGGGGAGTTCATCGGCTTCTTTTCCTAAAGCGGCGATTTCATCATCGATACCTTTGAGATGTTCTTTTATACGGGCTCTGAATTCCGCAGTCTTTCCTCTAAGAGCATCATTGCTGATGGACTTATACGACTCGAAATGTTTATTGATTTGCTTGATAATGGGCTCAATCGTCTTGATGTCTTTCTCCGACTTGCTACCCCCGAAAATTTTGGAAATAAAACCGATCATGGGCTATGTAATTGAATACAAAATTTGAATTATTGGTACTTCTGGTCAAAAAGGATGCTACAAAGCAAAAAAGGCCAATTTGACAGGAGGGCAAAGGTAAGGAAAAAGAAGGAGGGTTTTGAGGGCTGGATGCTGGAGGCTAAATGCTTGATATTTGAGAGCTAAATGCTTAAGGCTTAAGGCCTAAGGCAAAGGGCGAGCTGCTTATGTTCCAACTTTTTTTTCACCGCAGAGAACAAGAGAAATACAGGAGTTCGCGCAGAGTATAATTGGAGACTTCGAATAACTCTGCGAAACCTCCTGTATTTCTCTTGTTCTCTGCGGTGAAATAAAACCTCGAATTAAGACGGCAAACTAATAATCGACCTTCTGGAACCTCTCGAACCTAAATGACTATCTCACCAAAACTACCATCCCCCTAAAAGCAAACTCCCCCTGTGGTCCAATACCTGAAATGTTGTATGCATAAGCTCCTGCTGGACTGGCTTTGCCCTTGAATGTTCCATCCCAACCCACTGAAGGATCTTTGGTAGTGAAAATGCGTGTGCCCCATCTGTCGAATACTATAAATTCTTTGAGGGTGATGGAATTACTGGTAGAAATCCTGAAGACATCATTCTTCCCATCTCCGTTTGGTGTGAAGGCATTCGGGATTCCCAATCCACGCATCATTTTTACTATTACAGGTTTTTGAAGGCTGCAATTGTTCAATCCCGTAATCCGGAAATTGATCTTTGTATCGTTGTAGATTGGCACAGATTGGGTGATGAGGGATGATGAATTAATCACCGCTGTAGCAGGCTGCCATTCAAATGAACTTACAGGTCCGGCTATTGAAACTTGTAATGGAATACTTTCCCCCGGATTGATCAGGAAACTGTCTTTCACCATGGTAACCAACGGCAGTTCTTTTATAATCATGACCATCGTGTCTGAGCCTATTGTGATAGGTGCTGCACAACCGCTCTGTTGCGAAGTGATAAAACAAGCCACTTTGTCGTTATTCCTCAATTTGTCTGTTGTAAAGGCAGAAGAATTGGAACCTATATTATTCCCATTCAGTTGCCATTGATAAACCGGATTAGCACCTGCTCCAATAGACTGTGCTGTAAATGTTATTGGAACACCTTGACAGATGTCATTGCCACTGGCAGTTAACTGAATTTGTGAAGCTGCTGCCGATGTAGTTCTGATAATAACAGGTTTGGAAGAAACATAAAATATATTTCCGCAGGTACTGAAAACCGTTAGTATGCAACTTACGCTATCATTGTTTTTCAGATTAGCACTAGAGAAAGTCTTGCTGTTAGTTCCTACAAGATTATTATTGACTTTCCATTGGTAAATCAGGTTGCCTCCGGTATTGATAGGATTGGCTGTAAAGGTTACATTGGTGCCCGCGCATATTAAAGTATCAGTAGCGGTAACTACAACAGATGTATTTGATGGAGAGCCATCAGGCACTATTTTCCGGATACGGTGGTTGGTATTATCTACTACATACAATGTACCCGACCTGTCGAATATCAATCCTTCCGGGAAATTCAGTTGAGCATCTTTAGCAGGACCGCAATCACCACTGAAACCTGCCACCCCTGTTCCCGCCAATGTAGTAATGATATTTGTAACAGGATCAATCTTACGAACTCTGGCGTCTACATATTGAGAGATGTATAAAGCACCCGCTGCATCAAGGGTAAGTGATGTTGGTTCGAATAGACTGGCATTGATGCCCAACCCACCATCACCACTATGCGCTCTCAGGCCATTTCCTGTATGAGTAGTAATTATTCCGGTTGACAGGTTTACTTTTCTTATACGACAACTGATGGTTCCCGCTTCTGAAATGAGAAGGTTGCCATCCCTGTCGATGATAACATCTGTGGGGAAAGCGATACTGGCTGCTGTGGCCAGTCCGCCATCACCAGCGTAGGCCGAAATACCATTACCGGCAATGGTTGATATAAGTCCAGTGGCTACATCAATCTTTCTTACCCGATAATTATGTCCATCGGTGAAGTAGATATTACCTTTATTATCTACGGCTATTCCTTGCGGTGAGTTGAGGTGGGCGTTCACGGCCAGAATACCATCTCCATTATAACCCGGATAACCCGTTCCTGCTACTGTATATATCTTTCCTGAAAGTCCATCGATCTTGCGTATCCGTCCGCTGGCATATTCAGCTATATAGATATTCCCTGTTGTATCAGTAGTTATTCCCCAAGGGAATCGCATTTCAGCCTGAGTAGCCGGTCCGCCATCGCCACTATAACCGGCATTACCTGTACCAGCGATGGTAGTAATCACACCTGTAAACGGATTAATCTTCCGCACATTATTATAGCAGGTGATCAGGATATTTCCTGCCCTGTCGGTACAGATATCTTTCGGATAGGGAATACCAGCCGCTGTTGCCGCAGCACCATCACCAGAATAGGCATTGGATCCACTGCCAGCAAACGTGAATATGGTTTGGGAGAAAAGAGGGCCATTAGATACCAGAATAATACAAAGGGATATGGCTATGCCACGTAAGGTTAACCCATATGACAGCATCCCTTTTGGCATAAGGTAGAATAGCGTTGGTTGAATAGCTAATTTATTGAATATTGTTCAGTCGCTTCTTCTTTGTTTTACGCTTAATGCTTCTATTATAGTCCGGAAGACCGAAAGTCGGGAAGTCCGGAAGAATAGTCCGGGGAGTCCGATGCGTTGGATTATTGGAGAGGCTGATTGAAAAGTCCGGAAAATCGGAAGACCGAAAGACCGAAAGAAAATACAACTTCTAGCCGGAGGTACGCCCAACCCCGAAGGGGTTGAATAACAATGACCCCGGGCGACAGCCCGGGGAGGGGATACGACAAGAGGGTGCAACCCAGAGAGAATTAAGCCTTCCCAAAAAAAGGGGAACCAACTACTGGTTCCCCTACTTATAACTTATTACTTAAAACTTAAAACTCTATCACACGAGCATTCTCAACGGCTCTTCCAACAATCCCTGCAAGGTCTGCAAGAAAGCAGCACCACTTGCTCCATCTACTACACGATGGTCGCAGCTCAGGGTTACTTTCATCACGTTACCAACAACGATCTGGCCGTTCTTAACTATAGGCTCCTGATTGATGGCACCGATAGCCAGGATACAAGCATCTGGTGGATTGATGATGGCAGTGAATTCTTCAATACCAAACATACCCAGGTTAGAGATAGTGAAGGTGTTTCCTTCCCAATCTGATGGTTGTAACTTTTTATCTTTTGCTTTCTGTGCGAATGTTTTTACTTCACCTGCAATCTGCGATAATGATTTACCATCAGCAAAACGTACCACAGGAACTAACAATCCTTCTTCAACGGCAACAGCTACTCCGATATTTACATGATGGTTATAGCGGATCTTATCACCTAACCAGCTGCTGTTGATTTTTGGATGTTGTTTCAGTGCAAGAGCGCAGGCTTTCAATACCATGTCGTTGAAAGATATCTTCACTGTGCTAACCTCATTCATCTTAGCGCGACTTTCAACGGCTTTATCCATGTTGATAGCCATAGTGAGATAGAAGTGAGGAGCTGTGAATTTACTTTCAGCCAAACGCTTTGCAATCACTTTTCGCATTTGCGATACCGGTACCTCGTCGAAGCTTACTACTCCGGCAGGAACTGATGGAGCAGTTGTTTTTGCAGCTTCCGGAGCACTGCTTGAAGCAGCGGCTGGAGCGGCTATCGGTTTATAATTATCTATATCAGACTTGATGATTCTTCCACCATCACCAGAACCCTGGATCTGGTGAAGATCGATACCTTTTTCAGCGGCAATTTTCTTTGCAAGAGGAGAAGCTTTCAAACGACCATTGCTATCAACACTTACTGCTGATGAAACAGCGGCAGCGGCTGTGGTAGTGGCAGTAGCTACAGCCTGTGCAACAGGAGCAGTGGCTTCAGCTTTTGCAGGAGCGGCAGTGGTAGCAGCAGCGGATCCAGATCCTGCAGCAGCTACTATAGCTTTCACATCTACTTTGCTTTCTTCACCAATGATACAAAGAAGGCTGTTAACAGCGATCTTATCGCCTTTTTGGGCACCTATGTAAAGCAGTTTGCCATCCTTATAACTTTCGAGTTCCATGGTAGCTTTATCGGTTTCAACATCTGCGAGCAAGTCGCCTTTCTTCACTGAATCACCGATATTCTTATGCCATGCAGCTATAACACCTTCGGTCATGGTATCACTCAGGCGGGGCATTAAAATTACTTCTGGGATAGTAGTCAGATCCATGCTTGCAGCAGCTTTTGGAGCGGCAGCAGCAGGAACTGGGGCACTGGCTTGTTGGGCTGGAGCAGGTGCTGCAGCAGCAGGGGCAGCGGCGGTTCCTGGTTTCAAAAGACCACTGATATCTTCACCGGCATTTCCGATGATAGCCAGCAGGTCGTTCACCTGAAGTTTACCACCTTTATCGGTACCTATATGCAAAAGGATGCCATCCTTATAGCTTTCCAGTTCCATGGTAGCTTTATCCGTTTCCACTTCAGCCAGTAAATCACCTTTTTTTACCGGATCACCCACTTTCTTATGCCAGGCGGCAATGACACCTTCTGTCATTGTATCACTCAAGCGTGGCATTAATATCACTTCTGCCATAATTCCTACTATATTTTAATGATTGGGAGCAGTTAAATAAGAGGCCGAAATTAAGGCAAAAAGGGGAATTGGAAATACATTGTTTGTAGTGGAAGGCAAGTCCGGAAGTCCGGAAGTCGGGAAGTCCGGAAGAATAGTCCGGGGAGAAATACAAGTCGGAAGAAGAGACCGAAAGTCCGGAAGTCCGGAAGACCGAAAGAGAATACAGATTCTAGCCGGGAGGTATTACCAACCCCGAAGGGGTTGAATCATCGTATCCCCGGGCGACAGCCCAGGGGAATAGAAAGCCGGCCGGAAGTCGGAATACAAGTCTGGAGTCAATAGGCTGGAGTCTCGAGTCAGGAGTCAGGAGTCGGGAAGTCGGAAAGTCCGGAAGTCCGAAAGAGAATACAGATTCTGGTTGTGAAGTACTTCCAACCCCGAAGGGGTTGAATAACAATGACCCCGGGTGCAACCCGGGGCAACAAAAAGCAATCCACAAAAAAACGCAAAGACGCAGAGAAGTCTCCCCCCTGCGTCTCCGCGTCTCTGCGGTAAAACTATTTCCAACTTTAAAGGCTGTATTTATACTTCCCTACTTGTATTTGTATTTTCTTTCGGACTTCCCGTCTTCCCGACTTCCTGACTCCCAATCAATAATCCAATTCCAATCGTAATCTATCTTTAAGTTCCTTCACCAACGGATACTCCTCTACTATCTTCTGAAACTGTTCCCTCGTATTCAGCGGACGTTCCGTCTCCACAATTTCTTCATGCGCTTCTTCAATGAGGATTGAATATTGAAGTAATTTATTCTTAAATGCTAACTGCAGGTACTCATTGAGTTTATTCCTTTCCTGCTCAATGAATTTCTGTTCCAGGTTATTGTTACAGATTACCTCGAATGAACCGGGACCGGTGATTCGTAGCCTTGCCATTACAAAACTTTGTATGGCTGGATTTTTTGTATCACGAAGTGTTTGTGAAAACTTATCCCATTGTTCTTTTAGTAGTTCATCAGTAAGAGGAATGATACCATCTCTTTCCGCATTATTATTCTTTCCTGCATATTGTTTGCGGATACTTTCCAGCATCGACATCTTTACGCTGCCTGCTTCTGGTTTTTTTTCAGGGGCGGCTTTTGGTGTAGGATGCGGAACTATCTTTTCAGGAACAGTTTCAGTAACTATCTTTTCCTGAACAACAGGAGTTTCAATAATCAGTTTGGCACCTTCTTTTGCTGCTGCTTTTGAAGGAGTAGTTCCAGTAGCTTGTTTTGGAGAATAGGCAACAGGCGCAATCTTCCTAAAGGCAAGTGCTTTCGCTTCAGGCTTTAGTTTTTTTTTAGCACCTGCTTCTTCACCAGTACTTACTTCAATAGCCTGGTTCAGGTAGGTGAGTTTGATAAGCGCCAATTCAACATGCAATCTTTTGTTACGCGCCATCTTGTATTGGATCTCTGAATCGTTGAGGATATTCAGTGCACTCAATAACCAGCTGCCATTTACTTTCTGGGCTGTCTCAATATATTTTTCACGGAAGCCTTCAACAACATCCAGTAATCCCGCTACTTTAGGATCCTTACTCACTAGAAGGTTTCGGATGAATTCTGCAAAACCATTCAGCAACATATCGCCTTCAAATCCTTTACGATTGATGTCTTCAAAAAGCAAAAGTGCTCCAGCCAGATCTTGTTGTTGCATACTTTCGAGCAACTTGAAGAAATAATCGGCATCCAATATATTCAGATGCTCCAGTGTGTTGGCATAATTCACTTCCCCATTCGTAAAGCTCACGATCTTATCCATGATACTTAAGGAATCACGCATACAGCCTTCACTCTTCTGGGCTATCACTTGTAAAGCAGATTTGTCTGCCTTTATATGTTCCTTCTCACAAATTTCCTGCAAATGCATTACCGTATCGTTGGTAGTGATACGTTTGAAATCGAAAATCTGACAACGACTCAGGATGGTAGGAAGGATCTTATGTTTTTCTGTTGTCGCTAATATGAAGATGGCATAGGGAGGTGGCTCTTCCAATGTTTTCAAAAAGGCATTGAAGGCAGAAGAACTGAGCATGTGTACCTCATCTATTATATACACTTTGTATTTGCCGGCTTGTGGTGCAAAACGCACCTGGTCTACCAGACTTCTTATATCATCAACCGAGTTATTGCTCGCAGCATCCAGCTCATGGATGTTCATGGATGTGCCTTCGTTGAAGGAAACACATGAATTACAAGTATTGCAGGCTTCGCCATCGGCCGACTGGTTTTCGCAGTTGATCGTTTTCGCGAGAATACGGGCACAGGTAGTTTTTCCAACCCCTCTTGGTCCACAGAACAGGAAGGCATGCGCCAACTGCTGGTTCTTGATGGCATTGCGAAGGGTAGTGGTGATATGCAATTGACCCACTACGGTGTCGAAAGTCTGCGGACGGTATTTACGTGCTGATACAATGAATTTATCCATACCCACATTACTCCTCCTCAGGAGTTTTAAGTTTTACTGAACGTGCAAGATAAGAAACGCATCCATCATGGCAGTAACTGGTAACTGCCTGTTGATAATTTTCGGGTTGTACCCCAGTTACAGTATCGGATGCCGCTGGTAAGGCCGGGTACGGTCGAATTGATACCTGAAAGTGGTCAGCTGGCGGGTCCGGAAAGTATCCCCGAAATTTTCTGCCACATTGATCATTTTCGGGTTGAAATCACCGATCCACTGCATCTCATATTCTGTATAGGGGAGGGTTTCCACCACTTTACCCGCTTCCACTATTAAATAGGAGTCAACCCCCTTTCCCCTGGAATTCAGGAACAATTCCAAAAACAAGTCCGGTGAATTTTGTACAAGCCACCGTATTCTTATACCAGAGGAATTTCAATTTATCGATCAATCCAAACTGCCCGTTCAAATATCTGAACCATTGGTTAAGGTCGGGCAAGTTGATGAAGATGGCAATCGGTTCTTCTTTATAATATACAAACCAGAGCACTTTCTTATCCATCACCGGCTTCAGTTTTTTGAAAAGAAGGATGGATTGTTCTTTCTTCATTTCCTTTAGTCCACCATGTCCGGCCCATGCTTTATTATAAACTGTTGTGAAGTCTGTAGCATATTTCACAATATCATTACCGACCATATGCTCAGCTCTGTATCCAGGATCTTTTGCCACTTCAGCATGGCGCTGCAATGTTTTCGGACTGAATTTCTTTTTGGGTCTACACCAAAACAAACCTGATTGAAGAATAATTTGAAACCGTATGTTTCAAACAGGTCTTTATAATAAGGAGGATTGTAATTCATGCAATACAAAGGCGATTGAAAGCCTTCAGTAACCAGTCCCCACCAACGATCCCTTTCTCCAAAATTGATAGGACCATCCATGGCCTGCATTCCTTTTGTTATCAGCCAATGTTTGGCAACATCAAAAAGCATATCCGCAGCGTTCTGGTCATTGATACAATCGAAAAAACCGATTCCTCCTACAGGAATTTCATCTCCTTTATTCCTGTATTTCTTATTGGTGAATGCTGCGATTCTTCCTATCAACTGTCCGTCATTATCTTTCAATATCCATCTGGTAGCTTCTCCAAAACGAAAAGCCTTGTTTTTTTCCTTATCGAATACTTCCATTACATCTTTGTCGAGTGGACGGATATAATTCGGAAGTTTTCCGCAGATGATAACATTAGTCTGTATGAATTCCTTTGCTGTAGCGGCATTGGTTACTTCGGTCAGTTGCATATTGCAAAGGTAAGAAAACAGGGCGACCCTTTTTGTTGATTAGCTTTTGCAGGATGCAATCTTATCTCGTAGTAATTGTTGCCCGGAAGCACTTGCTGTTAGTTGTAATGCTTTTTCAAAATGCTGTTTTGCCTGAGATACATTTCCTATTTCAAGATATATTTCTCCCAGACAAGCATGGTACAGATGATTTCTCTGTAAACTATCAATCGCAATCATTTCTTCCAATGCTTTATCAGGATTGAATGCATAGAGGGCAGCAACTGCCTTATTCATTGCAACAATAGGACTTGGATTGAACTGATATAATTTTTCATACATCGTATATATCGATTTCCAATCTGTAGATTCAAATTCTTTCGAAGCGGCATGAAGGGAAGCAATAGCAGCTTCCAGATGGTAGGTTGATATTTCAAAGGGTTCTGCTGCTGCTTCCAGACAACTATATCCTTGTTGTATCAGAAGATGATTCCATTTTTTTCGGTCCTGATATTTTAATAGTATGATTTGTCCCTGATCATTTGTCCTTGTACCCAATCGAGATGCCTGAAAACAAAATAATGCCAGCAATGCATGGGTTCTAGGGAAGCGGGTCAATGGATTTTTTGTAAGAAGATGGCAGAGCCGCATGGCTTCCCCGCAAAGTTCTTCTCTTGTAGCGTTATCATGTTGAGAGGGTAGATAGCCTTCATTGAAAAGAAGGTATAATGATTGTAGGATGGCATCCGTTCTTTCGCGGCATTCATTTCCTTCAGGCATATCAAGGCTTATCTTTTCTGTAGCCATTTTTTCTCTGGCACGATAAATCCTTTTTTGTATTGTTTCTTCTGTAGTAAGAAATGCGTTGGCAATTTCCTTCGTACTTAATCCGCAAAGTGTTTTGAGTATGGTGGCAACCTGTGATGGTTGGGGAATGGAAGGATGACAACATGCGAACATCATCCGAAGCTGGCTATCCTGTATTTCGTTGTCGAGAAATAATGGTTGCAGTGCCAGTTCTGAATCAGATTCCGATTGCTCTTCTTTTATTTGGGGGAGTATTTCCCTGAATTTCTTTTCTCTTCTTATCCGGTCAATCGCTTTGTTTCGAGCTACCCTGTATAACCAGGCTTCAGGATTTTCTGGAATACCATTAAACCCCCAGGTACTCATTGCCTGAAGAAGCGCATCCTGAACTATATCTTCGGCTGTTTCAAGATGAGAGAGCCCCAGGAGTCTGGATAAAACAGCGATCATCTTTCCCGACTCACGTCTGAAAAGATGATCGACCAATTGTGTTACCTGGCTGTTTGATTCCATTGCTATAGATTGATAGCCAGAGTTGGCAAAACTTACATTTTCATCACCTGGCGAACCTGCACTTCACCACCATAATCAAAATCAGGACAGTCTTTGGCGATTTCCACCGCTTCCGCCATATCCTTTGCTTTGATGATGAAATACCCGCCAACAATTTCTTTGCCCTCTGTGTAAGGGCCATCCGTTACATGGCTTCCATTGGTGCCTTTAACTAATTTACCACCGGGTAGCAGGGGTTCTCCGCTTTCGTACCTTCCTTGTTTAGCCAGTTTGTCGATCCAGGCCATCCATTTGCCCATCATTTCCTGCATTTCTTCAGGACTACTGGTAGGAACGGGCATTTCTCCTTGAAAAATCAGCATGAATTTTTCCATAATAAATGTTTTAAGAGTGAATGTATTTATGCCTTGACGAACGGATTAACGGTATCCGGACAGGTTCTGGATTATTTTTTTGAAAGAAGGAAGATAGCTAAAAGGGAATCTGGGTAGAAGAGAAATTATTTGAGTGGTGAGGGAGGGCTTAAAAAAGGAAAAGACCGTGGAAACGGTCCCTTCCGGATATAAACGGTAAGCACATGCATATATATACGCCGAACTGGTTGCTGTGGTTTGCTGCAAGCAAAAAAAAACTCCGGCAAACCGGAGTTGTTTAATGAAATTATGTTAACGCTTGTTATTTTTTAAACTCAAATTCTGCAACAAGCACGCCTCCACTTTTTTCTTTCCTCATCTGAAGGGTTACTAATTGTCGTTGCTGGTTAGGTTTTCCATAATGCGTATATATTTCTGCCTGAACTGTGGTAGCACCCGCTAATTTCACTTGTCGTTCACCATAATAATTCAATTCAATCTTATACCGGCCCGTGATAGCTTTCTTCAAGAGGAATTGTTCAGGACCATATCCTCTTGTAAAATCATTCGATAGCCTGCCCCCAATGGCAGTTACTTTATGACTATAGTAGCATTTTTCACCGTTGGGGTCTGTAACCCATAAATCCATGTCAGTATCATTCATATTCCAATTCAGTATTACCCTAACATCAACAGGCATGGCTTGAATTAAGCTGGCAGGTATTCATAGTTTTGGGTAAGACCAAGGTATAAAGTATCTAAAGCCTGTTGGTAAAAGCCGGCATCCTGCAAGGCCAGGCCATAATCACGAAAGCTCTGAGGTTCCATGGGTCGCCATTCCAGTATTTTTTTGAAAACGGGTACAGCCATCTGATAATTTCCCATTTCTTTCAATTTAAAACCATACATCTTGAATACTTCATGGTCTTGCAGGTTTAACTCAGAAAGATTGGATAAGATAGTCATCCCGGTTTCGTAATCATCATTCTCCATAAACCATGTAGCTGTATTGAAATAAAAGGAAGGAGAATTGATATTGTCTTTTCGTAATTCAATATATTTCAGATACCTTTTTTCTTCAGTTGCCTTCATTAACTCAATAATATAAGGTGTCTTTATGGAGAGGTCTTTTGCATCAAATATCCCCTTTGTTGAGTCAGTTATAAAGCGCAGCGTTCTCCATTTTATCTTTGGTGATTCAGGATCTTTTCTGGTAAAATTATAATTGACAATTTGTGATGGCCTTGGAATATAGGCACCGCTTTTTTGTATATACACATACTCTACATCTTTAGGGTTTAGTTTAGCTAACTCTTGTAAAGTTGATTCCTGTCCGTCGATGATCACCTTAGTGTCGTTTGTCTGATCGGTAGAAACTCCTCTCAAATGGATTGTTGTGGTTTGAGGGAATATGCCAGGGGATTGAGAAATGGCAACTCCGGAGACCCTGCCTTGCAGTGCCTGAGGTAAATTACTGGCATCAGACAAAGCATTAGCTCTTACAGTACTTGTAGAATAGCCAAGAGCTTTTTTCTGACGTTGAATTCCCAATGCTGTTACAACCACTTCATTCAATTGCCCTTGAGGCGCAACAAAGTTTGAAGCATTATTTGAGGAAGACCTGGCGGAATCTGCTGTAGTAGCTGAAAAGCCGGAAGCAGTTGCTGATGCACTGGCCCTTCTTTGTTGTACTTCTTTCTTCTCCATCGCATCCATTTCAGGAAGAGAAATTCCATACCATATTTTTAATTGGCTGAAATAAATGGCAGCATTATCTATTACTGCTTTTTGTTGCTCAGTAACAAATCGGTTTCTTTCTTTTATAAGCCTGTCGTATTCATTCCGTAATTCAGCAGGTGGTTCAATTTCATATTGTAAATAGTCGTTTATAGTCTCCAATACAATTAATGAAGTATTCCGGGTTACAATACCATATTTCTTTCCAACTTGTTCAATAGCTGCTTTGTTTTCTTCATATCTGATATCAAGGGCTGCAATTTTCTTTTGCGCCCATAGTTTCTCAACATTTGATTTTGAAGTGGATAGACTGGCGGCTGTTAAAACAATCTTTTTCTCTTTCACTACATGTTTGCCATAGCCGAATAACAGGGTAACCGTAGCTGGAAGTTCATCAACACGTCCTGCAATGGTGCACTGTGATAAAACAGGAGTTGGTAAGTTTGGATAAACTTCTGATATATTCTTATCGGGTGCTATCCCCAAAAACAATAAAGGTTGTTTTGTGATTAGGGTGATGGCATCATCCTTATTTGTTTCATTGAGATTGATGAATTGTCCACCTGTTTGTTGCGACAAATATTTCAATCCAGAGAAATCGGCTTTTGAAGAAGCGCATATAGTATGCAAGGTGGCTGTTGATTCAGGAAGCCGATTATTGAAAAAAGGGCTTAATCCATCAGAGAACAATAAGGTCTCTTCTTTAACATACGTGGTCAGGAATTTGAGGTCTGTACCTCCATCATAAGTGAATTTTTCAATCGTTTTCCTGAGATCTGTCCAGTCGCCATTTTTAATATTGAAATCGCCCACAGTATGGAAAATATTATTCAACGCCTTCAATGAAATATGGATATTCTTTTTCTTTTTAAACAAGGCATCAAGGAATTCAAATTCCTTTTTATGGTCTCTTGTCATTCCGCTTAACGATACATCCCAGATTATTGAAATGCTATTTGGCATTTCACGGTTGCTGCTTTCTCCAGTAAGATATTGGCTGGCCATAAAGTAAAAGCCATCATCCGCAGGTTGAATAGCTACTTCAGAAATATCTTCTCCTTTTGGTAAATAAAGTGTGAGTGAATGCTTTGGAAGGAAATTGCTTTTATGAATCGAAGCCCTGAAATCATAGTCCCATTTTTCTAAAGATAGCTCCTCAGGGCTTTCTTCGATTATAGGTGCCTGTGTAGATTGCTGTATGGAAACAGCCAGATTGAATGAAGGCACTGCTTTCTTATAATCTAAAGGCAGATGATATTTCAATCCTTTTTTCTTATCCATTCCTAATTCCTGTTCATAACCAATCAGCACTGTTCTTTGTCCATTGGCAGGAATAGGATAGATGCGTGTCCTGAAATTATTCCCATCCACTTTCTCCAATAGTCCAGGATCCACCCTTCTTCTTTCAATAGCTTCAAACACCTGTGTGCCCTTTGCTTTTTCAACAGGCACTGCCTCACGCATTGCACCATTTATATCTATTGCATATCTCGATACAGAAACACCGTCGGGCAAGGGAATGTCAATTCTCCTTCCAGTATTCTGGCAGTACTATTAAAGAATACCATCTTCATAGTTGTAACCGAGTAATTTCCCACCACTTTCACATCAATATCAACCGACTTCAGGAAAACAGAAGGGTCTTCTTTATTATCAACTTTAATAGTAGGTGTTTGTGCAGTAGCCAAAAAGGAGAGTAAAATGGCTAAAGTGAACAGCATGGCTCTGCGGTTTGGTAGCTTTCGCATAACAGTAGTTTTTTTGTTGATGCGGGTTTTGTTCGGAATGCATAAAGAGTCTGGAAGTCGGGGGAGTCAGAGGAGTCCGAAAGTCCGGAAGTCCGAAAGAGAATACAGATACTAGTCGGGAAGCATGCCCAACCCCGAAGGGGTTGAACAACAATGACCCCGGGTGCAACCCGGGGGGATACAGAGAAGACAGGAGTCGAGTGAAAAGTCCGGAAGAACGAAAATCCGGAAGACCGAAAGAAAATACATAGACTAGTCGGCAAGCATCCCCAACCCCGAAGGGGTTGAATCCACGTATCCCCGGGCACAGCCCGGGGGAAAAGCATATCAGAAGAAATCCTTGTTATAAATTGCTGATTATCTTCCTTTTATTGACTCCAGACTCCCGACTGTCGACTCCAGACTTGCATTTTCTCCCTTACTCCTCCAACTTAACTTTCGGTCTTCCGGACTTTCGGACTTCCGGACTCCCCGGACTCTCCCGTCTTCCCGACTTTTAATTCAATTTTCATTTTTCATTTCCCTGCTCCTCCCTTACCTTTGCGGCCAAATTATATAGTTCTATAAACATACATTATGGCAAACGTTGGAAAGATCAAACAGATCATTGGTGCGGTGGTGGATGTGCAGTTTGAAGGAAAGCTCCCCGAAATTTATAACGCATTGGAACTGAAACGTCAAAATGGCGACGTTCTGGTGTTAGAAACACAACAGCACCTTGGTGAGGATAGTGTACGTACCATTGCGATGGACGGTACAGAGGGTCTGGTTCGTGGAATGGAAGTGATAGACACCGGAATTGCAATCGCAATGCCTGTTGGTGAAGCTATCAAAGGACGTTTGTTCAATGTAACCGGTGATCCTATCGATGGATTGCCTGCAGTAAGTAAAGTAGGTGGTCGCCCCATCCACTCTAAACCCCCTGCATTCGAAAACCTGAGTACAGCAACTGAAGTATTATATACTGGTATCAAAGTAATCGACCTTATCGAGCCATATGCAAAAGGTGGTAAGATCGGTTTGTTCGGTGGTGCCGGTGTGGGTAAGACCGTATTGATCCAGGAGTTGATCAACAACATCGCAAAAGCATATTCCGGTGTATCCGTATTTGCTGGTGTGGGTGAGCGTACCCGTGAAGGTAATGACCTGATGCGTGAGATGATTGAAGCAGGTATCATGAAATATGGTGATGCTTTCAAACACAGCATGGAAAGTGGTGGTTGGGATCTCAGCAAAGTGGATATGAAAGAACTCGCTGAATCAAAAGCGACCTTCGTTTTCGGTCAGATGAACGAACCTCCAGGAGCCCGTGCACGTGTGGCTTTGAGTGGTTTGACAATCGCAGAATACTATCGTGATGGAGATGGACAAGGCAAGGGCCGCGACATCCTGTTCTTCGTAGATAATATCTTCCGTTTCACACAAGCAGGTTCTGAGGTATCAGCCCTTTTGGGACGTATGCCATCAGCCGTGGGTTACCAACCTACTCTGGCTACTGAAATGGGTATCATGCAAGAGCGTATCACTTCTACAAAAAATGGTTCAATCACTTCCGTACAGGCCGTTTACGTACCTGCGGATGACTTGACTGACCCTGCTCCTGCAACTACCTTCGCTCACCTTGACGCAACTACGGTATTAAGCCGTAAGATTGCCGACTTAGGTATCTATCCTGCGGTGGATCCATTGGATTCTACTTCACGTATCCTGATGCCACAAGTTGTAGGTGATGCTCACTACAATTGCGCTAACCGTGTTAAACTGATCTTACAACGTTATAAGGAATTGCAGGATATCATCGCCATCCTCGGTTTGGATGAATTGAGTGATGAAGATAAACTGACTGTATCCCGTGCCCGTAAAGTACAGCGTTTCTTGTCACAACCATTCCACGTGGCAGAAGCCTTTACCGGTCTGAAAGGTGTACTCGTTCCAATCGAAGAAACTATCCGTGGTTTCAATATGATCATGGACGGTGAAGTAGATGATTATCCAGAAGCTTCTTTCAACCTCGTAGGATCTATCGATGATGCTATTGAGAAGGGTAAGAAACTGATGGCGCAAGCACAGGGGTAAATTTGAATCCCGACTCGTCGGGATGAATGTGTGCTAATTTGAAAATAGTAAGCAATCGGAATGCTTAAAGTGGATTTTCAAATTTTCAAATTATCTAATCATCAAATTTTCAAATTATGAACCTAGAGATACTGACACCCGAAAAAAAGCTTTTCAGCGATGAAGTCTACGGCGTTCAATTGCCGGGCTTCAGCGGTCTGTTCGAAGTGCTCGACAAACACGCTCCATTGGTGAGTGCGTTGAAGGCCGGAAGATTAAAGGTGTTGAAAGACAAGAATAACAACAACGTTTACTTCGATATTCAAAGCGGATTCGTAGAAGTGATCAATAATAAGGTATCGGTACTGGTTGAAGGTGCCGTTGCCATTGAGAAATAATTGTTCTGAGGAAGACCGTTTCTAAGACAAGTACCTGTGAAGAAAGCATTCAATTCCTGACGGTCCATGATCCGCGAAAAATTTTTGCTAGTAAGGCCCCGGTTTCTGCCGGGGCTTTTTTTGGGAGGTTGGAAAGGTTCAAGGGGTTCAAGAGGTTCCAGAGGGTCGACTAATAGTCGGCTTTCTTTGCTTTTAGGTTTAAGGTTTCATTGTTTAAGGGTTTAATGTTCTTTAGTGTAGCAGCGGGAGAAATTATTAAGTTCAAAATGTTCAAGAGGTTCAAGAGGTTCCAAAGGGTCGACTAATAGTTGGCTTTTTCTGTTAGGTTTAAGGTTTAAAGTTTAAGGGTTTAAGGTTCTGAAAGTTTGAGACTCTAACTTTTTACTTACAACTCAAAACTACGTTTAGTTTTTTTACCACAGAGGCGCAGAGACGCATGGGGCGTTCTTCCGCGTCTCTGCGTCTCCGCGGTTATAGATTTTCAAATCATCAAATTCTCAAATTTTCAAATTCTCAAATTCCTCTCCGTAATTTTACCCCAATGACCCTCCCTCTCCACCGCCTCCACAGAATAGCGGTATCGATTTTCTTTTTTTGCTGCGGTTGCATTTTTGCTACCTGGGCTTCACGCATCCCAAGTATCAAGGATAAATTTCATTTCAATGAAGCTTCCCTGGGTGCGGTTTTATTCATGTTGCCTTTTGGTTCTCTGGTGGCACTTCCTTTTGCTGGATGGTCAGTGGCTCGATTTGGAAGCAAGAATATGACTTTTCTCTCTGCTGTTTTATATGCAGTGCTGTTGGTGATGCTGGGATATATGGATAATGTAACAGCATTGGCTACCGTCTTATTCTTCTTCGGATTCTGGGGCGATGTGCTCAATATCGCCGTAAACACACAAGCCTTACAAGTACAGGAAGAACACTATAGTAAACCATTGATGTCCTCTTTTCATGGAATGTGGAGTTTGGGTGCTTTGTCGGGGGCTTTCTTCGGTGGACTATTCATGAAAGCGAAATGGGAGATGATGAGCCAGTTTCTTTTTGTAGCAATAGCCATTACAATATTGGTTGTTTTTTTCTTTTTCTACCTGATACCTAAGGATTCTACAAAACACAAATCACAAAAACTATTTGCCTGGCCCGATAAAGCACTTTGGCTCCTTGGTGCCATCTGTTTCTGTTGCGCCTTGTGTGAAGGGGCCATGGCCGACTGGAGCTCTCTTTACTACAAACAAGTATTGAATGATTTGGATCGGGTAAGCACAACAGGTTACACTGCATTCGCTTTCCTTATGGCCTTCGGACGCTTAATAGGAGATAGGTTGACAGAACGTCTCGGTTATAAAGGCATATTGATGTTGGATAGTATCCTTATTTCTGGTGGTTTAGCGCTTGCTATCGGTATCCAGCACCCGATAATAGTTATTATTGGATTCGGCTTAGTTGGATTTGGAGTTGCTACCATCATACCTATCGTATATTCTCTCGCAGCCCGAACAAAAACCATGGCGCCAAGCACAGCTTTGGCCGCAGTTAGCACCGTCGGGTTCTCCGGTTTTCTCTTTGGTCCCCCGGTAATCGGATTCGTTGCTCATGCCATCAGTCTACGTTGGGCATTGGGGTTAGTGTTGTTGTTGGGGTTGGTGATTTTGTTTTTGGGGAGGAAGGTGAGAAGCGTAAGGAATTTGAAAATTTGAGAATTTGATGATGTTGAAAATGAACAGCTATACAGTTACAATTGGAGACGTTATACGTTTTGTAGGCGTTTCCAACTTTAAGAACCCTGCCTTCTGCGCCTCTGACGTCGACCCTCTGGAACTAACCTCTTGAACATTTTGAACATTAAGTAAAAATCGCTGGAGTCTCAAACTTTCAAACCTTAAACCTTAAACCTTAAAAAAACAGAAGGCCGACTATTGGTCGACCCTCTGGAACTTCTTGAACTTCTTGAACCTCTTGAACCTCTTGAAGTTCAATTGCGGATCTATCGGATAATTCACCAACTGCTCAAAATCTCCCCCATCAATTTCAACGATTCTTTCCAGATAGAACCTTCATCCTTATGGAATACTATGGAGTTATTGGCTTGAACTGTAAGCCATGATTTCTCTTTTATCTCATCATCAAGTTGGTTTTTGGTCCAACCACTGTAGCCAATGAAGAAGCGGATCTTGTTGGTATCAATACTTCCATCTTGAATTAATAAAATAGCTGTTTCAAAATCGCCACCCCAATAGATTCCTTTTTGTATTTCGTGCGATCCGGGTATAAGGTCGGGGTATTGATGAAGGAAATGTAAGGTGTCCATCTGTACAGGCCCACCATAGAATACAGGTAACTTCAGATGGTCGATATCATTCATCAGTTCGTTAAGGGTATGGTCGTATCGTTTATTTATTACAAAACCAAAGCTTCCTTCTTCCTGGTGGTCGCATAATAGTACCACGGTTCTCATGAAATTGGGGTCTTTCAGGAAAGGTTCTGCTATTAGTAATATGCCTGGACCAGGGTCTATCATATTCCTAAATTAGGGTATTTGCATATTTCGGAGAACAAAGAGGCCTGCTTTTTCGGGACAGGGCTGTTATTATTGATTTTATCTGTAAATCTTAGTTAAAGTGAAAGTCATTAATTTAGTGGATATTCGGATTGAAGAAGGCATTTCCTATTTTTGCCCGTTCCAAATACCTGCTGTGAGATTTTATACCGAAAACTGTGGAGAGAGCAAAAAGCGGGAACTATGGGCCGAATCAAACATTATTTACCATTGAAGAAACTCTTTCCGGTCATCATCGTTTTGATTACCCTGTCGCTGATAGGTATCATCTATATTCAGTATAACTGGCTACGCATCATGCTGGCCGACCGGCAGGAAGAGTTTTCATGGAAAGTGGTAAGTGGTGTTATCGATGCCAGTCAACAATTGGTACAACAGAAGGGAACCCTGCCTTCATTACGTTCTTACAGATCCCGTCCAGGTTTCAGATTCCCATCAGAACAATTGCAGACTGAGTTGATGAAGCCCAGTGGCGTAGCGCAAAAGTTTTCTGAATTTGAAGTAGCCGAAAAATTGAGACAAGCATTCAATACACAAGGATTACCCAAACTCAATTTCGAATTCGCCATCATCAATACTACACTCGAGCGTTACGAAATGAAAACCCGTAACTACGAACAGATGCTGGCAGAGAACAAAGCCGATTCCAGCAGAAACCTCGAAGCTTACTATCCTTTGCAACCCGCCAGCGGCAGCGATTGGGAAAACTTGACTCCCGACGAAGAATTAAGTGTTATAGTTCCAAACATTAAGCGAATCGTATTGCAGCAGATGCGCTGGATGATCATTGGTGCTATTTTCTTTACATTGATGATCATTGCTGCCTTCTATGTAACCATCTATGCATTGTTACGTCAGAAGAAACTAAGTGAAATAAAGAATGATTTCATCAATAATATGACCCATGAGTTCAAGACGCCATTGGCGACTATCTCATTGGCTGTAGATGCCCTCAAGAATGAGAAAGTGAAGAATGATGCCACTAAAATGGAATATTTCCGTGACATCATCAAGGAAGAGAACAAGAGGATGAATAAACATGTGGAAACAATCCTTCAAGCAGCGGTGATGGACAGGCAGGAGATATCATTAGATAAACGCCCTATGCATGTACACGATTTGATTGAGGAGATAATTGATAATCATCAATTACAACTTGAAGAAAAGCAAGGTGCCGCTGAGTGTTATCTAAATGCAAAGGCAGATCAGGTAGAAGCTGATCCGGTTCATTTCCGTAACCTTATTTCCAATCTGGTAGATAACGCCATTAAGTATTCGAAAGATAGTCTGCTGATCAAGATTTATACGCAAAGTACCAATAAATCCATCCAGATTCGTGTGGAAGATAATGGTATCGGCATGAACAAGGAAACGGTAAAACGCATCTTTGAAAAATTCTATCGTGCCCATACCGGTAACCTGCATAACGTAAAAGGCTTTGGTCTTGGACTGAGTTATGTAAAAGCAATGGTTGATGCCCACGGTGGACGTATTAAAGTAGAGAGCACACTTGGTAAGGGTTCAGTGTTCACTCTCGATTTCCCGCTATTAAAAGTGAAAGAAGCTAAACACGCTGCAGCAGACAGCCATCACCATAGCTAAGGAAGCGGAAATCATTTTCCAAAGCGAAATCATATATTTTCCTCCAATCATCACCAATAAAGGCAGCCACTAATAGCAGGAGGGTGGATTGTGGTTGATGGAAATTCGTTACCAATCTATTGGCAATTCTTATCTTATATCCGGGAGCAATCAGTAATCGGGTGGTAGTTATCAATCTTTCTGATTGATGTCTTTGCATCCATTCCATTAGTGCATTTAATGCAGTAGAAGCACTTATGTTGTCGGCAGCCAATTCATAAGCATCCCATTGGTTGATAGATATTTCATCAATGGTAATAGCAGGGTTCCTCAAAGATTTAATCCCCATCCAATAAAGACTTTCCAATGTACGAAGTGAGGTAGTGCCAACTGCTGTGATATCCTTATCTGTATAATCAATAAGTTTTTTTAGAGTATCAATCCTGATATCGATATACTCAGAATGCATAGGATGGTCTTCCATGACAGAAGCCTTAACAGGTTTGAAAGTGCCAGCGCCTACATGCAGGGTGACATAAGAAGTTTCTATATTCTTACTCTTCAAACTATTCATGATGGCATCAGTAAAGTGCAATCCGGCAGTAGGAGCGGCCACTGATCCATCCTTATCTGCATAGATGGTTTGATATCTACCTAAATCTTCGGTTGTGGCTTCACGTTTTATATAGGGTGGAAGTGGCATTACACCAGCCTGATGCAATATTTCTGCAAAGGATAGCTCGAAGGGTTCCCAGGTAAAAGATATATTGAAGCAATCTCCGTTCTTACCGTCATATCGGGCATATAACACATGATCTTTTCCATCCAATTGCCAATGTTTCTCCAGTATTTGTCCGGGTTTCCATTTAGAAGCACCACCTATAAGGCATTGCCATTGCACGGTTCCTCTTTGCGTCATGGCTGTGGTGATATCTGGATAAACAGCTCCATGTTCAAGACAAAATATTTCAATAGTGGCGCCAGTTGGTTTTTTGAAAAGCAATCTTGCTTCCATCACTTTCGTGTCGTTAAAAACAATCAATGAATCGGGAGGAAGATGATTGGCGATACCAGAATACAAATCCGTTTGTATATAACCGTTATTATAGATGAGTAGTTTTGATTGGTCTCTTTTTTCCAGTGGATGAAAGGCGATCTTCTCTGTGGGAAGGGCATAAGTGTAGTCGAGGATGGAAATATTTTTCGGATGCATGGTAACAGCAAACTGCCGTTTGGTGAGGGGTAAAAATAGGGTGTTTATTTCACAGGTTGACTTCTCCCGGGAAGTCAACCTGGAGGATGTCATCTCCCGAGATGTCAACCTGAGTTTTTTTCACCCCCATTTTATGAGGATTTCCCCCGAAAATCGGGTTATTAACAGGTAATGCACGCTAATCCACATGGTATCCACAGGGTTAGCGCCTTTTTGGTGCTAAGAATGGGCTCAAACGGCCGCCCCTACTAACTATCAGGCAAAGAAAGAGTTGTGGAAAAAATAAAGTTTCCGGAATTTGGGTCGTAAGTGGGAAAAAGTGTTATTTTGTGTCAATATCTGTTTGTTTGAAACAACTTTTTGTAAATGATTGGTTTTCTAGGGGAATACGAAGCTACGGTCGACTCCAAAGGTCGATTCCTGCTGCCGGCGGGCTTTAAAAAGCAATTGCCGGAAGAAGGAAACCAATTTGTTATCAGCCGGGGTTTCGAGAAATGTCTCACCCTGTATCCGATGAAAGCCTGGGAACCAATATTCAACGAGTTGAGCAAACTGAATGATTTTGATCCCAAAGTTCGTGAATTCAGAAGATATTTTTTAAACGGAGCAACAACAGTGGAATTGGACAGTGCAGGAAGGCTTTTGCTTCCCCCCAACTTGAAAGAACATGCCGGGCTGGAGAAAGATATAGTGCTGGTGGCGGCCATGAATAAAATAGAAATCTGGGATAAGAGTAAGTACCAACAGTTCTTTGAATCTTTTTCACCCGAGTCATTCAGCCAATTGGCGCAGCAGGTAATGTCGGGTGGTAACACTACTCAACCATAACCTATGGAAGAGTCAGTATACCATGTACCGGTTTTACTGCAAGAGGTAGTCGAGTCGTTGCAAGTGCGTGAAGATGGCATTTATGTGGATGCCACTTTCGGCGGCGGCGGACACTCTAAAGCAATTTTGGCAAAACTGGGACCTTCCGGAAAGCTAATCGTATTCGATCAGGATGCGGCAGCCCAACAGAATGTTCCCGATGATGATCGTATCCTTTTCGTTCCGCACAACTTCCGTCACCTGCAACGCATGCTGCGTTTGCATAAAGTGACACAAGTTGACGGTATCCTCGCCGACCTCGGCGTCAGCAGCCACCAGTTCGATGAACCCGACAGAGGTTTCTCGATCCGGTTCGATGGTGACCTCGATATGCGAATGGATAAACGACAAGAGCTTACCGCTTTTGATGTGATAAGCCGCTACTCCGAACAGCAATTGCATAAACTGTTCGAACAATACGGCGAAGTCACTAACTCAAAAACGCTGGCCCGAACCATTGTTGCGCTACGTACCAATGTGTCGATGAAGACGATCGCCAATTTCAAACAGGCTTTGCATTCCGTGGTGAAAGGGAATCCTAACAGGTACTTTGCCCAGGTATTTCAAGCATTGAGAATTGAAGTGAACGATGAGCTGGGAGCATTAAAGGAATTGTTGCAGCAGGTGCCGGCTATTTTAAAGCCGGGTGGACGCGTAGCCGTCATAACGTTTCATTCACTGGAAGACAGACTGGTTAAGAATTTTTTCAAGAAAGGAAGTTTTGAAGAAGAAGAAGATACAAACCCCTTTGGGCAAAATACTATTTCCCCCTCCCTTACTGTAATAACAAAAAAACCCGTGGTTCCCGGCGAGGCCGAACTGCGGAAAAATCCACGCAGCCGTAGCTCAAAACTACGCGTTGCGGAAAAGATATAGGACCTGGAAAGTCATAATGTCCTTTTGATTAACCTTTTTTCGATCATACATCACAGTTGTATGGAACTCCATATGGCTGCTTTCAAACCCGGTTATGGAAAGCACTCCTGCTACAAAGGAAAATAAGAAAGGCTTGCGAAAATGGATCAACATCCGTTGGATCGTTCGCAATGTACCCTTCTTTCTTTTTCTCTCAGGATTGGCAGTGATCTACATCTATAACGGACATTATGCCGATAAGACCATCAGAAATATCAATAAGGCCAGTAAGCAGTTAAAGGAATTAGAATACGAATACAAGACTTTGAAAAGCGATGTGCTGTTCCAGAGTAAACAAAGTGAGCTCGCAAAAGCTGTAGCTCCGATAGGTTTAAAAGAAATGACAACACCCGCTATCATTTTACAGGATTCAATTATTAATAAGTAACGTTTTCCATCCCGGTACTTAATGGAAGTGAAAAAGGACATATTGTGGCGCGTTTATCTATGCTTCCTGGGCATCGCATTCTTTGCTGTTCTCATACTGGGCCGTGCTATCTACATCCAACAAGTGGAAGGCGATAAGTGGATGGCCATGGCAAAGGAACAACAACAGAAACTGGAAACCATTGAAGCAGAAAGAGGTACCATCTTCAGCGATGAAGGAAGTATGCTCAGCACTTCCATCCCTTACTTTGATGTGCATATCGATTTCATGGCCGACGGTCTCCGCGCCAAAGACGGGAAATTATTCAAGGATAAAGTAGACTCACTGGCCCAAAGCCTTGCCGCATTTTTTAAAGATCATACCGCCGCTGAATATAAAAAGCAATTGCAAACCGGCTATAATAAGAAAAGCCGGTATTTCCAGTTGAAGAAAAATATCTCTTTCCGTCAGTATCAGGTGATCCGCAGTTTCCCGCTACTTAAAATGGACCCGAATAAAGGAGGTTTTATCACTGTTACCAATAATAAGCGATTGACTCCTTTCGGCTTGCTGGCTAACCGTACCATTGGATTGTCGAGGGAATACGAAGATTCTAACAGGAAGAAGATGATCAGTAATGTGGGACTCGAACTCACATACGATTCAATTCTTAGAGGTGTTGAAAATGCTTACAGAGAATGAATGTACTTATGGTACTTGTATTGTGATGGAAGTGAAAACTGGAAAGATAAAAGCAATCGCTAATCTGGGTCGTCAGGATGATGGTTCTTACAGGGAAGACCTGAACTACGCCATCCAGCGCTCTGAACCAGGATCCACTTTCAAACTGGCGACGATAATGGCATTGCTGGAAGATAAATATGTTAACCTGAATAGTCATGTTAATCTGGAAGGTGGAAAATGGAAAGTGGGTGGCAGAACAGTATATGATTCAGAAGCGCATGGTCTTTATGAAGTAACAGTAAAGCAGGCTTTCGAACATAGTTCCAATGTGGGAATGGCAAAGATGGCGATCAATTACTATTCAAAAGATCCATTGCAATATATCGATCATCTCAGGAAACTGCATCTCAATCAACCAAGCGGAATCGGACTGGCTGGTGAGTCAACTCCAACAATCAAGACCCCAAAATCAAGATCATGGAGCGCCACAACACTTCCATGGATGAGTTTCGGATATGAAGTATTGGTTAGTCCGCTGCAAACACTGATGATGTACAATGCGGTTGCAAATGATGGGAAGATGATGAAGCCTTATCTGGTAAGCGCCATCCAGCAAAATCAGATTGCTATCAGAAATTTCGAACCAGAAGTTCTTAATGAAGAAGTGGCAAGTATGTCAACTATAAAATTATTGAAGGAATGTCTGGAAGGTGTATGTCATGAAGCAGATGGTACCGCATTCAGTCTTTTTAAAGGTAGTCCTTACAAAGTTGCCGGTAAAACCGGAACAGCACTGATGGCCAATGGTAATAAAGGCTACGCAGATCATATCTATCAATCATCCTTTGCCGGTTATTTCCCTGCAAATGATCCTGTGTATAGCTGCATAGTAGTGATCCGCAATAAACCCTTTGCAAAGAAATTCTATGGTGCCGCTGTTGCTGGTCCGGTGTTTAAAGAAGTTGCTGATAAGCTCTATGCTCTTCATATCAATAAGGCAGAAACCCCTTATCAGATAGTTTCCAAAAAAGATAGCAGCACCTATTTGTATGCAGGCGCTATCAGCGATATCAAAACGGTGCTTGGTGTTATGAACTGGAAATATGCCGACTCAACAGGAGCTGATGATTATGGAAGGATATATGCAAACAATGGTATTCCAGTAGTGAGAGGACAGGAAACAGATACTAAGAAAATGCCTGATGTAAGAGGAATGGGATTGAAAGACGCATTATATGTATTGGAGAATAAGCAAGTGAAAGTGATTGCAAAAGGAAGAGGAAGAGTGAAAATGCAAAGTATTGAACCCGGGAGTTTATTGACACCCAAGCAGGAAGTATTGATAGAATTAAACTGATTATAAAGACCGATGGCATTATTGCAGGACATATTATACAAGAGCGGGATAAGATCGGTACAGGGCAGGACGGATATTCCTGTTACTGATATTCAGATCGATTCCCGGAAAGTAAGTCCTGGTTCCTTATTCATAGCGTTGAAAGGGGTAAAGACAGACGGTCACGAGTTCATTGAAAATGTTGTAGCGGCAGGAGCAGCAGCGATAGTTGCAGAAAGGCTTCCCGATGTATTGAAAGAGGGAGTGACCTATATACAGGTCGATGACAGTCAGGTGGCAGCCGGATATATAGCCCATCATTTTTTTGGACAACCTTCTGAAAAAATGAAACTGGTGGGTGTAACCGGTACCAATGGTAAAACAACTATCGCCACCTTATTATATAAACTCTTTTCAGCATTGGGATATACCTGCGGATTGGTTAGTACAGTACAGAATATTGTTGGTGATAAACCACAGGATGCTACCCATACTACACCTGATGCAGTAAGTCTGAATGCCCTGTTGAAACAGATGCTGGACGCCGGTTGCACGCATGTATTCATGGAAGTGAGTTCACACGCCATCCACCAGCATCGCATTGAAGGGTTGAAATATGCGGGCGGACTGTTCAGTAATATCACTCACGATCATCTCGACTATCATAAGACATTCGATGAGTATATCAGAGTGAAGAAGATGTTCTTTGACGGATTGCCTGCAAATGCTTTTGCCATCTCTAATGCAGATGATAAAAGAGGGATTGTGATGTTGCAGAATACCTCCGCAAAAAGATATCTCTATAGTCTTCGCACTATGGCTGATTTCAAAGGACGTATCCTTGAAAACAACCTCACCGGATTAGTGATGAGTGTAAACGAAGTGGAAGTGCATTTCAGATTGATTGGAGAATTCAATGCTTATAACCTGCTGGCAGTATATGGTGCCGCAGTTTGTTTGGGAGAAGATAAGCAGGAGATACTACGATGCCTGAGTGTATTGACGGGTGCAGAAGGAAGGTTCGATTATATAGTATCTGCAAAAGAAAAAGTGATCGGTATAGTGGATTACGCGCATACGCCAGATGCCTTATTGAATGTGCTTGCTACTATAAAAAACCTGCGCAAAGGACATGAGCAAGTGATAACAGTGGTAGGATGTGGCGGTGACAGGGATAAGACCAAGCGTCCGATAATGGCAGAAGTGGCTTGTGAACATAGTGATAAGGTGATTCTTACTTCAGATAATCCAAGAACAGAATCACCTGAGCAGATCTTAAAAGACATGGAAGCAGGTTTGAATACGGTGGCCAGAAGAAAAGCGATTTCCATCAGCGACAGGAAAGAAGCTATCCGCACCGCCATCAGTTTCAGCAAACCCGAAGACATTGTTTTGATTGCCGGCAAAGGACATGAAAAGTATCAGGATATAAATGGAGTGAAATATCCATTTGATGATAAACAGGTGATGAGGGAGATGATGGAGATGATGCTGAAATAAGTTTAAAGCCTAAAGCCTAAGGCCTAAGGCCTAAAGCTAAGGTAGCAGCACTCAACATCGTACGGAGCAGAAACAAGCCTTAGGCCTTAAGCATTAGGCCTTCAGCTAAAAGAGAATAACACGGACGGTTATATATACCGGAAGCTGGATGCTTGAAGGCTAAATGCTGAATGCTAGATGCAGGATGCAAGATCCAAAAAGCAGGAAGCAAGAAAATAAGCTAATGAAGAAATCTGATTTTGGATGTAGCATCAAGCATCTTCAGCATCAAGCTTAAAGAGAATAACACGGACGGTTATATATACCGGATAACTATAAAGAGCAAGAAGCAACGGATCGACACTGTACCACAAAAACAGTTTGGCTTCTTCTCTTTTAGTTCCGGTGAAAAACAAGACACATGCTATATCAATTAACAGAATGGTTAATCAGTCAGGGAGTTAAGTTTCCCGGAAGTGCACTGTTTCAGTTCATTACTTCAAGAGTGATGCTGGCTGTAATCCTTTCTCTGGTTATATCAGCTGTATTTGGTAAGAAGCTGATCAGTTACTTATTGAAACGTCAGGTGGGTGAAACAGTACGTGATTTGGGATTGGCTGGTGAGCAACAGAAGAAAGGAACCCCTACAATGGGTGGGTTCATCATCATCCTGGCAATTCTGGTTCCTACATTATTATTAGCTGATTTGAATAAGGCTTATATCCGCCTCATGATTTTCGCTACCGTTTGGTTGGGTTTGATCGGGTTCATCGATGATTACCTGAAACTCCGCTCAAAACGTCTGGCTCAAGAGAAGGGCGTTACTTATAAGAAAGGAGATAAAGACGGACTGGCAGGATGGTTTAAGATATTGGGACAAGTGGTATTGGGAATTGTTGTGGCTTCGGTGTTATTGTTCAATAAGAATACACATGCCCTTCGTGAGTATACAGGTACTGTGAAAGCGGGTGATAGTTCTATCATAGTTAAGAAGTTCGATGGTAAGACAAAATATTTCGTTGAAGCGAATGAGCCAATTACAACTATCCCATTCGTGCGCACGCATGAATTCAACTATGCTAAGTTATTGCCAGTGGCGGTAAGAGGGTTGTCATGGGTTCTGTATATGCTCATCGTGATATTCATCATCACAGCGGTTTCGAACGGAGCCAATATAACTGATGGATTGGATGGATTAGCTACGGGAACCAGTGCCATCATCGGTGCCTGTTTGGGAGTATTCGCCTATGCGAGTGGTAACCTTAGGGTAGCGGAATATCTCAACATCATGTATATACCGAACCTGGGTGAATTGTCGGTATTCATTGGTGCATTGATAGGTGCTTGTGTTGGATTCCTTTGGTATAATGCTTATCCCGCACAAGTATTCATGGGAGATACAGGCAGTTTGACCCTTGGAGGTATCATTGCCGCTCTCGCCATCATTGTAAGAAAAGAATTATTGATACCCATTTTCTGCGGAGTGTTTTTAGTGGAAGTGTTGAGTGTGAGTCTGCAGGTAGGGTATTTCAAGTATACGAAGAAGAAGTATGGAGAGGGTAGGAGGATATTCCTCATGAGTCCCTTGCATCATCACTATCAGAAGCTAGGGTATCATGAAGCAAAGATCGTTACCCGTTTTTGGATCGTGACCATTCTTTGTGTGATGTTTTCGATAGTGACATTAAAGATCAGATAAGCAACAGACCGATAGAAGATAGTACTGAAAAACCCACACTCTGGAAATTCAATCAAGGAAAAACCGTGATAATACAAAAAGAGATTGTGGTGCAGTAGAAGTTTCAAACTATAGAAGAACCCCCTTAATCCGGGTCCTGTGAAGTAAATGAAAAAGAGAGTTGTTCAGTTATGTCGAAGCGGTTGGTAATACTTGGAGCCGGTGAAAGCGGAGTAGGCGCTGCCCTTTTGGGAAAGCAGCAAGGGTATGAAGTGTTTGTTTCGGATGGTGGTACTGTGAAGGAAGTGTACAGAAAAGAATTGGAGGCGAATGGAATTGAGTTTGAAGCCGGACAACACAGTGTAGAAAGAATTCTCGAAGCCGATGAAGTGATGAAGAGCCCGGGTATTCCAGAGAAGAATGAACTGGTAAAGAAGATCAGGCAGAAAGGGATCAAAGTGATCAGTGAGATTGAATTGGCCTACCGGTTCAAAGGCGACAGTAAGATCGTTGGCATTACAGGGAGCAACGGAAAGACCACCACTACATCATTGGTTTATCAGATGTGTAAGGTTGGCGGACTTGATGCAGCCCTGGTAGGGAATATCGGATTCTCATTCGCCAAGCAAGTGGCATTGGATCCGAAGCCCTGGTACGTAGCAGAAATAAGCAGTTTCCAATTAGACGATATCCATGAATTCCGCGCCGATGTGGCGATTCTCACCAATATCACTGAAGACCACCTGGATCGATACGATTACCGGTTCGAAAACTATATAGCCAGTAAGTTCCGGATCGCAATGAACCAGACAGCAGACGACTTTTTCATTTATTGTGAAGACGACCCTGTGACGATGCAGTATATCCGTAATTATCACTTAAAATCTAACCCACTACCATTTACGATGAACAACGAAACCAATCGCGGCGCATTTATCAAGAACGGCTTAATGACCGTAGCGGCAGGAGATGAGAGAATGCAAATGAGTATCTACGATTTTGCCCTTAAAGGAAAACACAACCAGTACAACACCATGGCAGCGGGAATTGCAGCATCAACAGTAGGGATACGGAAAGATAAGATCCGTGAAGCGATTGAAAGCTTTGAAAGTCTCGCCCATCGTATGGAGCCGGTGGCTACCATCCGTGGAGTGGAATTTATAAACGACAGTAAGGCTACCAATGTTAACAGTACCTGGTATGCTTTGGAAAGCATGAACAAACCTGTTGTTCTCATCTTAGGTGGAGTGGATAAAGGGAATGATTATTCTTTACTGAGTGAACTCGTGAAAGAGAAAGTGAAGGCGATTGTTTGCATGGGCATCGACAATGCAAAAATCCATGAGTCATTCAAGAATGATACACCTGTAATCGTAAACGCCGCCAGTGCACAGGAAGCTGTATTCGCTTCTTTCCGTCTGGCAGCAAAAGGTGATGTGGTATTGTTAAGTCCGGCTTGCGCCAGCTTCGACTTATTCAAGAACTATGAAGACCGTGGCGACCAATTCAAGAAAGCAGTACGTGATCTCTAATCCGAAAGGGATATAAAATTACAGAATGAGCGATTTGATGAACATAGGGCAGAGTCCTTTCAAGGATTTGAAAGACAAAACACGAGGTGACCGGGTTATCTGGGCCCTTGTGATTGTGCTTGCCCTTGTATCATTGCTGGTTGTTTATAGTTCTACCGGATTATTGGCCTATAAATATAATAAGGGAAATACCGAAGTATACCTCTTCAAGCAGATCGCCTTTATTGCTATTGGTATGGCAGTGATCTATTTCTCCCACAGAGTGAATTATACTTTGTACTCAAGGGTAGCAAGATTGTTGTTTCTGATATCGATACCCTTGCTGATTTATACATTATTCTTTGGAGTGACGCTGAATGAAGGAAGTCGCTGGATTCGTCTTCCCTTGATCAATTTGACTTTCCAAACATCTGATCTTGCTAAACTGGCTCTATTCATGTATCTCAGCCGGTTGTTAAGTAAGAAGCAGGATGTGATAAAAGATTTCAAGAAAGGATTTCTCCCAGTGATGATTCCTGTTGTTATTATCTGCCTGCTGATTGTAAAAGCAAACTTGTCCACTGCGTTGCTGATCGGTGCTACCAGTATGTTGCTGATGTTTATCGGGCGTGTGAGTGGTAAGCATCTGCTGATGACAATGGGTATCGCTTCTATTCCAGTAATTATTCTCGTGATTATTGCCCTCTCATATTACGATAAGGCGGAGGGAAAATCAAAAGATCTGCCTGAGGTATTATCGGCAGGTCGTATCCCCACATGGATAAAACGTGTACAGAGTTTCGTATATGATAGCAAGGAAGTGGATAAGGATGAAAACTATCAGGTGAACCAGGCCAAGATAGCCATTACAAAAGGAGGTTTATTTGGAAAGGGTCCAGGTAATAGTGAACAACGCAATTTCTTGCCGCATCCTTATTCTGATTTCATTTTCGCAATCATCATAGAAGAATATGGTTTGTTCGGAGGGGCCGTGATATTATTGGTCTATGTGATCTTCTTATATAGGAGTATCCGGATTTTCAAGAAATGTCCATTTGCATTCGGGGCTTTCCTGGCATTAGGATTAAGTTTTACGCTGGTGATACAAGCCTTGATCAATATGGCAGTTGCTGTTAACCTCTTTCCGGTTACCGGAGTTACGCTGCCATTAGTGAGTATGGGCGGAAGTTCTTTCCTGTTCACCTGCTTATCAATAGGAATCATTTTGAGTGTGGCGAGGAATGTGGAGCAGTTGGAGGCGCCGGAGAAAGTAGGGGAGTTAGGGAGTTAGGGAGTAGGGAAGTTAGGTAGAATGGAAGTTAGGTAGTAGGGAAGAATAGTAGGAGGGAAGAATAGAAGTAAGGAAGTATGGAAAAAGTAGGACAAAAAATCTTCCCGTCTTCCCGGTTATAATCGCAAAGGACTAGACTAAATATGAACGGCAAGAAACGAATCATCATAGCAGGAGGAGGTACAGGCGGCCATATTTTTCCGGCGATAGCCATCGCTAACGCACTGAAAAAAATAGACGCTTCCATAGAAATATTATTCATTGGCGCGAAGGGAAAGATGGAAATGGAAAAAGTACCACAGGCAGGATATAAAGTAGAAGGAATTGATATAGCAGGTTTCGATAGAAGCTCTTTGATTAAGAATATCGGTCTTCCATTTAAGCTTATAAAAAGCTTTTGGCAGGTAAGAAAGTTGTTTGGTTTGTTCAAGCCAGATGCAGTGATTGGAGTAGGGGGCTATTCAAGCTTTCCTGTACTGAGATTCGCACAGGCAAAAGGCATCAGCACTTTCATCCATGAATCGAATTCATTTGCCGGTAAATCGAATATACTCCTGGGTAAGAAAGCCACAAGAGTATTCGTAGCCACCGATGGAATGGATAAATTCTTTCCTGCCAGCAAACTGATGATAACCGGAAACCCAGTGAGAAGCAGTATTGTGAAAGCAACTGTTTCAAAAGAAGAAGCGCTACGGTTCTTCAATCTGGAGAGTGGGAGGAAAACAGTATTTGTAACTGGTGGTAGTCTGGGTGCAAGAGGAATCAATGAAGCCATCGCCGTTTCATTGTCAAAGTTTGTTGATTCCAGTGTGCAACTGATCTGGCAAACAGGAAAACCTTTCGCTCCAAAAGCTGCTGAAGCGGCAAAAGGATTGAAAGGAATATGGACCAACGATTTCATCAATAAGATGGAATTCGCTTTCGCCGCTGCAGATGTGGTGGTATCAAGATCAGGAGCCATGGCCATCGCTGAATTATGTGTGGTGAAGAAGCCTGTAGTGTTTGTTCCGTTTCCGTTTGCTGCAGAAGATCATCAGACCGTAAACGCACAGACATTGGTCGATAAGAAAGCAGGACTGATGGTGAAAGACAGTGATACAAAAGAAAAATTGGTGGATACGGTACTGCAATTGGTGAATAATGATTCACAACAGCAGGAGTTGAAGCAGAATATTGGTGCACTGGCGGTATTGAATGCAGATGAAATTATTGCAAAGGAAATAATTGGAATACTTGAGCAACAGTAATCAACATAATAGCAGTAGCCCTGGCAATGATACTTTAAGTGCGGCAGACATTGAAGTGGTGTATTTCATTGGAATTGGTGGAATAGGGATGAGTGCGCTGGCGAGATATTTCCACTTTCATGGTAAGAAAGTGAGTGGATACGATAAGACAGCAACAGTTCTGACAAAGCAACTTGAGGCAGAAGGGATTGAAGTTCATTATGAAGATGATTTGTCAAAAGCTCCTAAAGAGGCCGATATAGTAGTATATACGCCGGCCATTCCGAAAGAGCATAGCGAGTTGCAGTTCTATAAGAATAACGGATACCGCCTGCTGAAACGCAGTGAGGTATTGGGAATGATAACCAGAAGTTCTTTTACAATTGGGGTAGCAGGTACGCATGGCAAAACCACTATCACCACAATGATCGCTCATATCCTGCGCCATAGCGAATATGGATGCAATGCCTTCTTAGGCGGTATTGCTGCTAACTATAACAGCAATTACTGGAGCAGCGAAAGAAATGTGAGTGTGGTGGAGGCTGATGAGTACGACAGAAGCTTTTTGCAACTGAGTCCTGATGTTGCTGTGATAACCGCCATGGATGCCGATCATCTCGATATCTATGGTACCGCAGAAGCAGTAGAACAGGCATTCATCGATTTCTCAGGCAAATTGAAAAAAGGCGGTTTGTTGGTTTATAATCAGTCTTTGAAAAGAAACAATGATCTGAAGGGAGACCTGAAGCAGTCTTACGGTATTAACCACAACGCTACCGTTTATGCCAATGCGATTGTATTGCGAAATGGTGGCTACGAATTTTCAGTGGTGAAGAAAGATTGGGTATTGGAGAAAGTGAATCTGAATATGGGGGGCATGCATAATGTAGAGAATGTGACCGCCGCTATTGCAGTAGCACATCATCTGGGTATTGAAGATGATAAGATAAAAGCAGCAGTTGCCGCATTCAGAGGAGTGAAAAGAAGGTTCGAGTATATAATAGCACCGGGTGAAGGGAAAAGAAGCAATGGATCGGAATTGGTGATGGTTGATGATTACGCACATCATCCCGAAGAGTTGAGAGCATTGATAACCGGAGCGAAGGCATTGTTTCCTGATATGAAATGTACTGTGGTGTTCCAACCACATCTTTTCAGTCGCACCCGTGATTTCGCCGATGGTTTCGCTTCCGTGCTCGACCTGGCAAATGAAGTGATTTTATTACCTATCTATCCGGCTCGTGAATTGCCGATGGAAGGGGTTACAAGTGAAATGATAACGGGACTTATGAAGAGTAATGATAAGGAAGTGTTGAGTAAAGAAGAATTGTTGAAATGGGCAGAAGTAAGAAACAGTGAGTTGAATGGAAAAGCTGGAAAGCAATTGTTACTGATGGCAGGCGCAGGAGATATTGATACGAAGTTGCTGCCAGTAAAAGAGATTTTTGAAAACGGAAAAAAGTAATAATCGGGTGTTGAACCCGTATAGTGTACCCATCTGACGGTCGTGCCGGGCCGTCGGGTGAGTAACCTGAAAATATAAATGAGCATAAAAAAACATATCAGGAAAATACTGTTTATCAGTTTCTGGTGCCTCGCAGCAACAGGTATCCTGGTATTGTTGATTGCTGCTGTTAAATCAAGACAGCAAAAAGATTGTGCAGGCTATGATATTGAGATAAGCGGTCCCTCTGATGAATTTTTTATTGACCAGAAAGATGTGGAAGCCCTGCTTACCAATAATGGAAAGTTTTCTATCAAGGGTCGTGAGATTCAGCAATTCGACCTTCGGAAAATGGAGGCTGGCCTGAAAAATAATGTATGGATCAGTTCTGCAGAATTGTTCTTTGATAATGATCAGGTATTGCAAGTGCGGGTGAAAGAAAGACAACCCATTGCGCGCATCTTCACTGTTGGTGGTAACAGCTTCTACATAGATAGTGCTGCAGTGCGCTTACCACTATCAGAAAAACTATCAGCAAGATTACCTGTATTCACCGGATTTCCTTCAGAAGGAATGAAAATGAATAGGGCGGATAGTTTACTCATGCGTCAGATTAGTGCGATGAGCGGTTATATACTTCGTGATTCTTTCTCGATGGCCCTGGTTGCGCAAGTGGATATTCGCGAGAACAGGGAAATGGAAATTATCCCAACTATCGGAAAGCAAGTGATTGAATGGGGCGAGGCTACGGATTATGAAAAGAAATTCCGTCGGCTGAAACTGTTCTACACGAAAGTGCTTAGTCAAACAGGATTGGACTATTACGAAAGGGTGAAAGTGCAGTATAATAATCAAGTAGTAGGTGTGAAACATGCAGAACCATTGAGTAAGGCAGACTCCCTCCTGGCTATTAAAAAAGTAATGGAACTCATATTGCAGGCACAAACAGAGCAGGAGAGATTATTGAAGATGGATTCGATAACTGTTTACAAAAAGGGAGCTCATCTGCGTTCAAACGAGCAGAATACGGCCCTCACCTTCGATTCAACCGAGTTAGAAAAACCCACTATACCCTCAGCCGTGCCTGAAGAGAAAAAAAATGAGAACAAGGAAAATCCAACGATGAAAAGCCGTTCCCCCTATGAAACCAGCAGGAAACCCGCTGTTAAACCCAGGAAGACTTGATAATTTGAAAATTTGATGATTTGATAATTTGAAAATAAACCTTATACAAACAACAACAACGAAACAACAACTAAAAACGGATACGTATGAACAACGAACAACAACCCATTATCGTAGGACTCGACATCGGTACTACCAAGATTGCAGCCATTGCAGGTAGAAAAAATGAATTCGGTAAACTCGAAATCATCGGTTTTGGACGTGCTAACAGCAACGGTGTTAAACACGGACAAGTGTTGAATATCGATGAAACCATTAAGGCCATTCAGATGGCGCTCGAAAATTGCTATGCTTCAAATCCTGATCTGGAGATTGGAGAAGTATATGTAGGTATTGCCGGGCACCATATCAAGAGCCTTCAAACACGTGGCGATATTGTGCGTCACGATACTAACGAAGAAATTACACAAAGGGAGATTGACCAATTGGTCAGCGACCAGTACAAAACATATATACCTGCCGGAGATCAGATCATTGATGTGATTCCACAGGAATTTACCGTAGATAATTTCCAGAACATCCCAAATCCAATTGGATATGGTGGTGTTAAAATCGGAGCAAACTTCCATATCATCACTGGTGATAAGAACGCTATCCGCAATATCAACCGTGCAGTTGAAAAAAGCGGTCTGCGTACCAAGGACCTCGTGTTGCAGCCACTGGCTTCAGCAGCAGCGGTTATGGGACAGGAAGATCTGGAAGCTGGTGTGGCTATCGTAGATATCGGTGGTGGTACTACTGACCTCGCGGTTTTCTATGAAGGTATCCTGAAGCATACAGCGGTAATACCTTTCGGTGGTGAGAATATCACAAACGATATCAAAACCGGCTTGGGAGTTTTGAAAACACAAGCTGAGCAGATGAAAGTGCAATTCGGTAGCGCCCTCGCTAACGAAGCGAAAGCGAATGCCTTCATCACTATCCCAGGATTGAGGGGTATGCCAGCTAAGGAAATCAGCGTGAAGAACCTCGCTAATATCATACAGGCACGTATGAGCGAAATCATGGACTTCGTTACCTATCACCTTAAGCAAGTAGGTCTCGATAACAAGATGCTCAATGGCGGAGTGGTATTGACTGGTGGTGGTTCCCAATTGAAACACCTGATACAATTGACAGAATATGTTACCGGATTGAATGCCCGTATCGGTTATCCAACAGAGCATCTGGCAGCAGGACATATTGATGAATTGGCAAAACCAATGTATTCTACCTGTCTTGGTCTGATCCTGAAAGGATATGACGATTTCGAGCATAACCGTAAGCAGTTCGAGAAAGAGTACAAGAAAGTTGTGGTTCCTGAAAGCCTGAAACAGGCAGCTGAAAATGAAATCAAAGTGGAAGAAACCAGTATCAGTGCCGATAAGATGCATCAGCGTAAAGGCATGAAAGACTTCTGGGGAAAATTCAAGACAAGTTTGATTGATCTTTTCAAAGAAGAAGAAGACCACGCGCTGTAAGCATTGCTGTTAAACGATTTTACTAACCTGTTATTCTTAATAAATACCGGTTCTGGAACATAACCGGTAATGTAAACTGAATACTATGATCCATTTTGATTTGCCCAAAGAGAAGTCCTCCATCATTAAAGTGATAGGTGTTGGCGGTGGTGGCAGCAATGCTGTTAACTACATGTTCAGCCAGAACATTGAAGGAGTGAATTTCATAATCTGTAATACCGATGCGCAGGCGATCGCCCAAAGCCGTGTGCCAAATAAGATACAACTCGGTCCACATTTAACACAGGGACTCGGAGCAGGTGCCAATCCTGAAATTGGTCGCCAGGCTACAGAAGAAAGTCTCGAGGAGATACGTCGTATCCTCGAAGTGAATACCAAGATGGCCTTTATCACTGCCGGTATGGGCGGTGGTACAGGTACTGGTGGTGCTCCCATCATTTCGAAAATCTGTAAGGACCTTGGTATCCTGACAGTAGGAATCGTGACTACGCCTTTTTCTTACGAAGGAAAGAAGCGTCAGTTACAAGCCGAAGAAGGTATCCGTACACTGAAAGGGTATGTTGATACTTTGCTGGTGATCAGCAACGATAAATTGCGTCATCAATTCGGTAACCTGAAAATGAAAGAAGCATTTTCCAGAGCTGATAATGTTTTGGCTACAGCTGCAAAATGTATTACAGATGTAATCAACAGCACTGGTCAGATCAATGTTGACTTTGCCGATGTGTGCACTGTAATGCGTAATGGTGGTGTAGCTATATTGGGTAGTGCTGCTGCCAACGGTGAGAACCGCGCACAACAGGCTATTGAAGAAGCTATGAATTCTCCATTGCTGAATGATAATGATATCCGTGGAGCCAAATGGATCCTTATCAATATCAATTCTGCTGAAGGTGATCATGAATTCACCATGGATGAAGTGGAAATCATACAGAACTATCTCTTGAGTCGCGCTGGTGAAGGAACCGATGTTATTCTTGGATTAGGATACGATGCTACATTAGGTGATAAGATCGGTATCACTTTGATTGCAACCGGATTTGAATACAAGGATCCATTTGAGAAAGTGGAGGAGAAGAAAGCAGCTCCAGCTATCAAGGAAGAAAAGATAGTAATGACATTGGAGATGAAAAAAGAACAACCAGTGGTAGTAAAACCTTTGACAGTTGTTGAAGAGATTACAAAACCAGTAGCTGTTGAATTCAAGGAAGAAGAAGCCATTGCAGAAATAACAGAAGCACCAGCTTTCACAATGATCAATGAAGCAGAACCTGCATTGAGTGAAGCGATGCAACCGAAATTAGTAGAGACCAAAGCTGCAGAATCTACTGTGAGCAATGTATTTTTTACTGAAAACATATCTAGGGAAATTACTGTTGATAAGCAAGTGGAGAAAAAGGAATCAGAAGAAAAAGTGGAATGGGTACTTTCGCTGCCATCTGTATCTGGCGAACTATCCGCAACCCCTTCTGAAACAAACAACGCGAAGTCTGAAAAGCAAAATAATTCTCCTGCGTCTGCAGCGTCGGGAGGATACTTGGCCAAGCCTTCTAATATCTATGCTGAATCGAGCACGAAAGAATCCAACCCCGAACAAACACCTGTGAAAGAACCAATCTCAGGTACTACTGCTAAAACTGTCAGGGAAGAAGAACCTTCCTTCGGCGATCTGCAGTTGGTAATCAAAGATGACTTTCCAGCGGCGGATGAGCCCTTGGCCCATCAAACTCCACAACCTGTTACGGCAATACCTTCCTCTGAGGAGCCTGCTTTGCGGGACGAAGTTGAAGATCAAAAACGTCGGGCGGCAGAACGAATACAGAAACTACGTAATCTGTCATTCAATGTTAATGCCACCGACCCTAACAACGAGTTTGAGACTGTGCCGGCTTACATCCGCCGCAATTTAGAGCTCTACAACACCATCTCCAACGTAGAGAATTTCTACAGCAGTTATGAAGTAAAAAAAGAAGATGACGATACAACACGCATCTCTACCATCAATACATTCCTTGATGGAAAGAAGCCTGACTAACCTTTGTACCTAATCAATCGAAGCTGAATTTATTGATGCAACGATTGTTGTTTTTAGTTGTTACCCTCTTGGTTCTCCAGGAGGGTTTTTTCTTTGAATTTGAAAATTTGGGAATTTGAAAATTTGAAAATGAACAGCCAATACATGTAACCGCAGAGACGCGGAGGCGCAAGGGCGTTCCTCCGCGTCTCTGCGTCTCCGCGGTTAAAGATTTTCAAATTTTCAAATTCCCAAATTTTCAAATTAGCATAAAAAAAACCCCACCAACCAGGCAGGGGCTCCAAAAATTTCGAAAGCCTTAGTCTTTCTTCAACTTCGCATACTCTTCAGCGCTAAGTACCTCACCAGTGATGGTGATTACTACAGGTTCGTTCTGTCCAAGTAATTTCACAGAGATTGTTTTTGTGAAAGGACCAGGAGCTGCTGCATTAAAGCCTGCAGTGATCTTGTCAGCCTTTCCTTTGGCAACCGGTGCCTGAGGCCAAACTGGCGTTGTACAACCACAGGAAGGAGTAGCAGTTTCAACCACTACAGCTTTATCAGACACATTCGAAAAGGCGAAATCATGCGTAACAGGTACGCCTTGTTTGATCTTTCCGAAATTGAAAGTAGTTTCCTTGAATTTAACTAACTCCGCTTTAGCAACAGGAGCTGAATTTTGTGCCATTGAAGCCATCCCGAATAAGGCCACAGTAAAAAACAGGATCATTTTTTTCATGAGTATTCTTTTAAAAAGTTATTGAGTGATTTGTTTTAATAATGCTATAGACGAATTTGCAGGCGCCGAGGTGGCAGCTGCTTTGTAAACATTTCCCGAAATTGTAAGGATTCGGGTCTGGTTACCATTGTAAAATATTGTAACTGATTTGTTAAAAGGACCTTCTGAAGCTGAATTGTAACCAACCTTGATGGTGGCAGTGCCGCCTGGTTTGATGGGTTCAGGACTCCATTCCGGAGTGGTACAACCACAGCTGGCCTGTACATTCTCCAGTCGCATAGGCTCTTTGCCTGTGTTAGTAACCTCAAAAACATGGGTAACAGGACGACCCTGTTGAATCTTACCAAAATCAAAACCGGCTTGTTTCAACTGAAGAGTCTCTTTCTCAGTATTTTGAGCTTTGGCCACCAAAGAGGCCGCCAGAAGGAGGAAGCATAATACTTTTTTCATAGTTGGTAGACTTTGAGCCTTTCAAAAGTACATTTTTAACGGGGTAAAAACCAACATATTTTCACGCTAATGACATTTTTTTAACAACCTCCGCAAAACACAGCAAATGGATGTTAGTATCCCTATTTTTGCTGCATGGAACTCTCCTCTACCAATGAACTGCTGGACAGCGAGAAACTATCCTTCGACCGATTCCGGGATGAAGTGCTGAACGACTATCGGCTCGCTTGTGAGAGCCGGGAAGTGAGCCTTTTAGGTCGTAAGGAAGTTCTTACTGGTAAAGCCAAATTCGGCATTTTCGGCGACGGAAAAGAAGTAGCCCAAGTGGCTGCTGCTAAATTCTTTAAGCCGGGAGATTTCCTGTCGGGCTACTACCGAGACCAAACCTTCGCCTTCGCTACCGGCGTGGCTACTGTAGAAGAATTCTTCTCCCAATTATATGCTGACCCCGATCCTGCCAACGACCCACATAGCGCTGGCCGGCAAATGAACTCGCATTTCGCTTCCCCATTGGTAGGCGAAAACGGTGAATGGCTTGATCTCGCCAACCGGAAAAATATAACATCTGGTATGGCACCAACGGCCGCCCAGATGCCCCGTTCCATTGGATTAGCATTGGCTTCTAAACTTTTCAGGGAAGAAAAATTATTACAACCTTTCACTTCATTAAGCACTAATGGTAATGAAGTTTGCTTTTGCACGATAGGTGATGCCTCCACTTCTGAGGGACATTTCTGGGAAACCGTAAATGCCGCCGGAGTGATGCAGGTACCTGTTGCTTTTTTTGTTTGGGATGATGGCTATGGTATATCCGTTCCCAAAAAATTCCAAACTACTAAAGGTTCCATTTCCGAAGCGCTGAAAGGCATGCAGAAGAAAGAAGGAACCAATGGTATCGATATCTATAGGCAGGCATGGGATTATGCCGGCATGTGCCAGGTGTTTGAAGCTGCCATCCAGAAAATACGCGATACCCATGTACCTGCTCTCTTCCATGTAGAAGAAGTGACACAGCCGCAAGGACATTCAACTTCAGGTAGTCATGAACGGTATAAGACTCCCGATAGACTGGCCTGGGAAAGAGATTGGGATGCCAACAAAAAAATGCGTGAATGGATTCTTGAGAATGAACTCGCCAGCGAAGATGAATTAAGTGATCTGGAAGTGGCTTCGAAAGAACTGGTTCGTAAAAGCAAATATGCAGCCTGGGATAAATTTTTCGCTCCCATTAAAGAGCAGGTTATCATTACACAGCAATTGCTGGAAGAGCTGATCAATAAAGGCGCTGATGAGAACGGAGAGATCACTGTTATCAAGAACCATTTGCTGGCTAACAGGGAACCCATCCGTAAAGATGTATTGGTGGCACTTCATACTGCAGCTGCAGTAGCTGAAGCACATTCCCTCGAAGGCCCAATCAATTCTTATTACAAATTATTGCTTGAACAAGGATATGGTTATTACAACACCCATCTTTATTCAACAGCACCCAATAGTCCACTGTTAGAGAAAGGCACCGAACTTCATACAGATGCCGATGCCCCAATGATCAATGGCTATGAAATACTCAATAAGTATTTTGATGCCTTGTTCTCTTCAAATCCAAAAATCGTTGCCTTTGGGGAAGATGTAGGTAAGATCGGAGATGTGAACCAGGGCTTCGCCGGATTGCAACAGAAACATGGAGAAAACCGGATTTTTGATTGCGGTATCCGTGAACTAACCATTATGGGACAAGGTATTGGTCTTGCCATGAGAGGTCTTCGTCCCATTGCAGAAATACAATACCTCGATTATCTCGTATATGGCTTACAGCCTCTCACAGATGATGTGGCCACTTTACATTGGAGAAGCAAGGGACGCCAGAGTGCCCCATTGATTGTGCGTACCCGCGGGCACAGGCTCGAAGGTATCTGGCATAGCGGTTCTCCTATGGGGCTTATGCTGAATTCACTTCGTGGCATGCATATCTGTGTACCAAGAAATATGGTGCAGGCAGTAGGTATGTATAACACTTTATTAGCTGGATATGATCCTGCGATTGTAGTGGAATGTCTCAATGGCTATCGTTTAAAGGAAAAGTTGCCAACTAATCTTTTAGAGTATAAAGTACCGCTGGGAGTTCCGGAAGTAATCAGGGAAGGAAAAGATATCACTATCGTATCTTATGGTTCCACCCTTCGTGTGGTTATGGAAGCAGCAGTATTATTACAACACAAAGGCATCGATTGTGAAGTAGTGGATGTACAGACTTTATTACCATTCGATAAGCATCATATCATTCTCGAATCATTAAAGAAAACCAACCGCATCGTATTTGTAGATGAAGATGTTCCAGGCGGTGCAGCAGGTTATATGTTCAATATGGTGATGGAACAACAGGGCGGTTATCGCTGGCTCGATGTATCACCAAGAACAATCACAGCGCAAGCACATCGTCCTAGTTACGGAAGCGATGGCGATTATTTTTCTAAACCGAATACGGAGCAGGTGGTGGATGTGGTGAGGGAGATGATGCGGGAGTAAGGAATTTGATGATTTGAAAATTTGAGAATTTGAAAATCTATAACCGCAGAGACGCAGAGACGCGAAGGAACGCCACTCTGCGTCTTCGCGTCTCTGCGGTTTAAAAAACTTCAATAAACAAACCGCCAACTATTAGTCTGTCCTATGGAACTTATTAAACCTATTGAACTTATTGAACCAAATTATATATTTTGAAACTTTCCCTCTTCCAAATCGACGCCTTCACCTCTAAACTCTTCGGTGGTAACCCAGCAGCAGTTATTCCATTAAAGAAATGGTTGCCTACGGAGACAATGCAGAAATTAGCATTAGAGAATAACCTCAGTGAAACAGTGTTCTTTGTTCCAAGTAAGAATAAGGATGCGAATTATGATATAAGATGGTTTACGCCAGCGGTTGAAGTGAATTTGTGCGGACATGCCACATTAGCTTCGGCATTTGTGATTTTCAATATTCTGAAGTGGGAAAAGAAGACCGTGGTATTTGATTCGAAAAGTGGATTGCTTAAGGTTGCCAAAGTAAAAGATATGCTCATCATGGATTTCCCAAGCTGGGCTCCCGGGCCGGTAGATGTATCATGGGATAATCTTTCTGCTCTGTTAGGTGGCGTATCAATAAAAGCAGTATCAAAGAGTCGCGACCTTATTGTTGAACTGGAAAATGAAGAAGCAGTATTGAATTGCAAGCCCGATATAACAGCCATGAAAAAGGAAGGTGGAATGTTCATCATCACTTCAAAAGGCGATAAGGTTGATTTTGTTTCCCGCTTTTTTGCCCCTGCCGATGGGGTTGATGAAGATCCGGTAACAGGTTCTGCCCATTCTCAATTGATACCCTATTGGTCTGAAAAATTGGGTAAGAAAAAAATGAAAGCAAAACAGCTCAGTGCCCGTGGTGGGGTTATTGCTTGTGAACAATTAAGCCCTGAGCGTGTTTTGATAGGAGGAGAATGCGTATACTATATGGAAGGCGTCATAAAAATGTAGTCATGATCAGTGCAGAGGAAAAACGGTTTGTAAGGAGCTGGCAAGATCAGCGTAATGGTGGATGGGCATCTTACTTCATAATGTATTCCCTGATAGGTACATTGGTGGTTAGTCTCTTCACTTTTGTTGTGATGTTTTTCTTCATGCAGATATATATATCCGTTCCGATACTTGTAATTGTGCCTATCTGTAGCTATATCTTCAGTTCTATCCTGGCTATATATTACTGGAAAAGAAATGAGAAAAGATTAAAGGCTATTATAAAGCGGGAAATAGCAGAAGGACATCAGATGGATGCTTCCAATAATTAATCAAGGAACCGGGCTTTCCCTCTGGCTTTGGTAACCAACATGCTTCCTGTTTCCCAAACCATTTATAACGGTTTTTAGCGATCCAGTTATAAACGCCATCGCGAATGAATTTCGGCACTATTATAAAAGCATAAAGTAATTGCCATCCTCCACCCAGAAGTTTCAGCATACGAAGTGCTCTGATGAATGGGTATACAATTTTTCTCCTTCCAATAACATGAACGAATTCAACTGGTCGGTAGGAAGATGATACTTTAATAAGGTAGCCTGTCCGTATGCTCCCTGCAAAGAGCCAAACAGGAATTGCTGCTTCTTATCCCTTTTAAGGATAAACTGCACACTGCTGCTGCAGAGATTACAAACCCCGTCAAAATAGCACTACCATTTTGGTTTCGTTGGCTTCCATTACTGCAAAGTTACTTTAAATACTATTCTCTTTCTATCCTTGTTTATTATAACACTTGCTCAGGAGTAAGGGTTTGACTAATTCCTTAATATTATGTAATTTTTCCATCATAAACCTTCCTTTGAATATGGCAGCAATGCGGCGTATACTATTCTTTCTATTATAGTATTTTTTTTTACTATAGCTGCCAACTCGCAGACTTACTTCAAATCCGATTCCATACAGGTAGCCCAATACCTCTCCCAGGCAAGTGCTTTTTTCGAAAAATCAAGTTTCGATACTGCCTTACAATTCAGCCAGAAAGCGATTGATTATAGCAAGAAGCATAATTATCTGAAAGGACAGGCATGGTCGCTTATTAAACTAAATGATATATTGATTGAGAAGGACGATTGGAAGAAGATGATATGCAAACTTCTGCCCTGTTTAAATTAGGTCTCCAATTAAAGATTCGGTCATTATTGGTATCGCTTATCTTCATAAAGGGCAGGTTCGATTGTATCTTGATGAAATTGATTCAGCCATTTATTTTTTTGATAAAGCATTAGCTAACCGATTGGAAAAAGTTCGCATATCATATACCGGGCTCGCCTATAATGAACTGGGTTTCGCCTGGGGAAGAAGGATAATGAGGATAAGATGACAGCCAATTGCTTCAAAGGATTTTCTATTTATGAAGGATTGAACGACTATGTTGGATATTGCCATGACACTTGGTAATATATCCACCGTTTATAGCCGGTTGGGAAAAAGCAAAAAGCGATTGATTATGGCAAGCAATCAATGGTCTATCGTGAGAAAGCTGGAGATATAAATAAGCTCGCACTTGTTTGTTGTAATCTAAGCCAGGTATATCTTGATTTAGATAAGAAAGAAGCAGAGAAATACCAGCAACTATGTTTGAAATATGCACTGCAATCTGGTAGTACTTGCATGGTCAAATCTATATACATCTTCTTTGATAGCAAATGCGCAGAATAAGAATGATACCGCTTTTGCTTATGAATTAAAGCGATTCATATTAGAAGTACTGGCTTCGACAAATGGATGCTGGCTACACGTTATATTGCCGCTGCATTTTATTCTGAAATATTGAAACAGGATTCTTCCATAACTATTTCTTATTTCAATAAGTCCATTCGACTTTCGGAAGAATTGAAAAGCAAGAGTAATCTTGCAGGGTTCTGTATGGTTATATGTCCGATTTCTATTTAAGAAAGAAGGATTATGAAATGGCTTATCGTACTTATAAGAAACAGGTTCTATATAAAGATAGTTTGGCTATGTCGGAACAGGAACAGAATATTGCAGAACTCGAGGCTAAATATCAAACAGCAAGAAAGATATTGAAATAGAGAGATTGAATACCGATCAACGTATCAAGCAGCTGGAAATAGAAAAGCAGAAAGCTATCATCAGTGGCAACAAACTGGAAGCACAGCAAAAGGAAAATGAAATCAACTTACTGCAGCAACAGAAATTATTGACCGATCTGAAATTACAGCAACAAGAGGAAGAGCTGTTGAAGCAGGCTTTGCAAACAAAAAACAAGGAACAGGAATTACAACTGGTACAGAAGGAAAAACTCCTCAATGAAAAAAGTCTGCAGAATCAAAAGCAGTTGCGCAATGGAATTATTGCAGGAGTGGTATTATTACTCTTACTGAGTGCTATCGCCTTCAGCCGTTATCAATTGAAAAAGAAACTGGAGCAGCAATCGGTGATGCAGGAAATGCGCAACAGTATCGCCAGCGATCTCCATGATGATGTAGGGGCTTCATTAAGCAATATCAATATCTTAAATGAACTTACCAGACGCAATGCCAGTAATCCGGATAAAGTACAAGAGTATCTTTCCAAGGCATCTGATGATATCAAGCAAGTGAGTGAAGGCATCAGTGATATTGTTTGGAATATCAATCCCCGATACGATAATCTTGAACATCTGTTCATAAGAATGAAACGATATGCTTCAGATATATTAGATGGAAAGAACATCAATTATGATATCCGATTCCCGGAACAGACGGGTGACTGGAAGTTGGAGATGGATAAGCGTCGTGACCTTTACCTGTTATTTAAAGAAGCAGTCAATAACCTGGCAAAATATTCTTCCGCCAAAAATGCGCTTATTGAATTGTCTATAAATGATAGCCAGTTACAATTAAAAGTGGAAGATGACGGTGTTGGGTTTAATGCCACTACAATTGCCGCTGGTAATGGGTTACAGAATATGCAGCAAAGAGCGGCCTTATTAAAAGGGCAGCTTGATTTGAAGACATCGCCAGGAAAGAGACCCAGTTGAAATTGGTAATGCCAGTTTAATATCACCCGAAAGTGTAATAGGAATTGATTATTGAAGCGATTAATTTTATACAATGCCCCATAAGCTCATCATATTCGAAGACAATGCCCGGCTGCGTCAGTCGTTGGAATTATTGCTCAACGACGAAAAGACCTTTCGGGTAATGGCATCTTATCCCGATTGCCGGAATGCCATTGAAGCCATAGAGGAAACTGCTGCTGAGCTGATAGTGATGGATATAGATATGCCAGGCATGAATGGGGTAGGTGTAAAGATGATCAAGAGCACTTATCCCGATGTGAAAGTGGTGATGCATACCGTATTTGACGACGATACCCGCATCTTCGATTCCATCTGCGCCGGAGCTGATGGCTATCTCTTAAAAAACACCTCTCCCTTACAATTGATAAAGTCTGGAAGAAGTGATGGAAGGCGGCACGCTGAGTCCCTTCGTTGCCCAAAAAGTATTCCAGCATTTCTGCACCCAACCCAACCTCAACGACGACTACAACCTCACTCCCCGTGAAAAGAAGTCCTTGAACTCCTGGTTAAAGGCAATTCCTATAAAATGATCGCCAATACCTGCTCCGTAAGCATCGACACGGTAAAGCGGCATTTACAGAATATCTATCACAAGTTGCATGTGAATTGTGGTACGGAGGCGGTGGCGAAGGCGATTAGGCACAGGATAGTGTAATTTGAAAATTAGTTAATTTGAAAAATTTGAAAATCTTTAATTGCAGAGCGCAGTGACGCGGAGGAACGCCGCTGCGTCTCCGCGTCTCTGCGGTTAATTGTATTTGGCTGTTTAATTATCAAATTCTCAAATCTTCAAATTCTCAAATTTTTCCCGGCTGTTTTAATTTTCAAATCTTCAAATTCCCAAATTTTCAAATTATCCCATTCATCGCCTTTTCCCCCCATTCATCGACATTTCCCCATCCCCGCCTAATAAACTATGGAAACCCCTTATTCCCGTTGCATCTTTGTATTGTCAACACGCCAAGCGGCACACCAAAACAAGGAGCTTATGAAAACTAATTACAGCGACGATAAAAAAACTGGAAAACAAAACACTGAATCCGTACCCAAATGAAGGAAAGTAACGCGCATCAAATACTCTGTTAACACAAAGGCAATTTATTACAACTTTGGCCCCTGAGCGGGTTGTATTTTTTTTGGGAAGGTTCAAGAGGTTCAAGGGGTTCAAGTTCCAAAAGTTCAAGAAGTTCCAGGGGTCGACAGATAAGTTTGCCCTTAACTTTCGAGGTTTCAGGTTTGAAGTTTGTTTAAGGTTCAGAAAGTCGGAGACCTAACTTATTACTTGCAACTTAAAGCTGCAACTGTATTAATATTTAATTTTCAAATTTTCAAATCAGCAAATTCTCAAATTGTATTCTTTCATTTAATTTCCACATCTTCAAATTTCAAATTCTCAAATTGTTTTCGGCTGTTTAATTTTCAAATTTTCAAATTCCCAAATTTTCAAATTCCTCTCCCCGCTTAAATGTGTTATTGTTTCCTCCCCCCAATCCCGCAATTTTAAGCATCGGAAAAAACCTTTACTATGCTTATCAAATCACTGCTGTTTACTGCTACTGTGCTTCTTCCAATCATATTGTTTTCACAGAATGTGGCTGTAAATAATGATGGCTCTGCTCCACATCCAAATGCAATTCTTGATGTAAAGGGAGTGAACAAGGGATTGCTGATTCCAAGGGGAGATGCCGCAACACGCACCGCCCTTGCTACGAATACTGCTAAAGGATTGATGATGTATGATACAATGACAAATGCAATCTGGTTTCATAATGGTAATGGTACAGCAGGGGGATGGAATAGTTTGTCGAATGGTACTAACTTATGGCAGACTGCCGGTACATTAGGTACTGAGATTCGAAACTCCAATACTGGTGGTTTCTGGAGTCCTGCTGCTGCTACAGTTTTCACTGATCCAGGCGTGATTCAACCTCCTGTTAGTGGTGGTGGTACAAGACTGATGTGGATGCCACAAAAAAGTGCCTTTCGTGCAGGTACCGTTACTGGTCCCATATTTTGGACTGCTGATAGTATCGGTACATGGTCCTTCGCAGGAGGATATAATACCAGAGCCTCAGCAAGCTTTGGTCTCGCTTTCGGTAATTCAACAAATGCTTCAGGTATTGCTGCAAGTAGTTTCGGGTTGAGTACTAAAGCGTCTGGAAACTACTCATTTTCTATAGGAAGTTCAACGATTGCAGGGGGAGAAAGCTCCCTTGCTATTGGTACGGCAAGTATTGCCGCTGGTGACCATTCTATTGCAATGGGATATAATAATAATGCGGTCGGCATAGCAGCTACTTCAGTAGGGGCGTCTACAAAAGCAGAAGGGGATTATTCATTTTCATCAGGCTTAAGTAGTAAGGCTACAGGAACTGCTGCCTTCACTGCTGGATATGGAACAGTGGCGCAATCATTTGCGTCTATGGCCATCGGACAATACAATGATTCCGTCGCCAGTTCAAGTAAATTTAGTTCTGGTGCTACTGATCCTCTCTTCTATATAGGTAATGGAAGTTCAAACACAATCAGGCATAATGCAATGGTTGTTTATCGTAATGGCAATTTAGTGATGAAAAACCCTGATGCAGTAACCTCTAATCCCGCCACTTTTACAGTACCCATCAGTGGTAGTGGTACACGTATGATGTGGCTGCCAGAGAAAAGTGCCTTCAGGTTAGGTACAGTATTTGAAGCTGGGCTTTCTGCAGAGGACGATTCAAAGAACTGGAATGCAGATAGTATCGGCTTTCATAGTATTGCGATGGAGTTTTAATTCTAAAGCCAAGGGAGACCACTGTAGCGTTAGGCCGCTATGCTTATGCTAACAATACATATGCTGTTTCTATTGGTGCTGGTAACAGGGCCGATGGCTTTGGAGCTGCTGCATTTGGAAATAGTACGATTGCTTCTGGAATCTATACAGCCAGTTTTGGAAATATATCTGAAGCTTTGGGTGATTATTCAATAGTGGGAGGCTTTCAATCGACAGCTTCCGGATTCAATTCGGTAGTTTTTGGAAGAAAAAATATGGCAACAGGAGCCTACTCAATAGCTTTAGGTAGCTTTAATATAGCAGCAGGTGACAACTCCACTACCCTTGGTGCTAGTAACGAAGCAACAGGTATTAATTCAACGGTCATGGGTTTTGGAAATGTTTCCAAAAGTTATGTTAGTGTATCTATCGGACAATACAACGATTCTATAACCAGTTCCAATAAGACAAGTTGGGTAAGTACCGATCCCCTATTGATATTGGGTAATGGTCTCACCGATGTAAATCGATCCAATGCTGCAGTATTCTATAAAAACGGAAATGCTGACATTAACGGATATACGCAATTAGGAAAAACTTCGGAAGCTGCACCTGCCATCAAAATGAAAAAACTGACCACCACTACTCCTGTTGCTCAGGGAGGCTTTACTTTAATTGCACACGGTATTACCCCATCAAAAATTCTATCTATTACAGCTCTTGTAACTGTTCCCGGAGGCTTTCAGATAATGCCCAACCATATCCAGGCAGGTTTTCAATATACGCTGAATGTTGACAATGCAAATATCGCTTTAGGTACAGTGGCAGGAAGTAGTGGGAGTATTTTGGGGATGCCTGTAAAGATTCTGATTGTGTATGAAGAATAATTCGAATCTGGTAGAATGAACGAATACATATATTAAATAACTAACGATATGAAATACTTTTATATAATGCTATTAGTAACAATTCCTTTCATTGCCCAATCACAAAGTATTGGAATTGGTATCACCACACCCGACCC
>JBGAQE010000184.1:0-6368 GCA_044220885.1 Chitinophagaceae bacterium
CCGGATCAAACAAAACATAGTGCTGATGTTGTTCAATTTGACACAGATCTTTTTTCTTGGTATAAGAAATTTATAAGCATACGTCAGAAATACAATGCTATAAAACTTGGAACCTTCAATACATTGACTATAGATGATGAGAACAGATTATATGCATTCAGTCGCCAACTGGGAAATGAAGAAGTGATTGTTGTTTTTAACCGTAGCGATAAAGTTGTACTATTCTCAGACCAGGTATTACAAACAAATAAATACAAAAACCTGTTGACTAACCAACAAGTCGCTACTCAGGTTAAAGTAAATCCAATGGACCTGATTGTGCTGGGTAATAAATAGGTGTTGGAGTATTGATTTGTTGAACTGTATTATAACAATTAAATTGTAGAAAGAAGGGTAGGCCTTCACAAAGACCTGCTGCAGTTTTTATAATATTCCATCTGCCAGATATTTATATTCTTAATAATACTCGCCAACCATGAAATATATAATTGCTATTTGCTTGTTCTTGTTACAGCAAACATTTTCGATGGCTCAAAAGCCAAGAGCCAGAGATATAGGCATTCCATTCAACGGTGTTACTGGAAAGTTTAATGCTATTACAGACGTGAAAGGTGTGGAGGTAGGCTATAGCACTATCATTTCAGGACAAGGCAAGAATCTGAGGGGGAAGGGTCCTGTGAGGACAGGCGTTACCGCCATACTGCCAAGGGGAAGAAATAATAATCCTGTTTTCGCCAATTGGTATACATTAAATGGCAATGGTGAAATGACCGGTACCACATGGATAACCGAATCCGGTTTTTTAGAAACGCCGATTATGATCACAAATACGAATAGCGTTGGTGTGGTAAGGGATGCTGTGTTGAAATGGTTTGTGAAGACAGGTTGGTACAAAGAGGATTTCTGGTATACCTATCCTGTTGTGGCAGAAACTTATGATGGTTTCCTTAATGATATCTACGGGTTTCATGTAAAAGAGGAAAACGCCTACGAAGCGCTGAATACCGCAAAAAGCGGCTCATTGCAAGAGGGTAATGTAGGAGGGGGAACTGGAATGATGTGTCTGGGTTTCAAAGGAGGAACCGGTACCTCATCACGGGTAGTGAAGATCAAAGATTCAACATATACAGTAGGTGTATTGGTGCAATCCAATTTCGGTGCTAAAAGGAATCTCACTATCGCCGGTGTACCTGTTGGAAGGGAGTTAAAGGATACGATGAACTATATTTTAAATGCCCCACCTTCATACCGCCAGGAAGGTGACGGATCGATAATTGTTGTTGTAGCCACCGATGCGCCTTTATTGCCGCATCAGTTAAAACGAATAGCTGCAAGGGTACCAGTTGGTGTGGGTATTGTAGGCGGACGTGGAGAGAATGGTTCAGGAGATATATTTATTGCTTTCTCCACTGCTAATCCTTCAGCTTTTCAAAGAGACAATTTTACAAAAGTGGAAGAGCTGCCAAATGATTTAATCAATCCTTTGTTTGATGCCACGGTACAGGCTGTTGAAGAAGCCATATTGAATGCTATGGTAGCTGCGGAAACTATGGAAGGCATAAATGGAAATAAGGCCTATGGACTTCCACACGGTTTAGTGATTGACGTACTAAAAAAATACAAGAGAATAAAGTAAAATACAACACTCTTATTGGTTTTGATTATTTGATATACCTACATAAACAAGTGTAAAATGAATCCAGAAGTGAATTGGTTTTTTACCAAAGCTACCAAATGGCAAGAGGAGTACTCGGAATTGAGGGAGTTGGTGCTAGGCTGTGGTTTAACAGAAGAACTCAAATGGGGTTGTCCTTGTTATACAATCGGAAAAAGTAATTTAGTGTTGATACATGGCTTCAAGCAGTATTGCGCCTTGTTATTTATGCAAGGTGCTTTGATAAAGGACCCAAAAAAATTATTGATCCAGCAGTCAGAAAATGTACAGGCAGCCCGGCAAATGCGCTTCACCAAAATTGAGGATATACTTAAAAACAGAACTGCAATAAAATCCTATATCAAGGAAGCTATCAAGATCAACAAGGCTGGTTTGAAAGTAGAACTGAAAAAGACTTCAGAATATAAGATGCCGGTTGAGTTCAAGACAGTACTTGATGATATGCCGGAATTGAAAAAAGCCTTCAAATCCCTCACTCCAGGTCGCCAAAGAGGATACCTGCTTTATTTCTCTGCACCCAAACAAGCAAAGACAAGGGAGGCAAGGATTGAGAAATATTTACAGCAGATATTAGACGGTAAAGGGTTGAATGATTGATGTTTCATTGAAACTGGTTTGTCTTGGACAGGATTAAAGGATTTAAAACTGAGATTAATTTGATTTAGGGGATTAGCTGAGATTGTTTGTCTTAAACAGGATTAAAGGATTTAAGGAAGTACAGGATGAACAGCCAACACATGCTGGGATTTAAGACTGTGATTATTGAGATTTAAATGATTAGCTGTGATATTATCAGTTGCAGTGTACCCGCCTCCCCTTAATGTAGAAGATGCAGTTCGGGTGACACTTGTTCGGTGAAAGAGTCATCAAGTTGTCAGAGTTTCCTGTTAACTATCGTACGAAGCAAAAAATTTTCAACTGAGGTGCGTGTCTTCACGCACCCCCACCTTCTAATCCTTTCTGACGCAATTAATCCCATCTAATCCCAATAATCTCAGTTATTAAGCCCAGTTTGTATTGGCTGTTTATCCTGTATTTCCTTAAATCCTTTAATCCTGTTCAAGACAAATCATGTTTCGAAGAAACATCCTGTACATCCCTTCATCCTTTTCCATCAAGGTCCTGTATTGGCTGCTTATCCTAAGGTCTATTCTACGCAGGGTTTTTCCTCGGCCTTCCCCTTGGTTTTCCGCCTGCTTTGCTTTTGATTTTTGAAGATCCTGGTTCTGGTTTATCAGATACCCATTCCTCCACTTCAAGATTTTTTAAGAAATAGCTGAATCCCGCATCACAGTTGGCAGCCTCAGATAAAAACTGAACAAAAAAACTTTGGTTGCCATTTGTGAATGTATAAAAGGAACTTTTTACCGACTTTTTATTTTTTAGCTCTGTAGTATGGGTCGCGAAGGAAATGCAATAAGGATTTTCTTTTCTGATTACTTTTCCCGGATTATTAAAATTCAATTCCCCACTGCTTCTTTTTTGACGGTAGGATATAAAAGTGCCCTCTTTATCAATCACCAGTTGCTCACTGGACGACAGAATAATTCTGCAGGTTGTGCCCTCCTTACCTTTCTCTTCGAGAATAATAGCAGGCGACTGCTGAACTATCTGCCACCCCGCCGGAACCTGATAGTAGGCGATTCCAAAATTGGATTGTGAATATAGTTGGCCAAAACCTGCCACCAAGCAAATAACAAGAATTGATGCTTTCATAAATAAATAGGTTGGTTTTAGAAATGTAATATTTGTATTGCTAAAGCCGGTATAAAGATGAATGATTTGAACATGTTCCCATATCCCTTAAATCGGGGATTTTAAGAATATGTAAATTCTTAGCTGTATTTAATAAATTTGATAAACTTTAGCAGCTAATCCGTTAGCTCTGATTATAAATAATATTGAGATGAGTTCCGAAGTAAAAGATATTTTCTCGAGAATGCTTGCCGGTGGCACCATCAGCACCAACGACCCTGAGATTATAAAGATGTGGGAGATAGTAAATAGGGCCTTACAATTATCACCTGCTTTAAATGCTTCTACTAACCCCGACCAAACACGAAAATTACTGGGTGAACTGATCGGCAGGGAGATTGATAAGAGTACTACCATCTTCGTTCCATTCTTTACCAATTTCGGGCGGCATATACAGATAGGGAAAAATGTATTTATAAACCATGCCTGCACCTTCCTCGATTTAGGTGGAATTACCATTGAAGATGATGTTCAGATTGGGCCAAAGGCAAACCTGATATCAGAAAACCATCCGGTAGACCCAAGTCAACGCAAGAACCTTATACTGAATTCCGTTACAATCAAACGCAATGCATGTATTGGCGCTGCGGCTACTATTCTTCCCGGTGTAACAGTAGGGGAGAATGCTATTGTAGCTGCCGGAGCAGTGGTACATAAAGATGTACCTGCCAATTCGATAGTGGGAGGGATACCTGCTAAGCTAATTAAGGAGATCGATTGAAGTTGTATAATTTAATTGTAATAAAACGAACTTATAAATGGAAGTAGCTAATAGAACTGAAATTATGATCAGTAAAGGGAAAATGACAAAATTACTGGTCTATTGTGTCTTGTTTATTATCGGAGGGCTATGGGTAATAATATATGAACCGCAGGTAAGCAATTCACTAATCAACAATAAAGTTTTCAAAACTATTATTGGATTAGCTTCTGTCCTTATGGGAGGATTAGGAATCTATTTTTTCGTAAAAAAGATGTTTGACAAAGAACCCGGGATTATTTTCAGTGAAGAAGGCATCATAGATAATACCACAGTAAATAAGTTCGGTTTAATACCTTGGGAAGATATTTCAGAAATCTACGAAAGGACAGTGCAGGTTTCATTAGCTTCAAAAGAGCGTTTTGTTACGGTTAAACTTATTGACCAGAAGGTATCATAGATAATACCACGGTAAATAAATTCGGTTTAATACCTTGGGAGGATATTTCAGAAATCTACGAAAGGACAGTGCAGGTTTCATTAGCTTCAAAAGAGCGGTTTGTTACGGTTAAACTTATTGACCCCGGAAAGTACATCGCAAGGGAGAGAAATCTTATAAAGCGTAAGGTATTAGATGGCAATTCGAAACATTATGGTTCGCCGATACATTTTTCTGCCAATGGGTTGAAAATTGATCATAAGGAATTGCTGGATTTAGCTAAAGCTTATTTATCGAGATATCAGGTAGCTGATATGAAAAAATAAGAGTAAGTATTTTATTAATGATTTTCTGCATCAAGAAATGGGTAGATGATTACATTTTTTAGAGAATATCGCCAACGTATTATTTTCTGGATAATATTTTTGTCTATAGCGCTATATTTTGCACCAAGGCAGAGGGATTTCTATCTGGATGCGGACATTAACCAATTTAAATCTCAATATTTTTTTCCAACCCTTTTTTGGGTTTGGGGAATTTTAATGCTTGCTTTACTTCTATTCTTAATAAGAAAGTCAGAATCAATTAAACAGTCTTTTCAGACATTTCTTTACGGAATGCTAATGTCCGCTGGATTTCTTTTTATATTCAATACTATATTTCTGTCAGCAGCTTTATTTATTAACCGCCAAATTAGTGTCGGGTCTGTTACAAGATCTTATGTAGCCGGATATATTATAGGTGCATCCAAATCCAAACAGAGTTTTTACTTAATTGATATACCCGAAGGGAAATTTAATTCTGGTAACAAATTAATCAATCAGGTTTATAAGCCTGATATCAAAGACCGGGATACAGTTGTATTACAATTTCATAAGGGATTGTTTGGTATTGTTTTCTCAACACAGCCTTTCGATAGCGAATAAATATTTTGGCTTATTACTATTTTACCTAACAATCTTTCTCCCTGCTTCTTACACAAGTTCACAGTTTATTTTTTGTTATTTACTCATCGCAGTGTCCCCTTCCTACATCCTGATTATTTGAGATGCAGTGCGGGAGACACTGCGACGGATTCATTAGGTGCGTGAAGACACGCACCTCAGCATTAAAATCCCAGCTAATCATTTAAATCCCAATAATCCCAGTTTTAATTCCCAATAATCTCAGTTATAAATCCCCGTCTGTATTGGCTGTTCGTCTTGTATCTCCTTAAATCCTTTAATCCTGCTTAAGACAAAAATCCCAGTTAATCTATCAAATCAATTAAATCCCAGTTGTTAATAGCAATCTCGGTTACAACTCCCAATCCCACCAACCATTTTCCTGTCTGCTCGTAGGGTTTTGCATTCCTCTTGTAAAGGTGCGAACCTTCTCATAGATTAGTTTGCGCAGTTCACTGACTCTTATTGGGAGGACCCCTTTGAAACTATCACGGTATCGTGACTCATGCAGCGATTCCAAAAAGCTTCTGGTAAACACACCATTACTCCACTCTTTTCCTTCATAGGCGAATTCATTACTACCGGCTGCAGAGATCATAAAGGCTCCATTTCCCCTGCTCAGATCGCTGAATATTTCTTTCATCAAAAGAAAGCTCTCTCGCTTTGTATCTGAGCTGCTGCTGGCAGTGCTTTTTATCTTACCTCCACGGGTAATGCTTACGCCTGGGGGTAGTGCATTTATTTGTGTGGTATCAGTCCATTCCTCTCCACTATGACAAGCGTCGATAAGCAGTAATCTTCTTCGTGCTGGAATATCGTCCAGAATGGATTCCAGATCACTCATGGTAATACCTG
>JBGAQE010000008.1:0-54645 GCA_044220885.1 Chitinophagaceae bacterium
CTAAGTACTACCATTAAACCTGTTTCAGATGTGTCATATAAATTCTATAAAAAGGATATTGATATTAGCAAGTATCATTGCCTTATCAGGATGCTATAAGATTATGGATTATTGGCCTAACCAACCACCACCTCATTATCGAATAAAAACCATTACTTTTCATGAAGAGTACAATGGAACCTACCAGGGAAAGTTCTATTATAATAAATCAGGAGATCCCGATAGCGTTATCTATGGATTTGTAGGAACTGCCTTCCCAAACTTATATTTCAACTATAATTCGAAAAAACAGGTTTCAGAAATAAAAGCATTTTATACCAATGATGGCTTTGATTCCTGGCATCGCTTAGGATACAACCAGAAAGGATTGATAACCACAGATACACTATATACCTGGGGCTTAAAATATCTGGACCCCGAACCATCTAATTATCATGATAAGATCATTGTTCATTTCGAATACGACAATTATAACAGGATTACTAAAGCAACATATAATTGGGTATATCCTGCCATACCTACTCCGTTTATACTGAACTATTCCTATAATACCAACGGCAACCTGGTTACCGGATTCGAAAATGCCCAATACGATAATTATACAAATCCTCTAACGCTCCACCCCATTTGGCAATTCCTGCAACGTAACTATAGTATCAACAATCCAATAAACGCAGTCAATTATAATAAGTACAGATTGCCAATCCAATTTGATTATCCTTATCAGGAAACAGGAAGATTTCCTTTTTTATATGCAGAGCGCAGACTTGACAAATCAGAGATTGTTTATGAAAAATGAGGGGAGAAGAGTTGTACGTTATAAGTTGTATGTTATAAGTTAGCCTCTGAATTTTATAGAGCATACCTAAATGTATTCTCTTTTTCCCACTTTGACCTCCCACCCTGTATTGGCTTTTTGCATCAAGCATCCAGCATTCAGCCCCTAGCATAAATATCCTGCCCATCCCATCATCCTTCCCATCCTCGGTCCTGTATTCGGAGCGAAGCGACCCTTTTCATCTTTTGTATTCCTAGCCATGTATTGGCTGTTCGCATACAACTCTCAGTTTAAAAGAAAGTTGTATTAGCACATCTAAATCTGTTCAATTTTCTACTTTAGAAACATGGAGTTGCAGCGGTACATTTCAATTACAGATTCTACTCATGAAACCTATGAATTCCTGAGTGCTGGTCCGAAAGGAACCATCAAAAAAGTGGTGAAATACACAGAAATTGAAACTGACATTTACAATCTTGCTTTTGGTGATTGGGATGAAGTAGATCAAAAAGTTAATGACAGTTCAAGATCTAACAATGCAGACAGGGATATAGTTTTGGCAACAGTAGCCTCAACAGTTATTGACTTCATGATTCACCATCCCAACGCCATTTTATTGGCCAAAGGTGAAACAACTGCGAAAACAAGATTATATCAAATGGGGCTCCGAAAAAACTGGCTTGAGATTGAAAATTTATTTGAGATTCATGGTCTTATAAATGGTAAATGGTATCCCTTTGAATCAGGAAAGAATTATGAAGCATTTGCCCTAAGAGCAAAACAAATTTTGTACATTTAATAAATAAGAGATTCAATGCCAACAGCAGCCTCCAATAAAAGCAATAAGGTCGAAATTGTAGTTGTAAAAAAAGTTAAAAACTACAATACCGAACCTGTATTTAAGAAAAAAGCTGAAAAAGCAAAAGCTATTTTAAATAAACATGGACTGCCCGATTCGTTTCGAAAAAAAGGGTGAGAAAATTGTTGTTTTGAAGTTGTACGATGTAAGTTGTACGTTATAAGTTAGCCTCTGAATATTGTAGTTCTCGATTAATTGTATTCTCCTTTTCCTCTTTTGACCTCTTAGCACTGTATTGGCTGTTCGCATCAAGCATTAAGCATTCAGCATTCAGCATTCAGCATCCTGCCCATCCCATCATCCTTCCCATCCTCGGTCCTGTATTCGTCGCGCAGCGACCCTTTGCCCCTTAAATTAATATCAGGTTGTAGCACTTAAAGCATTCTCCCTTTGCGACTTTGCGTGAAAAAAAAATAACCGCAGAGACGCGGAGACGCAGAGGTGTATTCTCCTTTACATTCTTAATCTGTATTGGCTGTTTGCATCCAGCATTCAGCCTCTGGCATAAATATCCTGTACATCCCATCATCCTTCCCATCCTCGGTCCTGTATTGGCTGTTCGCACTAAGCATCATGCATCCAGCCCCCAGCAAAACCATCCTGCCCATCATTTAATCCTTTAAATCCTGGTCCTGTATTGGCTGTTGGCTGTTGGCTTTAAGCCTTAGGCCCTAAGCTTTAGGCTCCCGCATCCAGCAACCCATTTTCATTTTTCTAATCTCCATTTTCTTTTTATTTTAGAGCATACACTTCTCTATGAAATATACTTCTCTAAGCCGTAGCCTCAAACTTTCAATCGTTCCAATCATTCTCTTATTTGCATCATTTTCTGTTAATGCCCAGTCGTATGAGTATGAGCTCGGAAAACTGAACGACTACCTCTACAATTTCAATAAGGGTGCCTATGGTCCATTTGAGGTCATTGGTAAAAAAGTCAGATTTAAGACTAAGCTAGAAAAGGAAATCAGTTTTCCAATAGACTCGATTAAGGGGGCAGAAATTTCAGAGTTGGCAAAATGTGTAACCTTGTATACTGTCGATAAAAAAGAGTCGATAGTTATAAATGGAACGTACACGTTCACACACGCTAATTATACTTTCATCAATGAAATGCGTCTGCCATTTAATTATGGCAAGTTTGCCAATTTGCTGAATAATTTCATATTCAGCCTAAAAGGCAAACCTGTTCCTTCTGATTTGGTTTTTCCGGAAACAGAAGAAAGTTATAAGGTAGATGATGAACTATCCAAGCTACTTGAGGAAGCCAAAACCATGGCCACAAAATCGGCCCTGGAGAGGGCGGTCTTCAAAATGAAAATGTTCTTATACAATATGCCTCTGGGCAATACTTATTTTAATGGAGTTGAATATACGGGTGGAGTATTGAAACTGAAATACCTAAAAGGCAAGTATGAAACCATCAACCTGGGAATTGTAAAATCATTAAAACTAGAAGATATATCTCTTTCCAGACCAAATGTAAAAATTGATTCGAAGGGAGGTTATTGTTATTACAATTCCTGGAACGACTATTACTTTGCAAATGGAAACTGGAATGAATTTAACAATAAAAACGCTAAAACGTTTTATGTGCTTTTGGGTAATATTATAGATGCTTACAGATTGCAATATGTGAAGCGATATAAAGCAGAACAGACATATGATGAGCGTCTCAAATTATTGTTGGATTCCAATTTTTTACCTTCCATAAAAAATGACGTTACTTATCAATTAACAGATGTTCCCAAATCTGAACCAAATTATCGTAAATTAAAAGACCTTATCGGCAAAGACCTCACCGATGCCAGCTTAACTATAAACGAGGATTTTAAAACGTATGGCGGCTTTTTGAGAATTAATGCATTTGAAACAGCGATGGTCAATAATGTTAAGATAAAATACATTACCGATAAAGAAGGTAATAATCTCACAGCCTACCAACAAAAATTGAACAAGAAAGATCCTTCAAAAGTCTATGAAGAAAAACCAGATACAAGATTCGCCAGCAAAGAAGAAGAGATGGAATTTCGATTAGACTCTCTTGTTTCTATTGTCATAAAAGAAAAGTTATTCAAAGTCCTGCGAGCTGACCTCGAAAAATCAGGCTATATATTAAAAGACCAGGGATCAGACCAGATTGCCGTTCCTTCAAAAAACATTTCAGCATATGGAACCCGTTTTGGTATCCAACCGTTTAAGGAATACAGAGTACTCATTCTGGGGAAAAGCATCAAGAACATAACAATGAGGATTAACAACACCCTCATAGACATAGAAAAACCTTCTCCTACTAACGATTACATTGTTCTAAAATCACTCAGCGAAGATCCAGATAGCAAAATGGCAATTGGATTACTAAACTTAAAGGTCTTTAAAGGCGTAAAAGGCTATAACAGGATTACAGTATATTCTGAGGGAGAAAGCATGCAGGACGCGGATGTATATTTGTTTGAGAAAAAGTGAGTGGTACGTTGGAAGTTATGCGTAGTAAGCTCTACGTTGTATGTCAGCTTCTGAATTGTGGAGTACCCGAAAAGTTATATGTTTTAAGTTCTAAGTTTTAAGACTGCCTCCGAAAATCAGAGCTCCTAAATAAATTGTATTCTACTTCTCCTCCTTCGACTTGCTAGCCCAGAATTTGCCTTTGCCCCTAAAATTAATCTTAGAGTATAACATTATAAGCATTCTTCCTTTGCGACTTTTCCCGAAACGGTCGGGACAAGTAGCGTGAAAAAAAATAACCGCAGAGACGCGGAGACGCAGAGGTGTCTTCTCCTTTACCTTCTTAATCTGTATTGGCTGTTTGCATCAAGCATCCAGCATTCAGCATTCAGCATTCAGCCCTTAGCATAAATATCCTGTCTATCCCTTCATCCTTCCCATCCTCGGTCCTGTATTCGGAGCGAAGCGACCCTTTGCCCCTTAAATTAATACCAGAGTGTACCACCAAGAGCATTCTTCCTTTGCGACTTTGCGTGAAAAAAAAAACCGCAGAGACGCGGAGACGCAGAGTTGTATCCTCCTTCTCCTCCTTCGACCTCCTAGCCCCGTATTGGCTGTTGGCATCCAGCATTTAGCATTCAGCATTCAGCATTCAGCCCCTCAACAAATAAACTTATACCCCACACCCCTATAATTAATGATCTGCACCGAAGGATCCTTGGCTAAATGTTTTCGCAGCTTTGTAATGTAAACGTCAAGACTACGGCTATTAAAAATATGGTCATCCTTCCATAATTTAAGAAGGATAGCTTTCCTTTCCACCACACGGTTGCGGTTGCCGTACAAGAGAATCAATAGTTCTGCTTCTTTTGATGAAAGTTTCTGTACGCCACTCGAATGAGTTAATACTTGCTTCCCCGTTAACAAACTGTATTCACCTATCTCAAGTGTATCTGCCAGTGATTCATCCAATAAAAGTCTGTCTTTACTAAGCAATACTTTTATTCTTACAATCAACTCCTCTAAACTGAAGGGCTTCTTAAGATAATCGTTACCACCACTTTCAAAACCCTCCACCACATGATGCGGTAGCGATTTTGCGGTGAGAAAAAGTATTGGTGTTTCCTTGTCTGTCATTCGGATCTGCCTGGCCACCTGAAAGCCATCCATATCTGGCAACATCACATCAAGAATAACAAGACTCGGCCTGGTAACAAAGAACTGTTGCATTCCTTCTGTGGCTGTGCTGCAATGCAATGCACTGAAATGTCTTGCTTCCAGACTCTCCCTGATAATTTCACCCAGCGTGGATTCATCTTCGATGATCAATATGGTATGTTGTATGTCCAGATAGTATTATTTAGGTTCTTGTGGTAAAAATAAAAAGAAATGGCTGCCCTTTCCAGGCTGGCTATCTAATGAAATTCGTCCTCCATGCATTTCAACTATCTTCTTTACATAGAATAATCCAAGTCCATATCCTTTCACCAAGTGAAGATTACCCTTTGGAACACGATAGAACTTCTCGAACAACTGAGGCCAGTGTTCTTTGGGAATACCGATGCCATTATCAGTAATAGTGATTTTACTGTACCCATCTGAGGACGATAAACGAATATCAATAATTGCAGGCACTTGCTCATTATACCTGATCCCGTTTTCAATGCAATTCAAGAGGATATTCCTAAGATGGAAGGGATCTGCCCAAATAGTATCATCAGGGCTTTCAACTATTGTATTTATCAGGGCTTTGTCTGGCAGACTCAACCTGTTTTTAACAATATCATCAACAGTATTTCTAAGGCTTACCCTTGTCTTTTCCATCCTTATCTCCTGCTTCTCGTAGGAAGAGATATTCAAAACTTTATTGATGATATCTTGTAGTTGCTGTGCCTGGTTCCGTATGTTCCCCAGGTATTTCTGTTTCTTCTCCTCTTCTTCCATAGCTCCAAAATTCTGTAAAGCTTCAGCGGCAGTTGAAATAACTGTAATGGGTGTCTTCAATTCATGAGTCATATTATCGATAAAGTCGTTCTTTATCATCGAAAGCGCTTTCTGTTTGTTTATTACGCGATATAAATAAATGATCAATGCCGATATGATCAGTATCACTATTATGGATAGCAATAAAGGGATATACAATTTAAGACTTAACCATTCCAAAGGTGTTTTGAATAAAGCATACACATATAACCTGTCGCCATTATCATAAATATCAGAAGCAAAAAGTCTTGTTTGAAGAACATTTAACGCCTCCACTTTCCCGGCTTCTTTGAAATTGACTGAATCACTTCTCTTGATAAAATGCAACCCAAAGTCTGTAGCAACATGCTCTTGTTGCAGCTTTTGTTGGTAGATAGATGTTAAACGGTTACTATCCAGTTTGAGACTGTCTGAAAGACGGGAGGCAAAATCCCCTACCGTTTCAGTATAATAAAAAATAGATTGGTAGTTGAGGTAACTCTCTCTGAAATCATTTACGATCTTTCTTACAACATTTTCCTTTACATCAATTTTACCTGATAATATGGGTCGGCTTTCATAAGACAATGAGAAGCTGGAGCTTTTTTTATTGACTCCCGATTTATCTTCAAAATAATAAACTGTTGTCTTATATTTTTCATTGGTCCTGCTAAAGACAGCTGTAAGTGTGGTATCCATCAACCACCTGTAAATGGAATTACTGACACTATCACATCGCAACTCTTTTTCCTGCTGGATGGTTTTCTCAAGAGTGGTATTAATTAAAGTAGAGAATGAAGCCTTTTGCCATTCAATCTGCTTTTTCATCCAGAAAGATTGAAGGGCAATCAGCAAAAAAAGACATGTGATGATGCCAAAAAGCAGACGGTTGAATTTCAGTACTTTCATCTGGAAGTAAATCTAAGTCCATTTTTAAAGCCCACGAACTTTCATTAAGGAAAATTAACAGAGATTAATCCAGCAATTAACCCAATCAGTTCCGAGCCTGGCCGATATTGCGCCAAAATCAATCAATATGCAAAAAAATGCAATATTCTTAATGGCTTTGTTAGTTATTTCTGCATCCAGCATGGGACAAGAACTTTCGGTTGGCAATTCCATACCAGAGTTGATATTTGAAAATGTGTTTGTAAATGGCAAAACCGATAAACTGGTAAAGAACCTATCCTCGTCGAACTTCAAAGGAAAAGTACTGCTGATTGATTTCTGGGCTACCTGGTGCGGTCCTTGCATACAGGCTTTATCAAAATATGAAAAATTACAGGCTACACAGAAAGGACATCTTCAAATAATTACAGTATCCACTGAAAAGGTTGAACGGATAAAGAAATTTCTACAAAACAGAAAGGTGAACTTAATGATGGCTATCGATACGGCAGAACACTTACGCAAGATATTTCCCTATTACACCATTCCACATGTTGTTTTAATAGATGGAAGAGGAAAAATCAGGGCCATAACTCATAGCGACGAGATTACTGATAGCGTTATCAACAGAGTATATGATGGGAAAGATATTTCCTTAACGCTGAAGAAAGACGATACAAAATTCGATTATGAAGCAGATTTTTTTAAAGCCGACAGTGCCGTTCAATCATCCTTCAACCTGCAACCCGGCATTGAAGGGGTAGGAACTTTTTCTAAGATTGGTAAAGGCGTCTTTGAAAACCGACGGGTCAGCATGCATAATTTCACTATCGATGGTTTGTATCGAATGGCCTATCAGATATCATATTTCAGGATAGCTTATGAAATGGATAAGAAGGAATTCGATTATAATAAAAGAGATAATAAATATTGTCTTGATGTGATTGTTCCAAAAGGTAAAGAAGCCAGTCTATATAAGACCATGCAGGAAGAATTACCTCATTTTTTTGACATTAAGGTTCGCTTTGAAAAAAGGAAAATGCCTGTCTATATCATAAGAAGGAATGATTCCACACTTCATTTAAAAAAATCGTCTGAAATAAATGAAAATTACTCCGGGAGCAGCAATTTCTTTACCGGCAATGGAGTAAAGATCAGTGTCCTTGCCGACTATCTGGAAAGCTTTGGATTACTAGGCACACCCGTATTAGATGAAACAGGCATAGAAGGTCGTTATGATATCCATATGGAATGGGAGCCTGAGAAAAAGGGGCATCTAAGGGCTGTGTTTCTTGAAAATGGATTTATAATCGAAAAACAGGAGAGAGAGGTGGACGTGATGGTGGTGTTTAAGTGAGTAGTGAGTTTTAAGATATTAGTTGTACGTTATAAGTTTTACGTTATAAGTCAGCCTCTGATTTTTGTAGTATCCTTAGCAGCACTGGCGCAAGTGTTTTTGCCTGTTAATACTTGAATCTAAAAACTTAAAAAGGTAAGGCAAAACAACTTGTGCCTGCTGCCATTGGAGTTTTGTACAATCAGAGACAGTAGCTCAAATAGGCTTTCAAAATTATTGCCATAATAACCGCAGAGACGCGGAGACGCAGAGGTGGATTCTCCTTTTCCTCCTTTAACCTCTTAGCCCTGTATTGGCTGTTCGCATCCAGCATCATGCATCCAGCCCCCAGCATAACCATCCTTCAATCCTTTAAATCCTGGTCCTGTATTGGCTGTTGGCTTTAAGCCCTAGGCCCTAGGCCTTAAGCCTTAGGCATCAAGCATCAAGCATCCCGCAATTAAAAAATTTGGAAATCCAAAACTTTAATGGTTCCTTTGAGGTGTACTACTTAACTAATACACTATGATAGATATTACAAATATGTCTTTCGGCTATAGTAAGAAGAAGCTTTTATACAAGAAGATCAACCTGCATCTCGAAGCCGGACATATATACGGTCTCCTTGGTAAAAATGGAGCGGGGAAATCTACCTTACTAAAAAATATCATAGGACTCCTCTTCCCTACCGAAGGAGAAATCCGGGTAAATAATCATAGTCCCGAAAAGCGCAGACCCGCTTTTCTTGAATCCATCTATTTCATCCCGGAAGAAGTATATGTACCAGCACTCACTGTTGAGAAATACGTAATCCTCTTCTCCCCTTTCTATCCAAAATTTAATCGCGAAGATTTCAACAGGTATATGGAAGAACTGGATGTGAAAACTGAAAACAAACTCACCTCCCTTTCCTTCGGACAACAAAAGAAATTTGTAATCGCATTTGCTCTGGCCTGCAATACAGATATACTCTTGCTGGATGAACCTACCAATGGCCTCGACATTCCTTCAAAGAAAAGATTCCGCAAACTGATTGCCTCAGTTATGAATGAAAGCAGGACCATCTTCATTTCCACTCACCAGATTCGGGACCTCGATCACCTGATTGACCAGGTAATTATTATTGACGAAGGAGATTTGTTACTGAATGCCAGCATAAATACTATTGGAGATAAATTGGTATTCCGTGCTGTTGACGAAATATCAGATACAGCCCATGTTCTTTATTCAGAAGAAACAATGAAAGGTATCCTTACTGTTTCTGAAAATACCAATAATGAAGAAAGCAAAGTGAATCTGGAACACCTCTTCTCTGCTGTAACTGAAAATCCTGAAAAGATCAAAACGCTCTTTCACTCGTAAAACAATATTATGAACGCAACTTTTAATAGCCGGCGCTTTGCATTACTTCTCAAAAAAACATTGCAAGAAAGACAGATGCTGTTCCTGGGTCTTACCGGTCTTTCACTTACTGTAACCCTTGTAACCTATCTATTCGCTAAAGCGATGTCGGATATAGAAGATGCACAGAACATGTCGTTCATCATTGGACTGGTGGGAGGCGGCTCCTTTCTAGCTTCGCAAGTGTTTGGCTACTTCAATTCAAATGCCATGGGTGCTTCTTTTATGACCCTTCCCGCTTCCACCCTGGAAAAATGGTTGACAGGTATCCTCTTTGCCGGTGTGTTATACCTTGCCATTTTCCTCAGCTTCTACAGATTGATGGATACCTACTTTGTAAACGATTATCATCAAAACCTCAATCCAAAGCTTCCTTACTACAAACTACTGATGGAACAAGTTCAGATATTCCCTTATGATGGTTTTGTTGGTATCAAAAGTTTCATCATGTTTTTTAATTTCGCAGGAGCGATGTTATTAGGCTCTTTGTATTTTAATAAACTTAGTTTCCTTAAAGGAGCATTGGTGATCTGTTGTTTTTGGTTTGGTGCCTTTTTCCTGAACTGGATCATTGCCAAATCGATGATAAGCCAAATGCAAAATGCCATCCCCTATTGGTTAGTTTGGGTGGATGTAAATAAGGATCAGGGGCGAATTGAATTACAAGAGAACCTAAGTAAAACGGTTACCATACTTATCGGGGTTGTTGTGCCACTTATACTATGGTCATTGACTTACTTCCGACTCAAAGAAAAAGAATTCTAAATAATAGCAATGGATTTCCGACAAAACCAACCCATTTATCTACAGATTGCAGAATATGTCTGCGAACAGATTCTCCTGAAGAAATGGAAACTGGGCGATAAGATCATCAGCATCCGTGATATAGCTGTGGAGATGGAAGTGAATCCCAATACTGTTCAACGTGCATATGATTTCCTACAGCAACGGAATATCATAACAAACAAAAGGGGCATCGGCTATTTCACCGAAGAAGATGCTATGGAACGCATCCTTGAATTCCGAAAGGAACAATTCATGGATCATGAACTGCCACAGTTCCTTCGCACTCTTTACCTTTTGAAAATCGACCTGAAAGAAGTTAAAACAAAATACGATCAGTTCGTAAAAGAAAATTTTAAATAAACTTACTATGAAATTTGTTGCTAAAATACTCACAGTATTAACGATTCTCTTCATATCAGGACTCTTTGTCACTAACGCCATACTAAAAGCGCAATACGAAAAAATCGACAAAAGCGATTTGTATTGGAATTACAAAATTGTACTTGCAGAACCTTATCATCACTTGAGAATAGAAGGTGGCAATTTGACGAATATTGCCTTCGAACCAAGCGCTAAATCAACAGTGAGAGTCAATCCTGATTGGAATGCTTACAAGAATGGTAATTTCAAACCATATGTAAAAAACGACACCCTACATCTGGTATTTGATACAAACTATAGCGATCTCTATGAAAAAAACTGGTTACGTAATAATATCATGGTAAGATTATTCACTCCTGAATTATTATCTGTTACTGGTTCCGACACCCGGCTGGTGATGAAAAAAGTAAAGCAACCCAACTTCACTCTGGATCTTTCCGGAACATCAGAATTTGAATTGGAAAGTCAGATCCCTGAATTTGATTCCCTCAAAATAAACCAACGAGATTCATCAGAAGTTGTTTTTGAAATGATCCATGAAAATGGCTTGTCCCGCGATTTCCATTGCAAATGGATAGAAGCCTCCGTAAAAGGAAAATCTATTTTGGGACTAGGCGACGCCAAAATCGATAGTTTTAAAATAAGCGTTGATAACAGCTCAGCTATCCTATTATCTGGAGAGTCGTTGAAGATGTGGAAGAATAAATGAGTTATACGTTTTAAGTAATAAGTTTTAAGTCTGCCTCTGAAATTCACAGCTATTGACTATTTGAACTCTCCTTTTTCTTCTTTGACCCCCTAGCTCTGAATTCGTCGCGAAGCGACCCTTTGCCCCTTAAATTAATATCAGAGTGTACCACTTTAAGCATTCTTCCTTTGCGTCTTTCCCGAAACGGTCGGGACAAGTAGCGTGAAAAAAGATTAACCGCAGAGACGCGGAGACGCAGAGATGTATTCTCCTTCTCCTCCTTTGCCCTCCTAGCCCTGTATTGGTTGTTCGTATCCAGCATCAAGCAGCCAGCATCAAGCACCAAGCCACCAGCAAAACCATCCTGCCCATCCTTCAATCCTTTAAATCCTGGTCCTGTATTGGCTGTTGGCTGTTGGCTTTAAGCCCTAGGCCTTAGGCATCAAGCATCCCGCATCAAGCATTTAGCACCCCCCTCTTCCTCCTGCTAATCACAATCGTCTCCCCGGTGCTTAAGAGCAAGGTATTTTGTTTTGCTAATGTAATCTGTTCAATAAACTTCCGGTTCACCAAATGACTCCGATGTACCCTGCTGAACATTGTGGTCGGTAATTGGAGTTGAAACCACTGCAGCACTTTTGCTACTGTCATTGGATGCCTCTTTGTAAAATAGATCTTGCTGTAATTGCTGAGCGCTTCAATCCGCACTATCTGTTCTGCAGGGATTAATAACACACCTCGATTATAGGGTATGCGGATATAGCTAGCCGAATTTTCACGCTCAGCAATAATATAGTTAGAAACTGTTGCAGGTATCATGTCAGTTATTTTAATTTCCATTGATGATTATTGATATCCCAGTAGCCACCTGAACCGAACTGCCCGGGAAACTATTGATGCTCTTTACACTTGTATTGGCTCTAATCACCGGATAGTTTGGTCTGCCTGCCGGAATAATAACATCTGTTGTACTACCAGGAACTCCATTTGACCAGTTACCCGCATTCTCCCATACATCACTGATATTACCTGTCCAGGTAGTGCTGCCAGCAGCTACTACAGTTTCCAGTTTCCAGAGTTCACTATTAGTTAAAACTTCAGTAGCAGTAAAGAATAATTTAGTGCCGACCACTGTTAAATTAGAGGGCGAAGAACTATTCCGCTCAATATTAATATTAGCAACAAGAGTTGTACCTGCATCTGTACCATCAGACCTCCACAATTCTGATCCGTTCGGATCGTCAACAGCAGCAAAATATAAAAACCCATTAACATAAGCGAAGCCATTGCTACCATTCATACCCCCCAACGCCCCAGGAATTATATCTTTAACCATCACAGTACCGCTAAAAGTACCATCTGTTTTCCAAAACTCCCTGCCCTCTGAAGATGTAAAAGCACTGAAATACATAACATTTCCTTCCACAAAAAAGAGATCAGGTGTGGAACTGAGACTTCCGGAATTAATGTCTTTTAACAATAAGGTTCCTGCATTTGTACCATCACTTACCCATAACTCAACTCCAATACCTGCCAATGAAGCTGTTGAAAAAACCAGCTTTCCATTTACCACTGTCAGTTTAACCGGAGATGAACTTCCAGAGCCAACAACAATATCCTTAACCATTACAGTTCCAGCAGTTGTGCCATCACTTTGCCATAGTTCGAAACCATTTACGCCATTATTGGCGGAGAAGTAAAGAAGGCCATTGAATATTACAAAACCTGATGGATCAGAGTTTGCGTTCGCACCAGCGTTGATATTCTTAATCATCTCCGTTCCTGCCTCTGTACCATCACTTTTCCAAAGTTCTCTTCCATTTACTCCGTCAACTGCAGTAAAAATGAGCAAGCCATTATAATTGAACATATTTGTGATGTTGGAATTGGCAAACCCTGGTGCTATATCTTTTACTAATACAGTCCCTGCTTCTGTACCATCACTCTTCCATAATTCAATCCCATTGACCCCTTCACTACAGTAAAGAAAAAGCGTTCCATTTACATTGACAAAATTGGCTGGATTCGAAGAAACTGGCCCAGGGGTGATATCTTTTACCAATACAGTACCATCCGTCGTTCCATCTGTCTTCCATAATTCAGAACCGGTAACTCCATTGTTTGCTGAAAAAAACATCAAGTTATTAACAACAGTAAAGTTAGTTGCGGCGGAATTGGCAGCTCCGGGATTGATTTCCTTAAGGATAGTTGTTCCAGCTGTAGACCCATCACTAACCCAAAGCTCTACACCAGATATCTTATTATTCGCACTAAATAGCAACTTGTTATTTAAAGACCTGTATTGTCCACTTGAAGATGAAGATGTAGATGTATTTATATCCTTCAATAACAAAGTGCCAGCAAGGGTTCCATCCGATTTATATATCTCTCTGTCAACACTACCAATAGCACCATAAGCAGTAAAAATCACCTGTCCATTTAAACCAACCAAATTGCCAACGTCTGCATTGCCATCTATACAAATATCTTTTATCAATTGAGTACCTGCCGAAGTGCCATCACTAACGCAAAGCTCACTACCCAAGCCAGGTGCCGAACCACTAAAGTAAAGTAAGTTATTAACCGCTACCAAGTTCCCTGGGGCAGACCCCTGAGCTCCGGGATAAAAATCAGACACTAAAGTGGTCCCAGCAGTAGTACCATCCGTCTTCCATATTTCTGGCCCTGTACCACTACCCTCTGCAACGAAATACAATACTCCATTAAGAATGCAAAACGAATTGGGGTTACTACTTGTAGTACCAGGGAATATATCCAGCAGCACCCCTGTCCCTGCTGTTGTACCATCGCTTTTCCAAAGTTCAATATCAAGCGATGCTGAAGTACTTGAACGGGCAGAAAATATAAGGTTGCCATTTAGGTTGATGAAATTTCCTGCATTAGGGGATCCAGTTCCTGAATGAATCACTTTGACTGAAACGGTGCCCGCATCAGTTCCATCTGATTTCCATAATTCATTACTAATCGGACTCACTATATTCGTAACGCACATAAAATACAAAGTCCCGTTTACATTGCATAAATTTTGAGGATTTGAATTTGATGTACCTGTTATTATATCCTTAACCAAAACAGTACCAGCATCAGTCCCGTCCGATTTCCATAATTCAACACCATTTATTCCATTATTTGCAGTAAAAAACAATACACCATTAACGTTAGTGAAATTTGAAGGCGAAGATTGCGCCGATACACCAGCACGAATATCTTTTACCCTAACCGTACCTATGGCTGTTCCATCAGATTTCCAAAGTTCATTATCCAATAATGAGTTATTATCATTCGCATTGAAGTAAACAGTACCTCCAACATTCACCATACTGAGTATCCCGGAATTTCCGCTGCCCGGCAAAATATCCAGAACCATAACTGTCCCAACTTCTGTACCATCACTCTTCCATAATTCAATTCCATTAACCCCATTTGTTGCTGTGAAAAAAAGAGTGCCATTTACATTACATAAAGCAGCAGGATTGGAACTAGCCAAACCAGGATTGATATCTTTCACTAGCTGGGTTCCTGCAGTTGTTCCATCTGTCTTCCATAATTCAATCCCCTTCAACGGATCTGTAGCCGTAAAAAACACCAGTGATCCAACGGTAATCGTCTGGGTCGGGAAAGAAGAGGCATCGGTAAATGCATTAATATCTTTTACCAACTCTGGAACTTGTGCAGTACCAGTAAATACAAAAACAAAAAAAATAATACCAAGAAGAAGATTTTTTCTCATTTCATCGATTTTAAGGTATAGGTCTATTTTATCTGCTGGCAGGACATAGTCCGGCCATGTATGCCCGAAATGAGGCACACAGTTTAACTTTGATGGATATTGAAGGACTTATTCTTAAACAACCGGGGATTATAAAAACGACTTACCAGAAAGGTCAGCCGATAGCAGTTGTAGAAAATCCCAATTGACAGGTGACGAATTTCGATTTGTTTATTATCTTAGACTATAGGTATTTATCCCTAGAACAAAGTATATGAGCACACCCTACACCATTTTAACCCCTGTAAAAGAAAATGATTTACGTCTCACCTTCGGTTATACAGAAAGAGTAAACGATATCCATGATCCAGTAAAATTGTTTGGCTCTACTATAAAGCAATTTCACAAGTTGGCAATAGGTCCTTATTTCTGGTTCATAGCAAACCCCATAAAATGGAGGTCAGAAGCTGTTGGTGGATCGTTCGAAGAGCTCACTGGCATTAAAAGAGAAGATTTTGAATTAAAATCACCTGAAGTACTTTTCAGAAATTCGCATCCCGACGATATTGTCAAAATGTTCGCCTTCAGCACCTACTGGATAAACTACTTTAACGACTTACCGGCAGAACGAAAACCATATGTAACATCTACCATCTATATGCGCTTATTAAATGCCGATAAAATATATACCTGGTTCATGGTGCAATATGCCGATTGTATAATGGATGAAGAAGGGAAGATATTATACGGCCTCACACTTGTTACCAATATCAGCCATATTAAAAAAGAAGGTACTGCCATGATGAGTATCCTCGACACCTATAATGAGAGTTGCCAGCAATTCATCTGCAACGATGGGAAAAATATCGAAGGCAATCAATTGCCATCAGCGAAACTCACCCAACGCGAAATAGAAGTATTGCGTCTATTAGCAAAAGGCAACAGCAGCAAACAAATCGCATCTGTATTAGACATCTCAATAAAAACAACCGATAATCACCGCCAGAACATGCTCCGGAAAACCAATTCCAAATCAACCGGCGAATTGGTGTCTTACGGTGTAACCATGGGGTATATATGATTAAGTTGTACGTAGTACGTTCTAAGTTATAAGTTCTAAGTTATAAGTTGGCCTCTGAATTTTGGAGAGCATGACTAATTGAATTCTGCATTCCTACCTTGCGACTTTCCCGAAGCGGTCGGGACAAGTAGCGTGAAATAAAATTTATTACCGCTGAGACGCGGAGACGCAGAGGGGGTGTCCTTATTCTCCTCCATTAACCTCCAAGCCCTGAATTGACTGTTTGCATCAAGCATCCAGCATCCTGCATCCAGCATCAAGCATAAAACATCCTGCCCATCCTTCAATCCTTTAAATCCTAGTTCTGTATTGGCTGTTGGCTGTTGGCTTTAAGCCCTAGGCCTTAAGCCTTAGGCATCCAGCATTTAGCATCTAGCATCCCGCATCCTGCTTTTCATCCCAAAAATCCAAGTTTCTAAAGGGATTTATTTAGGTAAAAACCATATTATATCTATTCGTCGAAAAGTGAAGTTTATTCGTCGAAGTCCTTGAAACGTATCACTTTAAAAGTCACTGTTTTAGCTAATTTAACCTTTATAGGGCGCTTTTTTATAACACTATTTTACCCCGTTCCCCGTTTATATATTAGTTACTTATCCGTATAACCCTAATCCCAATCCCCGTGAAACAATTCGAGTACGTCTATTTCACTATCTACCACTATTACAGCAGGCAAAGCTATTTTCCCGATAGTCTTACAGTAAGACTAAAATCTATGTATCTCCTTGCCTTATCTGTTGCTGGTTGGATACTCTGTTTACAATTATTCTTTTTGCGGTTTGTTAAAAATGCCTGGTTTACCTCGCAGCAAACAGCTATGTTATTTGCATTGACAATCTACACTGGTATCACCTTCTTCTTCTATTATCATTTCATTCAGAAGCAGGTTGATCAGAAGATCTACAACAAATACGAAAGTTCATGGAATAATAACCCAAATAAGCAAAGAGACCTGTTCCTGGCAATCACTGCAGCAGCAACTCCTTATCTGGTTATATTACTCATAAAGATATTTTTCCCGAGAGCTAATTAATAACTCATTTTTTACCAGAGAAGCGCGGATATGCATGTTGACACCTCTGCGTACTCAGCGCCTCTGTGTGAAAAATTATTTGAAATAAGAATACAATAACCGCGGAGACGCAGAGAACCAGGGATTACACCTGGCTATTCTGCGTCTTTTGCATTTTACAAACACCCCTTCCATCTGCGCCCTCCCCGATATCCGCGGGAAATATCTCCAGGTTTTATTCCACCGAAAATCGGAGACGCATGCATTACACCCAGCGATTCTGCTCCTTCTGCAATTTATAAACACCCCTCCCATCTGACCTCCCCGATATCCGCAGTAATATAAAGCCTCCTATCTGTAACAATAGTTACATTACTCCATCCTGCACTTATCGTAAATTTGTTATCTACTCAGAATATCATAAAGAACATACCCTCATTCTTATAAATCTTCTTAAATGAACAAAACCCTTCATATCATTACTAATCGCAACCTTTTTTTTGCATCAACGCCAATAATTTCATGCAAAGAACCATCAGCGGGCAAAAGTGTTACTAAAACAAATGAAAGTGACACCACCAATTATTTGGTGAAAGGAAAAGCTATTGCTACCGAAACACAAAAGATATTAGCAAAAAATCTTACAGAAGCTATCACAAAAGGAGGAACCGGATATGCTATCCGATTCTGTAATATACAGGCATTGCCACTTACAGACAGTATGTCAAAACAACAAAATGCAAATATTAAAAGAGTATCTGATCAACCCAGAAACCCTGATAATAGTGCCAATGAAAAAGAAATGGCCTATATACAATCAATAAAAAACGCGATAGAAAAAGGAGAAACTGTAAATCCTCAAATAATCTCCTCAGAAAATGAAGTAACTGGCTACTACCCTATTATTACAAACAGTCTATGTTTGCAATGTCATGGCAACAAAACTACCGATATCACAAAAGAAAGTCTTGGTAAAATAGCAATCCTATATACCCAAATGACAAAGCAACTGGCTATTCCATCAATCAGCTAAGAGGTATATGGGTTATAAACATGAAAAGGCTTCTAAAAATTAACTATAACATATTTGAAAGGAAAACATACTGTTCACTTAATACCCGAAATATGAAAAAGCTTCTATTTTTTATTGCAACATCTATCAGTTCATTTATAGCAACAGCTCAACAGAAAACAACATTAACTTCACAGGAATCTGATGCTATACTTTATATGCGTGAAGAAGAAAAGCTGGCAAGAGATGTTTATGAATTCCTTTATGCAAAATACAATGTTAACCCATTCGGAAACATTCGCTTTAGTGAGCAAACACATATGGACAGGATGAAAACACTCATCAGCACTTATAACCTTATAGACCCCGTTGAAAAAAATGGAGACCAACCCGGTGTTTTTGTTAATCCTGTAATGCAGAATTACTACAACGAATTATCTGTTGCAGGAAACCCCTCCCTCACAGAAGCACTAAAAGTTGGAGCTAAAATAGAAGAAAGCTTGATATTAAAGACCTGGAGGACAGGAAAAAACTCATCAAACAAACCGACATATTAAGTGCCCTTGTTCCATATCATGGCCGAAAACCATCTGAGGCATTTGTCCGCCGAATGAAAATGCAAGGCATAAACTATGAACCTATCATTCTTTCAAAAGAAGACTTTGATAAAATAATAGCTTCAGATACTAGGCACCCAGTTGGAACTAAAATATCTTCTTTATCCTACTACACATTTTAAAAATATTTGAAAATCAATCCATATTACCTAAAAACTGACTTTTAATACTCCCCCCTAAACGCTATCCCCGTAATCCGTGGGAAAAAATTTTTTTCTCCATTTTTTTTACCTCCAAACGCAAAGTGGTCTTTCCTCCATTATATACATACAGTTGAAATCTATTTCCATATAGGTTAAAGATATGTATTTAAAAATACATTAACAGGGTATTCAAATAACCCTAACCGGTATTTATGTAATTTACTCTGCATCTGCATCTACTACGAAACTAGCGGTATGAGAAAATCATTCTTCACTACGCTGTCATTTCTATTATTGCACTTCACCGTTTTTCAAAATACAGTTACCCCTTGGCTTTCAGAGTTATGCAATAAACATGGCAGTTCCAGAACAAATCCTTCTGTATAATAAGTAAAAGAAGCTGGTGAAGTGGGGCTAAGCACCGGTTTAGATAGAATGGGCAAGATCTTATCCCGATAAAACCCAAAATTGCAGGTGCCATTGGATAATGCTTGTTTTTAATAAGGATACTGGTTTCTAAGCGGTTTTTAAATGCGAAAATTCCAGTTATGATTTTATTATCATACAACTGATGGCGGAAAAAACTGGAACATAATAAAATTCGGACAAAGTGGGTGGGTAGACGATGCCATAAACCTCGACAACGGAGAAGCATGGCTAAGTGTAGCAGGAAGCGTCTCTTACACCTTTTGACTTTGGAATGCATTGGAACAAAATCAATATTCCTTCAACAAAAGACGTTACAAATCTTTAATAAATCGCATCAGGGTATCATGGGTTCTTTATATGGAACAAGCTAATCTATACTACCGATAATGGAAAAATTAGAGTAGCTTGCCTACCCCTCTTGATCAAAGAAATATAATAAAACCAATAAAGGAAGCAGACCTGAACTTGACAAAGTTGCGATATACGGTCAGCAACTTTTAGTGATACAGGAAGGAATACTTTTCTATTCAAGAATCGATTCAATCGACTGGAAAGAACTGCCCGCTATCGCGAGTTTTTTACAGATGTCGAAAACAGCTCACTTTTCTTCAAATTAAGAAAAAGCGGATACGCCTTTTCTAATAATAGTTTCAACCTTTGAAACATTTGATATCCCCGAGTGTACTCGATGCGGTGCATGAATGGCAGCTTATACCTGCTCTCTCTTAAATTGTTTGAATTATCACCCCAATCAGGAATTACAACAATTTGCTTTCAATACAAATACAACATCTCCCCCCAATACTGCTCTCTTCGCTTATACTTTCAAAGAGGCTTAGGATACCATAAGAACAAGCTGCCTCCAGAAAATGATGGACTGGACTTATGTTACAGACTTGCCAATAAATACTGATTCAATTTATCTCTACATGAACAACGACAAAAAATACAATTCGCTGATATCGACTCATTAATTGTAATGGATATTTCCGGAAACATCCTCCAAAGAAAAACAGTATCAGGATTAATCAATGAGTTCATAAAATCAGATATCACAAAGATAAAATTCACTATTGGTAGCAGAGGATGCTTCCATTTTTATGAAGATGACATTGAATATACATTACACGGAACTACGTATGATACCCGATTGGAGTAGCAAACGGTCAAAGTGGCAAATTATCCTTACCTGAAAATTCAGAATCGATTTCATACGAAGATGTGCAATCCTTCCAGAAATACTCCCGGATCTATTCAGACACGAACACAAAACCACCATTGAAGAAATGGGATTTACAACTGAAGACGCCTTATTAAAAAAAAGACATTCCAAATTTAAAACAATATGTTTCTTTCATAAAGAACTTTTGTATTAAAATAATAGCATCAAACTCCTTCATTAGTAGGCATCAACAGGAGGGAACTAATTATTGCCTTTCAAATACAGAGGCGGATCTACCACTACAAACTGGATAAGCTTCCAACTATCAATAAACTTATCAAGTACTATCTTCGAAACATTATTTCTACAATATTCATCTTCCCTGGACTATAGAGTTAAAAGGCCACCAAATTCAAAGTACAGACTATACTATAAACCAATTCCTTTACGCCATCCCTGAAATCCGCAAGAAAAAAACAGCTCTGTACCAATTGAACAATTCTTTAACAACAACCGTAACATATTTATTATTCCGTTCTCAATCTATCATAGCAACCAATGAAACGCAAAGATTCAGTGGGGGATGATTTCTCGTTTCTGCTGTTAATTAATAATTAATACCATAAATTTAGGATACCCTACAAGATTAAAAAACCGCCTAATTTGAACCCATAATGCAAGGTTCATTAATTATTCTTCCCTTCTCTGCATCTCATTCCTTTCAACCTCATCATCGAAAGTCGATAAAAAAAAACAAGACAGCCTCCATCAAGCAAAAATAAAAATGGATGTAGATTTCATTAATCCAATTCCATCAGATAAGATTGCCGATATAGGAACAGGAGCAGGTTATAGTCTAATCCCTATCGCCAATCATTGCCCAGATTGCAAATTCGCAGTAGAGGATATTGATAGCACAACATGTAATCCAACTAACTTACAAAAGAAAATAAACAATAGTGGCAACCTTACTTCCATTCAAAATTTCACATTCTACTATGGAACTGAAAAAAGAACTCACCCCTTCCTTCAGCCACATACAATAAAATCCTGATTTTTGATGTGGTCCATGAACTGACTTACAAAAAAGAAGTATTGGAAGATTGTAAAAGAATCCTCACTCCCTCCGGCGCTATTTTCATTGAAGAGATATTAGTACGCAAACCAGTAAAAAAAGACAAAGCTTGCAACTACCCACATTCTTTACTGAAGAAGAATTCAAGAAAGTATTATCCGACAATGGACTATCAATAAAGAGAGAACAAATTTCTCTCGATTCCGGAAACAATAAATACATAAAACTCTTCGAATGCATTGTGCTTTAAAGAAAGAACCCATTCTTTTCCCAAATCCGCGCCATCCCCGAAATCTGCGGGAAAAATCTACTAGAATATTTTTTGCAATCGAAACGCGGAGACGCGGGGACACTCCGAACTCAGCGGTAAAAAAATTATACTAATAGATAATTTTAGAATTTAGTAATTCATATACCCCTCCCTTATTTCATCTAAATTAGCACCTCATTCAAGCCCCAGTGATTTATGAAAAAGCATCATTATTTCATCTGCTTATTATCAATTATAACATTACCATCTATAACCCAATCACAAACGAATAATAAAACCGTTTATCATTCTTCCTATATCGACTTCAACAAGAACGGCAAAATGGATCCCTACGAAAATCCGGCATTGCCTGCACAAGTCCGCCTCAATAACCTGATTTCTTTAATGACCCTCGAAGAAAAAGCCGGACAACTCCTCACCCCCTTCGGATGGCCCATGTATGTGCGCAATGGCGATAATGTGGAACTGACCGATAAATTGAAATCTGATATTTCACAAAAACATGTAGGATCCCTTTGGGGATTTCTCCGCGCCGACCCATGGACAGAACGTACACTGAAAACAGGATTGAATCCACAACTCGCTCGCATCGCAATAAATAAGCTCCAGCACTATGTAATCGAGAACAGCCGACTGGGTATTCCATTATTCCTCGCAGAAGAAGCACCTCACGGACATATGGCCATTGGCGCCACTGTATTTCCAACATCCATCGGACTCTCCTCTACCTGGAATCCTGCCCTCATTCAAGAAATGGGCAAAGCGATTGCAAAAGAAGTCAGATATCAGGGAGCTCATATCGCTTATGGCCCCGTATTGGATATTGCGAGGGAAGCACGCTGGTCGAGGGTGGAAGAATGCTTTGGAGAAGACCCCTACCTCACTTCCCAATTCGGAGTGGCTTTTGTAAAAGGATTACAGGGAACAAGTATACGATCAAAAGAAAATGTAATCGCCACCTTAAAACATATGGCGGGTCATGGCGTACCTCAGGGCGGACATAATGCAGGTGCCGCACACATGGGTGAATATGAATTGCAGGAAGTATATCTGCCTCCATTCAAGAAAGCAGTAGCCGCTGGTGTATGGTCTGTCATGAGTTCTTATAATGAAGTGGATGGCATCCCCTCTTCTGCTAACAAATATGTATTCACTGATCTTCTGCGGAATACCTGGGGATTCAAAGGATTTGTTGTTAGTGATCTCTTTGCCATCAACGGACTCATCCAACACAATGTAGCAACCGATCTCAAACAAGCCGCTTATAAAGCCATTACAGCCGGAATAGACGACGATTTAGGTGGATCCGACTATTATGGCACCATTGTAGCGCTCGTGAAATCTAAAGAACTACCTGTAAGCGTACTTGATCAGGCTGTCCGCAGAATAGTAGCACTTAAATTCGAAATGGGATTATTCGATCATCCTTTCATAGACGAAAAACAACTATCACAGCTACTGAATGGAAAGAACACCGCGCATTAGCCCGTAAAGTGGCTGATGAATCGATAGTATTACTAAAGAATGAAAACAAGACCTTACCGCTTCGAAAAGACATCAAATCCATAGCAGTCATAGGACCTAATGCCAACAATGCCTATAATATGTTGGGCGACTATACTGCTCCACAGGCTGATGGCGCTGTTGTTACTGTATTAGATGGAATAAAAAACCATGTATCATCTCAAACCAAAGTGAATTATGCCAAAGGCTGCGGTATAAGAGACAGCAGTGAAAAAGGATTTGAAGAAGCCATCCGGATAGCAAAAGAATCTGATGTTGTTGTCATGGTACTCGGAGGCTCCAGTGCCCGCGACTTCAAACAGGAATATGAAAAGACAGGCGCCGCCAAAGTCTCCAGTGAAGAAGTAAGCGATATGGAAAGCGGTGAAGGTTACGATAGAGCTACATTAAACTTAATGGGCAAGCAGGAAAAACTACTACAGGAAATATATAAGTTAGGAAAGCCTGTAGTACTTGTATTAATAAAAGGTCGTCCGTTATTAATCAATTGGGCGGCCGCAAACATTCCAGCAATAGTAGATGCCTGGTATCCGGGAATGGAAGGCGGCAATGCGATAGCAGATGTTCTATTCGGTGATTATAACCCAGCCGGCCGACTCAGCATTTCCATCCCACGCTCGGTAGGACAATTACCCGTTTACTATAATGCCAAACCCTATGCTAATGGTTCCAATTATATTGACGAAGTAGCAAGTCCCTTATATAGTTTCGGTCATGGATTAAGCTATACTTCATTTCAATACAGTGATCTTAGCGTTTCACCAATCACCCAAAAAGGAAAAACAATAATTATAGTGGAATGCACTATAAAAAACACTGGATCTTTCGATGGCGATGAAGTTGTTCAATTGTATTTACGCCAGAAAGGAACTAACCGTACTACACCTATAAAGAGATTGGTTGCCTTTGAACGTACACCCCTGAAAGCAGGTGAATCAAAAAAGATAAAATTTGAATTATCCGAATCAGACCTCTCCACTTACCAGGGCAATCAACAATGGAAAATGGAATCCGGGAAATATATTTTCATGATAGGGAAAGCATCGAATAATATTGTTCTGGAAAAGGAGATTGGTATTAAGTAGTAAGTAATAAGTTGTACGTTTTAAGTTGTAAGTAATACGTTATATGTAATAAGTTGGAGTCTGAAACTTTTAGAACCTCTCAACTTGTAACACTGCCTTCATTATTAACCGCAACTTGTCCCGATTATTTCGAGAGAAGCGGAGACGCAGAGGATTCCTTCGAGCAACATTTCTGCATTTATTAACTTTACTATTAGAAGTAAAAAATACATAACTATATTTCTCCAACTTATTTCATCAATCACAAATCTTATCAGCGTCATCCCCGAAATCCACGGGGAAGAGCTCTGCTATTAATATAACCTCAGAGTCGCAGAACTGTATTCCTCTGCTACTCTGCGCCTCTCCCGAAATAATCGGGACAAGTTGCGGTAAAATGTACTTGTATTCGTCTCGCAGCGACTCCTTTGCCCCTTAAATTTTACACGGAGTATACCACATGTGTATTCCAATCTTTGCGCCTTTGCGTGAAAAAAAAATCAAGTCTTCTTTCATATTTCAATACATTCGTACTACAACCATTCCAACCATGAAACCAATATATCTCGCATTTTTACTAATAACATTTACCAACTCTACCTTCAGCCAAAAACACCCCGTAAGAGTAGGCGTTGTAGGACTCACCCACTCACACGTCCATTGGATATTAAGCCGTCCTGCTGATGATAACATGGTCATTGTAGGAATTGTAGAACCCAATAGGGATCTGGCCCAACGCTATACAAAACAACATGGTTTATCAATGGATTTGGTTTATAATACAATGAAGGAAATGCTTTCAAAAGCAAAACCGGAAGCTGTAATGGCTTTCGGAACCATTTACGATCATTTGAAAATTGTTAAGGCCTGTGCGCCACTTGGTATTCATGTAATGGTTGAAAAACCATTGGCTGTATCACTCGATCATGCAAAGAAGATGCAAGCTCTGGCGATAAAATTTAATATCCATCTGTTGACAAACTATGAAACAAGTTGGTATCCCACAGTAGAAAAATCATATGAGCTTTTACAAAAAGATAGTATCGGCCCCTTAACCCAAATGGTAATCAGGGATGGACATCGGGGGCCTAAAAGAATTAATGTAAACAAAGAATTTTTTGACTGGTTAACCGATCCAGTTTTAGATGGTGGTGGCGCCATTACAGATTTCGGATGTTACGGAGCCAACATTAGCACCTGGTTCCATAAAGGCGAAAGACCTCTCTCAGTAACTGCTGTTACACAACAATTACAAAAAGAAAATAATCCTAAAGTAGATGATGAAGCAACGATATTAGTATTATATAAAAAATCAAAATCCACTATCCAGGCTTCCTGGAACTGGCCCATCGGAAGAAAAGATATGGAAGTATACGGCACCACAGGCGCCATCTTCGCCGATAACCGAAATTCCATGCGGGTAAGAAAAGCAGTGGGCTACGATGGATTCACCGAAACAAGTATGAAACTGGAAGATCGCAAATTCCCGTACACAGATCCCTTCACCCTCTTTGCAGCAGTCATCAGAAATGAATATACCCTGCCTCCATTCGACCTCTATTCTCTCGAAAATAATATGATCGTTATGGAAATTCTGGAAGCAGCAAAAACTTCAGCGAAAAAAGGGGTAACCGTGAAGCTGAAATGAAGTTGTAAGGTGTACGTTTTACGTTGTAAGTTTTAAGTTGTAGGTATTAAGTTGTAGGTTATAAGTAGGAGTCTCAAACTTTCAGAACCTTAAACCCTTAAACTTTAAACCTTATACACACCAACTAATCGGCCCTCTGGAACTTTTTGAACCTATTGAACTTCCTACAGTCACTTTTATTGCTGACCACACTCATACTTTTCCCCTTCCCGATAATCTACCTTTACATTACCCGAAATCTGATATCTATCAAAACGCCTATAACTTCCAAGGGATAATTCCCTTAATGTCAGTTTCCAAAAACTGCACACTATATTAAATATGCTCAAGATATTATTAGCAGTATTCATCCTGCTGCACGCCCTGATCCATTTAATGGGTTTCGCTAAAGCTTTTCACTTAGCTGAATTGAAACAATTGTCATTACCCATTTCCAAATCTATGGGGATGATCTGGCTACTGACAACTCTGGTATTTCTTATGGCTATTGTCCTGCTGCTTCTAAACAAAGACCAATGGACAATACTCGCCGCTTCTGCAATAATCCTGTCTCAATTCCTGATTATTCTTAACTGGAAAGATGCAAAATTCGGAACTATAGCAAATATTCTTATTCTGATTTCAATTATCATGGCCTGGGGCAGTAGCCATTTTGAAAATAAATATAAACAGGATGTAAGTGCTTCTATGTCATTTATTAAAAAAGACACAAACGCTGTCATAACAGAAGATGAAATAAAATTATTACCCGAACCGGTTCAACGCTACCTTAAATATGTTGGGGTTATCAATAAACCCAGAGTATTCAATATGCGGGTGAAACTAACAGGAGAAATGAGAGATAAGGGAAAAGAATTCTTTCCCTTTGAATCCGAGCAATATAATTTCATGAACGAACCTACCCGGCTGTTTTTCATGAAAGCAAAAATGTTCGGCGTAACAGTACCTGGCTACCATAAATATTCAGAATCAAAAGCCTCAATGGATATCCGTTTCTTTGGAATGTTTAAAATTGTATATCACGATGGTGAAATTATGGATAAAGCTGAAACAGTTACTGTTTTTAACGATATGTGCATCCTCGCTCCCGCTACATTAATCGACAAAAGGATTAAATGGGAAATGATTGATAGCAATACCGTAAAGGCTCAATTCACTAATAATACAATTACAATTTCTGCGATGCTTTACTTCAATAATCAGGGCCAGCTTATCAATTTCATTTCTAAAGACAGGTCATCGGTATCTGATATGAAACAATATCCGTTTTCAACTCCAATCAGCAGTTACAAACAGATACGGGGGTATAATATATTTGAGAATGCAGAAACGGTCTGGCAATACCCTGATGGACTTTTCACTTATGGAAAATTTCATTTGGTGGATATTGAGTATAATGTTGAATGAAGTAGTAAGCATTAAGTTATAAGTTTTAAGTTGTAAGTTATAAGTCGGAGTCTGAAACTTTCATAATCCGAATCAAAAACATTAACCGTTCAATTATAAATTAATAACCGCAAAGATGCTGAGACGCAGTCTTGTATTCCTCTGTGTTCTCTGCGACTCTGCGTGAAACCTTTTCAATATTCAGAACAGCCATCTCATGCTGAGGCGCAGAGGTCGCAGAGATTAAATCTCGTATTACATTTTTTCTCCTTTGACCTCCTAGCTTTGTATTTGTATTCGTCGCGAAGCGACCCTTTGCCCCTTAAATTATTACCAGAGGGCACCACTTAAAGCATTATTCCTTTGCGACTTTGCGTGAAAATTAAAAAAAACAACTTCCCACCTTCCCGGTAATCCCAACCATTTCCCCACTCTAACCCGTATATACACCTGACCAAGCTAATAGCACTTAAAACTTTAACTATAATTTACCCCCTCTAACACAATAAAATAAAATACTGATGGTTTGAAGTATCTCTACCCCACCAAACACTACGTATTATGCGACACCTATTCGCCCTGTCAGTTTTATTGATACTGAATATCAATACCATTGCACAATCAAAACCCCAACTACGTCTAAAAACTGGAGCCTCCAAAGCATTCCTGACTAAGGACGCTTCTGATAATAATGGACTTTATAAGATGAATAATGCACTATCTATCAATGCATCCGGGATTGGATTGGAATATTTTAAACCATTAAATAAGAAAGGCCGGGGTTTGTTTCTTGGTATCTTTATGAACGTTCAATCGTTCGCCATTGATATCAACGCTAAGAAATTCAGTATTATCCCTTCTAGTGAAACTATTGAATCTTCCTATACCACGTATCGCCTTTACGTTGGGCAAGAAAAAAGACTTGGCAAAATAAGCGATCAGATTCATAAAAATTATATCAGCGTTTTCGGCGCTATCGGCATTTCTTTCAATCCTATGGGAGATGGCCAGGGTAGCTGGATGGGCAAGGAAGTTGGTGATGGTATCACTACCGACGGAAAAGCATTTAAAGGTGTGTTTTTTAATGGCCTGGGAAGTAGTCAGCTGGCAGGTTACTTTACACAAGTAAGGGCACATAAAGCTGCAACTCTTTCACCAGACATCTCCGGCGGACTTCGATATAATATCCAAAACCAAAAAGGGAAAACAGTATTTGTTGCAGAAACCATCTTGACTTATGGCATTACCAATAAATATTATATAGATATGAGTTATACTCTCGATGGCCGGAAAAAGTTGATAGATTAAAAGATAAAGGAACCAACCTTCAATTGAACTTGCTAATTCCATTATACACGTTCAGGAAATAATAAAAGAAGGCAGTTAACTTATTCCATATAGTTATCAAAATGTTTTGGCCTGGTAGAGACGCGGAGACACAGAGTAAACCACCTCTGCATCTCCGCGCCTCTGCGATTAATTGTATTGGCTGTTGGCTGTTCATTTTCAAATTTTCAAATCATTCTCAAATTCTCAAATTTGCCTCCCATGCTCATAATACGACAACACCGCCCTCCTCAACTGCTCCGCTAACACAAACTTGGGATTACTGCTACTATACACAAAATCAGTCCGCTCATTCGGATTATAATCTTTGGCACATAAGATATCATATACATAAAACAATCCCAGTTTACCCAAGGGTATCAAAGGCCTGCGTCTTACCAATATACTACTGAATACTTCGCTCTTACGCCTTGTCTTAATTCCCACACATACTCCGAATGTCCTTGTATCATCATCATTAAGATATTTCACCAGATGATTCTTCAATTGCAAGGCTCTGAAGCTATTGTCTTCTACCTGAAAATTCAATTCATTGGCGGCATGACGCACATTGATCTGATGCTTATCCAGAAGATAATTCCAATCCTTACGATATTTCTCCTCTATGTCTTTTATCAGGATCGATTTCCAGGATGTAGAACAAATCTGTTCAATACCCGAATCGATACAAAGCTGACAAACTTCCAAAAGGAATTTTATACTGAACAATTCATCCCGGCGGTAGATACCCAGCCAATATTTATTCTGGTATCGGTTAATCCCTTCATAGTAGGGAAGATTAAATTGAGGTAATGTCAAAGGCTGAGAAACAGGCTTGGTCTTGAAGACCCCACTTTTTATTTTCTCATATAATGCATCGCCATTGGCTAGCTCATTATCATAGAAACTTCCGGCATCTTTTAAAATGGTTTCTTCTATCAATAGCGACATGCCCGCTATATCGTTTGATGCCACCAGGTCTTTCCACTCATATACGATATTGGTTTTTGGAAAACGAATGAACAGATACCAAAAGTCAGCATCGTCTGGAGCAGCTACCCAATTGATATTACCTGTCAAAAGTGGACTGAAACTTTGATTCGAGTCGCTGATATTAATTTTTAATCGGGGACTATGTTTAAATGAATCTAAAATATCCTTATAAATAGACTCCTTAAGCCAGGTGTCATTTATAAATGCTTCTTCAGCAGGAAACGAACTACTGATATTCGGGAAATCCTCTTTGTTCACTTCGTACTGTATCTGCATCATATCCAGTACCGTAGTAAGGTTATCCAACTCTTCAATTTCAATATCAAACAAAAGTTGCTGACGTAATCCGAATCGAACATATAACAATCCGAATTTTGAAATAGCCATCAAAGTGTTTTGCAACTCAAGTGGAGGTATAATACCGCCTTTGAAGTTAATCTTGACAGTGTTAACGTTTCTCATGTTGAACGGTTTAAGTGTTAAGGCAGGGGAAAGAAAACCCCTTCTCTCAAATATCCTAAATAAAGAGGCTAACAGGTGTTCACAAAGGGGGAAATTTGAAAATTTGATGATTTGAAAATTTGAAAATGCTTGCCCCCGCAGTAGTGCGTGGGGAACAGCCAATACACTTCACCGCAGAGGCGCAGAGACGCGGGGGAGTCTATCTCTGCGTCTCCGCGCCTCTGCGGTTATTGTATTGGCTGTTGGCTGTTCATTTTCAAATCATCAAATCATCAAATTTTCAAATTAACCCAATACCTTTAGTAAACGTAAAAACCTCCCACTATGAGCAAACAGTCTGGTCGCCGGAATTTTCTCAAAAACATTACTATCGGCAGTACCGCCACTGCCCTGTTTCCTGCAAGCACCTTACAGGCCGCTGTAGCACCCGATCAGATAGATACTGCTACAGATACCAATGTAAGCGCTCATCCCTACAATGGAACTTATACAGGCATACACCTCAATCGCGTCGCCTTCCCAATGGGTGGCATGGGTGCAGGTATGATCTGCCTCGAAGGAACCGGAGCTCTTTCACATGTCTCTATCCGAAACAGACCCGATATATTCAATGAACCCAGCCTGTTTGCAGCCATAACCATCAAGGGACTTAAGAATGGTGCCAAAGTGCTGGAAGGACCTGTACCCGATTGGAAAAAATTCGGTCGATCAGATACTGGCAATGGTAATACAGGAGCCACCACCGGACTACCCCGATTCCGTAATGTATCTTTCCGAGCCCGCTTCCCCTTCGGAGAAGTGGAACTTCAGGATGCGGATTTACCTCTTAAAGTAAAACTGACCGGATGGAGTCCCTTTATCCCAACAGACGATAAGAACTCCAGTTTGCCCGTTGCTGCTCTTGAATACGCGTTAACCAATATAGGAACCAAAGAACTGGATGCTGTATTCTCATTCAATACCAAGAATTTCCTGAATTTATACCAGGGAAACAATAGCATTACTGCATTCGAGAACGGTTTCATATTGCAGGAAAAAGGTAATAAGGATAACCCCTTCGCTTCTTCTATTGCCTTTTTTACTGATGATCCATCTACGGTAGTGGATCATTGCTGGTTCCGTGGCGGTTGGTGGGATCCCATCACCATGGCATGGAATGCTGTAAAAGATGGAGAAGTAAAAAATGTACCCCCGGTTGAAAACAACGCTCCAGGAGCTTCTCTCTATATTCCATTCAAATTAGCTGCAGGAAAAACAAAAACCATCAAATTGATGATGGCCTGGTATACCCCTGAATCAAAAGAAGTATATGGGGAAGTGGGTGAAAAGAAACAAGGATGTGATCCTGCTTCAGGCTGTTGCAATTCACCAGCCGATATTGGTCTTGATCCCTTTGATAAGGATTTTGCAGGACCCAATTTCAAACCCTATTATGCCAGCCTGTTTTCATCAGCCGATGAAGTAGCAACCTATTGGAAATCTAATTACGATACACTTCGAAAAAATTCTCTTTTATTCAAAGAAGCTCTGTACGATAGCACCCTCCCTCCGGAAGTGATGGAAGCCATCGCCTCCAATCTCACTATCCTTAAATCGCCAACGGTTATGCGACAATTCGATGGTCGCCTATGGAACTGGGAAGGTTGCGGCGATAATTTCGGATGTTGCCATGGCTCCTGCACCCATGTATGGAATTATGCGCAAGCTATCCCCAATCTCTTCCCCGCACTGGAACGAAGCTTGCGACATACCGAATTCTGCGAAAACCAGGATGCCTTAGGACATCAGACATTCAGAGCCACACTACCCATCCAACCAAACAAGCACGATTTTCATGCTGCTGCCGACGGTCAATTAGGTGGTATCATGAAAGCCTATCGCGAATGGAGGATAAGTGGTGATAACGAATGGCTGAAGAAAATGTATCCTATGGTTAAGACCAGTATGGATTATTGTATCAAGACCTGGGATCCCCGACATAAAGGACTTATTGAAGAACCACATCATAATACCTACGATATTGAATTCTGGGGACCCGACAGTATGCATGGCAGCTTCTATCTCGGAGCATTGGAAGCCATGATTCGTATGGGAGAATTTTTAGGAAAAGATATCAGTCTGTATAAGTCCCTAGCCGAAAAAGGAAAGAAAGCTACAGAGACTGATTTATTCGATGGCGAATATTTTATTCAGCAAATAAGATACAAAGATCTCGATGCGAAGGATCCGGTTACTACAAAATCTTTTGGAGGCGACTATTCACCGGAAGCCCGGGAATTACTTTCGAAAGAAGGACCAAAATATCAATATGGCAAAGGCTGTTTATCAGATGGAGTATTAGGCGCATGGATTGCACGCATGTGCGGATTAAACGATCCTTTAGATGCATCAAAATTGCAAAGTCATTTGAAATCGATTCATAAGTATAATCTGAAATCGAATTTAGAAGAACATGCAAATCCTCAGCGTCCTTCTTATGCATTGGGACATGAAGGCGGACTGCTATTATGTACCTGGCCAAAGGGAGGAAAATTGTCCTTACCCTTCGTATACAGCGATGAGGTATGGACTGGTATTGAACATCAGGTAGCATCCCACTTAATGATGATGGGATTAGTGAAAGAAGGTTTGGAAGTAGTCCGTTTATCAAGAAACAGATATAATGGTAAAATCCGCAATCCATTCAATGAATACGAATGCGGACATTGGTATGCACGCGCCCTCTCAAGCTATGGATATATTCAAGCGCTCACCGGACTTCGATATGATGCAGTAGAAAAAACATTATACATCGATTCCAAACTCGGCGACTTCAAAGCTTTCTTATCCACCCAATCCGGCTTCGGAACTGTATCACTAAAAAATGGCGTTCCTGCTATTCATATGAAGTATGGCAAATTGGATTTGGATAATGTGATAGTGTCGGGGAAGAAAGTTGGTTTTAATCTGATTTGATAAGGTTTCTACGGCGGAGATGAAGAGGCTGAGCAAATAGAGTTCGAACTTTCAAAAGTTCGGAACTCTATTGCTCAGCCTCTGCGTCTCCGCGTCTCTGCGTTTATTGCATTTTTTTAGCAATAAGCGCCCCTTTACGCCTTTGCGTGAAAAACAAGACCATACTTTAACTTTCCCTTTACTTCCCCACCCACCCCATTTTCTTAAATTTAGCATAATGATTATCGTTAACCAAAACATGATCGATGAAACTTCTTCCTGTAACCTTCATCCTGCTGCTATACAACACTCACACTTTCGCACAGTCTGCACCACAACTGAGATTACGTCTCGGAATAATAAAAGCACTTCCTGCATCCACTAAATACAATGAACAAGGCTTATATAAATTTTTCAATAAACAATCTCCGTATCCCTCAGGAATTGGGTTTGAATATTATAAGCCTTTAAAGCAAGTAACATCTGCACTTATAATCGGCGCCAATCTAAGCTTTCAACCATACGTAGTTGGAATCAATCCAGATAAATTCAGTGTGGTACCTTCAGGACCAGGTATCGCCAGCGATTATGGAAGTATCCGGATGTATATTGGCCTCGAAGAAAGATTGGGGAAAATTAATATACCAATGCACAAAAACTATTTCAGCATTTTTATGAATATTGGCCTGAGCTATAACAGTAGTGGCTCGGGTGATGGATCATGGCGTGGGACTACGATAGAAGATGGAATAACCATTGATGGAAAAATCTTCACAGGAGAATACTACGATGGCAGAGGTAATCCAGCTTTTGCTGGCTATTACAGCCAACTTCGCGCCCATGCTGCTCATACTTTCTCTCCCGACCTTGCAGCTGGATTTCGTTGGAATATCCGCAACAAAAAAGGTAAAACCGTATTAGTAACTGAACTTCAATACAGCATCGGCATTACTACAAAATATTATATAGACATCGCTTACCGGCTCAATGGACAATCAACATTTGATCGGCTAAAAGACAAAGGCATGAATTTTCAGTTGAATACTGTTATTCCTCTTTTCAGTTTCAGGAATAAGAAATAGATTTGAAGAGCCGTTTAGTTTAAGTTTTAAGTAGTAAGTTGTAAGTAATAAGCTAGAGTCCTAATCTTTCAGAACCCGCAACCCGCAACCCGTAACTCGTAACCCGCAACTAATATAAACATCCGTATTCCCATTAATTGTATTGGCTGTTCATTATCAAATTTTCAAATCATCATCCCGCACGTGCGGAATCAAATTAGTTCAACTTGGAAAAAGGAAAAAATAAACATCCCCTCCAAACTCTCCCTCTTCTCCGACTACTGGAACCCCCGTATCGTTGGAGAATTGAATGGCCAGCATGTAAAACTGGTTAAACTCAAGGGTGAGTTCGTATGGCATCATCATGATAATGAAGATGAATTGTTCTTTGTTATCAGTGGAATCCTGAAAATGGAATTTCGTGACAAGACTGTTGAAATACATCCTAACGAATTCATAATTGTTCCAAGGGTGTTGAACACCGGATTGGGTAGCAGATAATGAAGTCTCCATTATGTTATTCGAGCCGAATACCACTTTAAATACGGGAAATACCCGTGGAGATCTAACAAGAGATCAACTGGAGAAACTGATTTAAATGCATATGTGGCATAGAGTTCCGAACTCTTTGAGAGTTCTAACTCTACCCCTAAATAATCCATTATCAAATCAATATGACAACCAAGCCCAGCTCTTTATCCGACCTGAAAGTCAATATTAAAATCAAAGCTGGCTTCTTATGGGCAACTGTCATGTGCTGTTATATATGGTGATTATTTTTCCTTGTATGTCCCTAAGCAAATCGACAAATTCATAAATGGCCAAACTTTGCTGGATGCCCAGAAAAATTGCTGGGTGCCTCTATACTTATGGCCATTCCTTCCCTTATGATATTCTTATCCATAGTGCTAAAAGCATCCATCAACAGATGGCTGAATATAATCTTCGGAATTATCTATACAGCCATAATGGTACTTATAGCAACCACTTCGGGCGGTTCCTGGTGGATGTTCTATACATTTCTTGCTATCCTGGAAAGTATACTCACTTTATTGATAGTTTGGTATGCAGTGAAATGGCCAAAGCAATTTGAGAATTTGGAAATTTGAAAATTTGAAAATTTGAAAAATTTAAACATCATTTTTTCCAAGCAGGATATTCAGTTCCACACACTCAAACTTTTGTATTCATTTTCAAATTTTCAAATTCCCGAATTTTCAAATTAAAACAACGCCCCTCTCAACCACCCTTTTATGCTTGAAAAACTTCTGATTTCATTCGAAACACATTCCCCTTCTGAAATTCAGCAGGCTTTTATAATGGAATTTCACCAAATGAAATACACAATGGAAAACCTCTTATATAGCCTGATAGATATGTATGCCAGAGGACCCAGATTCAAAGAATGTATCAAAGTGTTTGTAGACAATGGCCTTGAATTTGATGATAAAGCACTTCTTGCAGTTTTATTGGATGATGCTGAAATGCTGAATAAAATTCTACTAAACCATAAAACTCCAATAAGCAATACTTATACATTTAAAAGCACTTTCACTCCTTTATTGGATGTTTCCTTACTTCATATCTGTGCAGAATATAACCATACAAATTGTGCTTCCATATTAGTAATCCACGGAGCAGATATAAATGCAAAAGCAGGAATTGATGAAAATGGCTTTGGTGGACAAACACCCATCTTCCACACCGTAAACCAGGATGCCAATAAGAGTTTGGATATGCTTAAATTTCTATTAGCACAAAATGCCAACCTCGATATAACAGTAAAAGGATTGATATGGGGTAAAGACTACGATTGGGAAACCTATATCCCTTCCGTAAACCCTATAAGCTATGCCATGATGGGCTTACTCAGGCAATTCCAGAGAACGGAAAAAGATATTTACGAAGTTGTGCAATTATTAATGAAAGCCCGTTATGGAATAAAATTCTCTCCTTTTAATATTCCTAATAAATACCTCAAAAGTTAGTTATACTTCCTAAAAAAATACATTAACCGCAGAGACGCGGAGACGCAGAGAAAAATCCCCTGCGTCTCCGCGTCTCTGCGGTTATGGAGACGCAGAGCCCTCCGCGTCTCTGCGTCTCTGCGGTTACTGTATTTGGCTGTTTAATTTCCACCCCACGCACTGCTGCGGGGGCAAGCATTTCCACATTTCCACATTTTCAAATTTTCAAATTCTCAAATTCTCAAATTACCAGCTACCACCGCCCCACTCGTCCACGCATTCTGAAAATTAAACCCACCTGTCACCCCATCCACATCCAATATTTCTCCCGCAAAAAACAAGTTGGGCACTATCTTACTCATCATGGTATTAGGATCAACTTCTGATAAGGTTACACCACCTGCAGTTACAAACTCATCCTTGAATGTAGTCTTACCTTTTACTACTGCTTCCCATCCAGTTATATTCTTTATCAACCTATTCTGCTCGGCAGAAGGTAAATCGGCCCAACGCCATTCTTCTTTTATTCCTGACAACTTCAGGATATACTCCCATAACCTTGCCGGTAAACCGAAAGGATTCTTATTGAATATCTTTTGCGGGGCGATGCTGAATCGTAATTCGCCAATAGCATCTCGCAAGCTATTGTCGTTATATTCCGGAAGCCAGTTCACTATAGCTGTGAAATTCCAGTTTTTACCGGCAAGTTCCCTTGCCCCCCAGGCGCTGAGTTTCAAAATAGCCGGACCGCTTAATCCCCAATGCGTAATCAGTAAAGGCCCTTCTTCAGATAATTTAGAGCCCGCTATTCTTACTTTAGCCTGCTCTACTGAAATCCCCATCAATTCAGTCACAGGCAATACATACATAATCGGCTTGCAGTACTTCACTATTTGAAAAACTGACGGAAAAACAAGCATCTGAAACTTCAATTTTTTCAACCGAGCGACTCATTAAAAACCGAACGCCGTATTTCGTGGCTTCATTCAGTAAACAATCGATGATAGTCTGTGAACTATTGGTAACTGGAAACATCCTGCCATCGGGTTCTGTTTTTAATGCCACTCCCCTTTCCTGAAACCATTCGATAGTATCGGTAGTAAAGAAATAATGGAATGCCTTCTTAAGAAATCTTTCTCCCCGGGGATAGCGTTTAACCATCTCTCCAATTTCACGGCAATCATGCGTTACATTGCATCGTCCGCCACCACTGACTTTGACTTTTGACAATAATTTGGTCGTTTTTTCAGCAACAATAACCTCCAATCCCGGAACTAGTCTGGCAGCATTAACTGCACAGAAAACTCCGGCAGCGCCGCCACCTATTATCAGTAGTCTTTTTCCCGAATTTGAATTACCTTCCCTTTTCACCTTTATCCATGGATTTAAAACGAAAGCTACGGTGTATCTATAAAATAGCCTGAAATTGCTCTATACTTTTTTGAAATACTTCGTTGGAACAGGAATGAAGATTTTCTGCCGGAAAATCGTCATCAATAAACCAGCATTAACAGGCATCAAAGGCCCTGTAATGCTGGCCTGCAATCACCCCAATTCTTTCCTTGATGCCATCATACTCGATGTGCTCTTCGACCAGCCTGTTCATTCATTGGCCAGAGGTGATGCATTTGTACATCCTTTCATTAACAAAATACTGAGATCGGTTAAAATCCTTCCCGTTTACAGAACCAGTGAAGGGGTTGAAAACCTGTCACACAATTATAAAACCTTTGCCTCTTGCGTGGAGATATTCAGGCAAAATGGACTTGTCCTTATTTTCAGTGAAGGCCTTTGTGAAAATGAATGGAAATTACGCCCATTGAAAAAAGGCACTGCCCGCCTTGCTTTACAAAGCTGGCAAGAGAATATTCCTCTAAGAGTTTTACCCATCGCCATTAACTATAGCTCATTCAGAAGATTTGGAAAGAATATCTATATAAATTTCGGCGATATCATAGAGAAAGATGATTTGCCACAAGGATTAAGTGAAGGTCAACAAGTACAGCAATTCAACGCCATCTTAAAGAAAGAACTGGAATCGGGTGTGTTTGTAATAGAAGATACGGACCGGCAACGAATGGCTTCCTTACTTGAGGAAAAACCTGGTCAATTAGAAAATATTCTATTGGCCATTCCTGCTGCCCTTGGCTGGTTATTGCATTGGCCATTGTATACCACTATTGCAACGGCAATCACTCCTAAGTATAAAAACACAGTTCACTACGATTCAATATTGGTGGTATTGTTATTACTGACTTATCCCTTTTACCTTTTGGGATGCACTCTTGTAGCCTATGCGATTTTCCCAACCTGGCATGTCCTCTGGCTATTATTATTTTTCCCTTTTACAGCCTGGGCATTCACCCGATTAAAACCTCAATTGGATCATCCTGGTGCTACTGCAGCCAATGTTTTCCATTAACAAAAAAGAAAAAGTAAATGGCCCAAGCGCTTACCAAACAAGAGCTCAAAAAGATACCAATAGTCCCTTACGATAAGGTTCGTGATTACCTGCAGACCGGACATATATTTTTCAGCTCAGGCAGCTATGCCTTTTCGGGTGCAATCCAAAAACTGACCAAAAGTGTATGGAGTCACGTTGCTATCGTTTATAAGGATGATGATCTTGGAAGAATACTTGTATTAGAAGCAGAGCCAAATGTTGGAATCAGGCTTATCCCCTTATCAAAATACCTGAAAGATTATAAGGAAACCAGAAGACCATATAAAGGCCAGATAGTGATTGCTCACTTAAAAGATATGCCGGAAAAAGAACAATTGAATAAAGGCATCATATTCGGATTGGATGAATTAGCCCGCCCTTACGATAACTGGGAAATAATCCGAATCATGATGCGCATCTTACTGAAGATCGGAAAGAAAGAAAAGAACCGAAACTATATCTGTTCTGAATTGGTGAGGGATGCCTACGCAAAAGCTGGTATCATTTTCAAGATGAACGATAGTTATATAAGTCCTCAGGAAATTTGGTGCGACGACCGGGTGGAAATGAAGTACAGGATCCTGTAAGATTATACGCCCGTGAATAAGTTCGGGTTGGCCTTCTCTGCAGCTTCTATAATGGAGTAATCAGAAAGTATATCTGCTTTCCCCTTTTTAACACATACATCATGTTCGAAATGTACAGATGGCTTACCATCTTTGGTACGAACGGTCCATCCATCTCTATCAGTAAATACATCCTTCTTCCCCATATTGATCATGGGTTCGATAGCCAATACAAGACCTTCTTTCATCATAGGGCCACTACCTCTTTTACCATAGTTTGGTACTTGTGGATCTTCATGAAGAGATCTTCCTAACCCGTGACCTACCAATTCCCTTACAACACCATAACCATTCTTCTTCTCACAGAAGTCCTGAATGGCAAATGAAATATCACCTATACGGTTACCCGCAATAGCGTTCTCGATACCCTTATAGAGAGATTCTTTTGTGATATTTATCAACTTGATTGCATCAGGACCCGGGTCACCAATAGCAAATGTGTAGGCATGATCTCCATGCCATCCATTCAGGATAACACCGATATCTATAGAGCAGATATCACCTTCCTTAAGCACATCCTTATTAGGGAATCCGTGAACTACCACATCGTTTACGGAAATACAGGAATTAAAAGGATATCCATTGTAATTGAGAAAGGAAGGAATGGCACCATGGTCGCGGATAAATTCCCCGATGGTCTTATCAAGCGATAGGGTGCTGATGCCAGGCTTTAGTTCAGCAGCAATGGTAGTGAGCGTTTTACTCACCAACAAGGCGCTTTGGCGCATTAATTCGATTTCTGCTGCGGTTTTGTAGTAGATCATTCCTTGTTCTTCTCTGATACTTTACAAAAGTACCCAGATTAATTAAAAAAACCTGACAACGACTTTAGAAGCAGTTGCCAGGTTCGTATAGTGCTTTAAATAATTCTTACATCGATACAGGAGAAGAAGTATTCTGTCTTCCCTGGATTCTTCCACTCTTCATCAAACCATCGTACTGGCGCATCAGCAATTGTGTTTCGATTTGCTGGAGCGTATCCAATATAACACCCACCATAATCAGCAGTGATGTACCACCGAAGAAAGTAGAGAAAGATTGTTGAACACCCAGACGTTGTGCGAAACCAGGCAGAATACCTACGAAGGCCAGTAAAACGGCACCTGGCAATGTGATTCTATCCATGATAGCTCCGATGTAATCAGCGGTTGGCTGACCAGGCTTCACACCAGGAATAAATCCATTGTTCCTCTTAAGGTCATCTGCAATCTGTTTAGGGTTGAAGATAAGAGCTGTATAAAGGAAGGTGAAACCGATAACCATGATAGCATAGATCAGCATGTACCAATAGTTACTGTGATCGTTGAATATCTTGGCTAAACCTTGTTTTGTCTCGAATTTTGCAATCAGGGTTGGGAGGAACATGATAGCCTGAGCAAAGATGATTGGCATTACACCAGCGCTGTTCACTTTTATTGGAAGGAACTGGCGGGCTCCACCGAACTGGCGGTTACCAACAATCTGCTTGGCGTATTGAACGGGTATCTTACGAACACCCTGGATCAGGATTATCAATCCCATGATGATACCAACCCATATTGCTATTCGAATAACAAAGAGGAGCAAACCACCACCACCAGAATACTTGGTAGTAACCGAGTTGAACTCTTGTACCAGGGATTCAGGAAAGCGGGCTAAGATACCCACCATGATGATAACGGAACTACCATTACCCAAACCTTTATCAGTGATACGCTCACCGAGCCACATTACGAATAATGTACCTGCAGTAAGAACGATAGTTGTTGAAAGATAGAACCAGTCGTTATAGCTGGTTATGATAGCTTCCTTATAACCTGGACTGTTAAGATAGGCTACGTAGGCGCTGGCCTGAAGTGCAGCTACTATAACAGTAAGGAAACGTGTGTACTGGTTGATTTTCTTACGACCGCTGTCTCCTTCCTTTTGCAATTTCTGGAAAGGTGGATACAGGATAGTCATCAGCTGCATGAAGATAGAAGCTGAGATATAAGGCATGATACCCAAAGCCAGGATAGATGCCTGAGAGAAGGCACCACCAGCAAAAGCATCAATCAATCCAAGTATACCTTCACCACCACCGCTGGTAGGCAATTTATTAGGATCAATACCAGGAAGGGCGATATGAGTACCCAGCCTGTAGATAGCAATCAATAGTAGAGTAACGAGAATCTTACTTCTCAGTTCGTCGATACTCCAGATATTTTTCAGTGTTTGTATGAACTTTTTCACGGATTGCAGAAATTTTAGTGATAGCCTTAAACAAAAAAGACGCATTTACATGCGTCTGCCAAATTACGCAAAATTACTTTACAATCTCTACTGTTCCGCCAGCTGCTTCGATTGCCAGTTTGGCTTTCTCGCTCACCGCGTTAACCCTGAAGTTGATCTTAGTCTTCAACTCGCCATTACCCAGGATCTTAACCAGGTCGGTACGAGCCAAAAGACCGTTGATGAACAGTGTTTCAGGAGAGAAATCCTGTAATCCGTACTTTTCAATCAGTTGCTCTATTTGTCCAAGGTTGAATACTTTGTACTCAACACGATTGTTATTCTTGAAACCACGTTTAGGTAAACGACGTTGAATTGGCATCTGACCACCTTCATGAGAACGTCTGTTCTTGAAACCGCTACGGCTCTGATGACCTTTATTACCTTTTGTAGATGTACCACCCTTACCGGATGCTTCACCACGACCTAATCTTTTCTCTTTTTTAGTAGCGCCTTTCGCGGGCCTGATTTCATGTAATTTCATAACTGTTGATTTTTACTTACGGGGAATCGCCCCTCGCATAATTAATTTGATAATTTGATAATTTGAAAATTTGAAAATCTCCTGTCGGAGTGTGAGTGCTAAGATTTTCAAATTAGCACATTCTCAAATTTTAAACTATGATAGCTCAGCGGACCTTTATTTGAAAATTTGTGAATTTGAAAATTTGATAATCTATAGTCGAAGTGAATATGTTAAGATTTTCAAATTAACACATTTTCAAATTTTCAAATTACTAAGCTTCTTCCACTTTCACCAGGTGCGTCACCTTACGTACCATACCCAGGATAGAAGGAGTAGCTTCTACTTCACGGCTGGAATTAGCCTTGTTCAAACCAAGGGCAATCAGCGTTTGCTTCTGACGCTCCGGACGGTCGATAGGGCTTTTTACCAATGTTATTTTGATCTTTTTCATAACTTTTTTATTAAAGCATTAAGCATTCAGCATCTAGCATTCAGCATCAAGCATCTCGCTTGAATTACACTCCGCTAAAAACCTTCTTCAATTTAATACGACGTTGCTTAGCAACAGTGATTGGTTCACGTAACATAGCCAACGCTTTGAAAGTGGCTTTAACCACGTTATGAGGGTTAGCAGAACCAAGTGACTTAGCCAATACGTCGGTAACACCAGCAGCTTCCAATACAGAACGCATGCTACCTCCGGCGATAACTCCAGTACCATGAGCAGCTGGCTTTATCAATACTTTAGCGGCACCTTCTTTTGCCAGTTGATCATGAGGAACAGTTCCATGCATGATAGGCACTTTTATCAGATTCTTCTTGGCATCTTCAATACCTTTTGTAATAGCTTCCTGAACCTCTTTGGCTTTTCCCAGTCCATGTCCAACCACACCTTGTCCATTACCTACTACCACCAGTGCGGAAAAGCTGAAGGCGCGACCACCTTTTGTAGTTTTCACTACGCGATTGATGGATACCACTTTCTCTTTCAGTTCCAGATCACCGGCTTTAACTCTGCTTAAATTAACTTTTGACATTATTACTGTTTGAAGTGTAAGTTTTGAAATTAGAATACCAATCCACCTTCACGAGCACCATCAGCCACACTCTTTACACGGCCATGGTACAAGTTACCACCACGGTCAAATACCACTGTAGTGATTCCGAGTTCTTTTGCTTTAAGGGCGATGGCAGCACCTACCATTTTGCTCTTTTGTACTTTAGGAGCTTTCTGTGCAGCGATATCCTTTTCACGGGATGAAGAAGCCGCCAGTGTAACACCATTGTCGTCATCTATCAGTTGCGCATAGATTTCAGTGTTACTCCTGAATACAGAGAGTCTTGGTTTCTGAGCAGTTCCAGCTATCTTCTTACGAATGTTATAGCGGATCTTCTGCCTTCTTTCTAATTTAGTTGTCATTGCTCTTTATTTTATCTCCCGATTCTGCCGGGGTTGAGAATTTGAAAATTTGATGATTTGAAAATTTGAAAATTGATTCCTCCAGAGGGCATGTGCCAAGATTTTCAAATCAGCACATTTTCAAATTTTCAAATTGCTTATTTACCAGCTGCCTTACCAGCCTTCCTTCTGATATACTCACCAACATACTTAACACCCTTTCCTTTGTATGGCTCAGGCTTACGTAATCCGCGGATCTTTGCAGCTACCTGTCCCAACAATTGCTTGTCGATACCTTCCAGGGAAATCTGTGGGTTCTGACCCTTTTCCTGTGCAGTGGCTACTTTCAGTTCTTTTGGAACTTCGAATATGATGTTATGAGAATAACCTAATGACAAATCGAGCAGGTTGCCAGTGTTTGATGCTTTGTAACCCACACCCACCAGCTCCAGGTTCTTTTTGTAACCTTCAGTCACACCTTTAACCAGGTTGGAGATGAGTGAACGATACAAACCATGCATGGCACGGTGACGGATCTGATCAGTTGGACGAGTCACTTCAACATGACCATCTTTCACTTCCACTTTGATATCGCGATCAACTGTTTCTGTCAGTTCACCTTTTGGTCCTTTTACAGTAACAACGTTTGTAGCGCTCACAGATACAGTGACACCAGCGGGGATTGTTACAGGCTTTTTACCTATCCGAGACATAATTAATGTGTTTTCTTTTTTTTAAATGCTTACTGACCGGTCAGCCTGTATAGGTTCGGCTTAATGTATCAGCAATGTCTTTTATCTTTTGTACTGAAGGTTCCTGAGAACCCGGTACAATTAGTATATATAACAAAGTACCTCACCACCAACATTCTGCACTTTCGCTTGCTTGTCGGTCATTACACCTCTTGATGTACTGAGGATAGCTACACCCAAACCGTTCTTCACGCGTTTGAATTCAGCAGGGCTAGCGTACTGGCGTAAACCAGGGCGGCTAACACGCTCGAGCGATTTGATAGCAGGTTCTTTACTTTGTGCGTCGTACTTCAAGGCGATCTTGATCACACCCTGTTTGCTATCATCTTCAAATTTGTACTTCAGGATATACCCCTGATCGTAGAGGATCTCCGTGATACGCTTTTTAAGATTAGAAGCAGGAATCTCCACAATACGGTGACCTGCCATCTGGGCATTACGAACTCGGGTCAGGAAGTCTGCTATAGGATCAGTTACCATTTTATAAATATTATCAGTTTTAAATTTTCGTGAGGCATCGTTTGTTGGAAGCTGTTACCCTTCCAGCAGGAGCCGTACTCACGTTTCACGACTCGCTTATCGGCTGTGCTTACCAGGATGCTTTACGTATACCTGGAATCTTACCGGCTAACGCCATGTCACGGAAAGTAACACGCGAAAGACCGAAATAGCGGATATATCCTTTTGGACGACCACTCAGCTGACAACGGTTCTTAAGACGCACTTTAGATGAATTCTTTGGTAATTCGTCCAATGCCTGCCAATCACCTGCTGCCTTAAGGGCTGCACGCTTTTCAGCATACTGGGCTACCATGCGCTCTCTTTTACGTTGTCTGGCTTTTACTGATTCTTTTGCCATATTGATTTAAAATTTCAAAGTGAAACCGGTAATTCGGTCCGATTAATTTTGATTGTCCTCTTTTTTGTTATTGCGGAAAGGCATTCCTAACTCTTTCAACAGCTCGTATGCCTCTTCGTTTGTATTGGCTGTAGTCACGAAAGTGATGTCCATACCAGTGATCTTGTTCACCTTGTCGATATCGATCTCAGGGAAAATGATCTGCTCAGTAACACCCAGGGTATAGTTACCACGGCCGTCGAAAGCTTTTTCATTTACACCTTTGAAGTCACGTACACGTGGAAGTGCAGTGGCGATAAGGCGATCCAGGAATTCATACATCTTAACACCACGGAGTGTTACACGAGCTCCGATGGGCATATTCTTACGAAGTTTGAAGTTGGAGATATCCTTCTTCGACATCGTAGCCACTGCTTTCTGACCAGTGATCTGAGTTAATTCATCCAATGCGATATCGATAAGTTTCTTATCTGATACGGCGCCATTAACACCGCGATTCAGACAGATCTTCTCGAGACGTGGTACTTCCATGATGCTGCCGTAATTGAAACGCTTCATCAAACTTGGTACTACTTCCTTTTCGTACTTGGCGACTAACCGGGGAGAATATTTCGTTGTACTCATTTTTCTATGCTTGATGCGCTATGCTTGAGGCTTGATGCCAGATGCTTAACGCTGTTAACTATTCAATTTTCATTTCTGCTTTCAGCCTCCTGCATTTAGCATTTAGCATCCAGCATTTCGCTTACTTAATCGCTTCGCCAGATTTCTTAGCTACACGAACCAGCTTACCGTTCTCACGGGTACGCTTTACTTTACTGCCTGCACCTGTCTTGGCGTCGAACAGCATAACATTACTGATGTGAATCTTAGCTTCCTTCTTAACAATACCACCCTGGGTATTCTTAGCAGAAGGCTTGGTATGTTTGAAATGATATTCACACCCTCAACCACACACGGCTTTTCGTCTGGAAATACATCCAGCACCTTGCGGGCTTTCTTTGGGTCCTTATCATCACCAGCGATTACCACTACGGAATCACCTTTCTTAATGTTGAACTTTGGTTTGAATCTGTTGCTCATTTTTTATGCTTAGTGCGTTAGGCTGAATGCATGATGCTTGATGCTTAACGCTGTTTACTATTCGAATAACTTTTTATCTCCCACTGCCTTCAGCATTTAGCATCCGGCATTAGGCATTTAGCCTTACAGTACTTCAGGCGCCAAAGAGATAATCTTCATATATCCCTTGTCACGAAGTTCCCTGGCTACTGGCCCGAAAATACGGGTACCACGAGGTTCATCACTGGTGTTCAGTAATACCACGGCGTTATCATCGAAACGGATATATGATCCGTCTTTACGGCGTAACTTATTCTTGGTACGAACAATAACGGCTTTGGTTACAGTTCCTTTCTTGATACCACCAGCAGGGATGGCATCCTTTACAGTAACTACAATCTTGTCACCGATCTTGGCGTAATCCTGACCACTGTTTCCCAACACACGGATACAAAGAACTTCTTTGGCACCGCTGTTATCAGCTACGTTCAATCTGCTTTCTTGCTGAATCATTTTTTTAAGCTTTGAGCTAGCAACTTATCGCTACTAACAATTAAAAACTTTTTTTTCTATCTAAACATACGTCCCGAAACTATCGCTTCTGAAAACGCAGCTTTAATTACTTGGCTTTTTCTACCACTTCCACCAGGCGCCAACGCTTGGTTTTGCTCAATGGACGTGTTTCCATGATACGAACTACGTCACCGATGGTGCACTCGTCCTTCTCATCATGAGCGTGGAACTTCGTTGTTTTCTTAACGAACTTTCCGTAGATAGGGTGTTTTACTTTTCTTTCAACAGCAACGGTGATAGTCTTAGCCATCTTGTTACTGGTTACAACCCCTGTTCTTGTTTTTCGCAAATTTCTTTCAAGCATTTTATTCAGCTTTTGCTTTAACTGACCGTTTCTATCCGGTCTTAATTGTTTTTACTGTTTCCTCACTATTCCTCTCTACACTTATTTACGACTCTGCAACACCGTTTTCAGGCGAGCGAGATCTTTACGAAGGTCACGAATGCTCATAGGATTCTCCAATGGAGAAATAGCATGGGCAAATTCCAGTTTCTTGAGACGTTGCTCATCTTCCTGGATCCGGGCTTTCAAATCAACCTCGGTCATTTCCTTAATACTCTTTACAAAATCAATACGCTTTGACATCTTATTTCGATTTTGGTAGTTTGTGCTTATGCTGTGAAATCAGGACGCACAATGAATTTAGTTTTGATCGGCAATTTCTGTGCAGCCAGTTCCAGGGCTTCCTTAGCGATTGCTAATGATACACCATCTGCTTCGAAGATGATACGTCCTGGTTCCACAACAGCAGCCCAGAATTCAGGGTTACCTTTACCTTTACCCATCCTCACCTCTTGTGGCTTACGGGTAATTGGCTTGTCGGGGAATACACGGATCCACACATTACCTTCTCTTTTCATAGCACGGGTAAGCGCCTGACGGGCTGCTTCAATCTGACGGTTGGTCAACCATATTGGCTCCATAGCTTTGAGGGCAAAAGAACCAAAAGCAATACTCGATCCGCGTTTGGCGACTTCACGAATACGTCCCTTCTGAGCTTTCCTGTGTTTCGATCTTTTCGGCTGTAACATATTTTTGAACTTTTATCATGGAGCCTTCGGGTTTTATCCCTGAACCCCTTTTTAAATGCTATTATTTACTCACCCTTCTCCTTTTACGGAACCAGGCTTTTTATTAGTTCCTGCGTGGAGCACCACCACCTGGTCTGCCGCCACCTGCGTTTCCGCCACCACGACGGTCACCACCGGCACCACCACCTCTTCTTTCACCACCACCGCCACCGCGACGATCGTCACGACGATCACGGGTATCTGGTGCACTTGGACGTCTGTCGTTTGCAGCTCCTGCTTCCTTACCACCTACGAAGTTTGGATTCAGGTCACGCTTTCCAAGTACTTCACCTTTACAGATCCATACTTTGATACCGATCTTACCGTAAACAGTAAGCGCGAATACGTTAGCGTAGTCAATATCCATACGCAGGGTATGCAATGGAGTACGACCTTGTTTGATCTCTTCAGTACGTGCAATTTCAGCACCACCTAAACGACCAGCTACTTTAATCTTGATTCCTTCAGCACCCATACGGAGAGCAGAAGCAATCGCCATTTTCACAGCTCTTTTATAGTTGATACGATTTTCAATCTGACGGGCAATGGTATCACCTACAATCATCGCATCCAGTTCAGGACGACGGATCTCAAGAATGTTGATCTGAACATCTTCCTTACCGGTAAGCTTCTTCAACTCTTCCTTGATACGATCTACCTCACCACCACCTTTACCGATGATGATACCAGGCTTTGATGTGTGAATAGTAACAATCAATTTATTGAGTGTGCGCTCAATAACGATTTTGGAAATGCCACCCTTATTGATACGGGCATTCAGGTAATTCCTGATCTTATGATCCTCGATCAATTTCACCGCGAAATCTCTCTTATTACCATACCAGTTAGATTCCCATCCGCGGATGATTCCTAACCTGGCACCAATTGGATTTGTTTTCTGACCCATATTATGGTTTAAAAATTATTATCAATTAGTTTTTAACATCAACAATTAACGTAACGTGGTTGCTGCGCTTACGTACGCGATACGCACGACCTTGTGGAGCGGGCAACATCCTTTTGATAGAACGTGCACCATCTACAAACAACGTCTTAACAACTAATCCGGCATCTGCTGCACTCTTGCCTTCATTCTTCTGCTCCCAGTTGTTGATAGCGCTCTTCAATAACTTGAACAGCGGCATCGCTGAGTGCTGAGGATGATGCTCGAGTAAGGCTAATGCTTTCTCAACACCAATACCACGAATCTCGTCTGCAAGCAAACGCATTCTGCGGGGTGACGTCGGATAATTCTTGAGTTTAGCTACTGCTTCCATATTTCTTAAATTTCAAGTCTCTCGTCCGAACTCCGGGTCAGTCTCCCGACTCCCAACTCCAGACTAACGACTAGTTAGTTTATGCTACTTTTTTACTTGAGTGTCCTTTAAACATGCGGGTTGGAGCAAACTCTCCTAACTTATGTCCCACCATGAATTCTGTTACATAAACAGGAATGAACTTGTTCCCGTTATGAACTGCAAAAGTGTGTCCTACAAAATCAGGTGTTATCGTAGAACGACGGTTGATCGCCAGAACTTTTTGCTCCAGTTTGGCAGCTACATAAGGACCTTTTTTAATTGAACGAGCCATATGAATGCGTTAATTTGAAAATTTGAAAATTCGAAAATTACTTAGCTAATTTTTTACCATCCTTGCGTTGGATAATCAGCTTATCACTTCCCTTTCCTCTTGTTCTTGTCTTCTCACCTTTAGCGTATTTACCAGTACGGCTTCTTGGGTGACCACCTGAAGATTTACCTTCACCACCACCCATCGGGTGATCTACTGGGTTCATCGCAACACCACGGTTACGTGGGCGGATACCTTTCCAGCGGTTAACACCGGCCTTACCAGCCATTTCCAGGTTGTGATCGCTATTGCTTACTACTCCAACAGTAGCTACGCAATTGATCAATATCTTTCTCAATTCACCGCTTGGCATTTTCAAAACGGCGTATTTCTCTTCTTTGTTAGTCAGCTGGGCAGAAGTACCGGCGCTGCGAACCAGCTTACCACCTTGTCCAGGCTGCATTTCAATGTTATGGATATTGGTACCCAATGGCATGAACTTCATTTGAAGTGCATTTCCTACTTCAGGAGCTACATCGTCACCAGCAATAACGGTACCACCTACCTGAAGACCTTGTGGGGCCAGGATATACTTCTTCTCACCATCTGCATAATTCAGCAGGGCGATGAAAGCGGTACGGTTTGGATCGTATTCGATAGTTGCTACAGTAGCAGGGATATTCTTCTTGTTACGCTTGAAATCGATGATACGGTACATCTTCTTGTTACCACCACCTATGTAGCGCATAGAACGACGACCTTGTGCGTTACGGCCACCTGTTCCGGATGTGCTTTCCAACAAACTCTTTTCAGGAGTATCGGAAGTGATTTCAGCATAGGCATTACCAATTCTCCAGCGTGTACCGGCGGTCATTGGTTTATATTTCTTCAGTGCCATTGTTGTGTGTTATACGTTTTTAAAAAATTTGTCAATGCTTTGCGGCGTTTGACGCGCCATTCTTATTTGTTGTTGGGATCAGATATTGCCATAAAGGTCAATAGCCTCACCTTCCGCTACAGTTACATAAGCTTTCTTGTAAGCTGGTTTCATACCGGTAATGAAACCGGCCTTAGTGAAACGGCTTTTACTTTTTCCTGGAACCACTACGGTATTCACATCTATCACGCTTACACCATAGAAATCTTCAACAGCTTTCTTCACTTCCAGTTTGTTGGCCTTACGGGCAACACGGAAAGCGTAGGTGCGACGGGCATCCGTGAGCTTATTGCTCTTCTCGGAAACGATGGGTTTTATCAGAACTTCAGAGAGTTTCATCTCTTAAAAATTTAAACGTTGATTAATTAGCGCTTACTTCTTTTACATCTTCTGCAATGGTGTTAACAGTAGATTCTGTTATTACCACTACATCGGCGTTTACGATATCGTAAGTGTTCATGTCAGTGAACTGGTAACCTTGTACATTTGGCAGGTTACGGAAACTCAGGTGCAGGTTTTCGTTCTCTTCAGGAGCCAGGAACAAAACTTTCTTGTTATCTGCATTCAGAGCTTTCAGTACGCTGATGAAATCTTTTGTTTTTGGAGTTGCGATCTTCAGATCTTCCACTACCAGCAGATTATTTTCTTTCACTTTATAAGAAAGAGCAGAAACCTTTGCAAGGCCTTTCACTTTCGCATTCAGTTTGAAATCATAATCGCGTGGTTTTGGTCCGAATACTGTACCACCACCTTTATACAAAGGGTTACGGAGGTTACCCTTACGGGCGCCACCAGTACCTTTTTGGCGATGCAGCTTCTTGCTGGAACCTTTAACCTCCATACGGGTTTTCACTTTATGTGTACCCTGGCGCTGTGCAGCACGAAACTGCTTAACAGCGAGGTAAATAACGTGGTCGTTAGGTTCGATGCCAAAAATCTCTTCTGGCAATTCTACTGTGCGACCTGTCTTTTTACCATTTATATCTAAAACATCTACTTGCATGATGATTCAATTATGAGTTGATTACTTCTGGATATATACAATAGAACCGATGTGACCAGGAACATTCCCGCTCACCAATATGTAATTCTTCTCAGCGAAGATTTTAACCACTTTCAGGCTTTTCACCTTAACGCGGTCACCGCCCATACGGCCGGCCATACGCATACCTTTCATTACACGGGAAGCATCGGATGAGTTACCCAATGAACCTGGGGCACGCTGACGGTCGTGCTGACCGTGCGATTGTCCACCCACACCATGGAATCCATGACGTTTAACGACACCCTGGAAACCTTTACCCTTAGAAGTTCCTACTACATCAACTTTCTCACCTTCGGTGAAAATGTCAACAGTAATAGCATCTCCAAGAGCTTTCTCCATGGTAGCGTTGCGGAATTCTGTAACAAACTTTTTAGCGGGAGTATTAGCCTTAGCGTAGTGATTTTTTTCAGCAGCGAGAGTGTGCTTTTCTTTCTTATCACCAAATCCAATCTGAAGGGCATTGTAGCCGTCAGTTTCAGTAGTCTTAACCTGAGTAACAATACATGGACCAGCTTCGATGATGGTACAAGCGGTTTGCTTGCCATCGGAACTGAAGATGCTGGTCATCCCAATTTTTTTACCAATAATGCCTTTCATCGTATTTACAGTTTGTGCCCTGTAAGGTTGAAGAGACAGGTCCGATGAAAGATGGTCGGAACTTCAATCCCCGTTTGCTGTTGACCTTTTCCTTTGTGCCGGTGAAGCGCGATGCCTCATTCGTCTCAGAAGTACCAACAGTAAACTAACCTCGAAGGGCTAGTTCATATTTAAAATTGTTTAAATATCGCCGCATGGTTAGCGGCACTTAACTCAGCGCTGTTTTATCGATTCGCTTTCGGCGAAAAGAGTTTACAGATAAGTTGTTAAAGAGCTTCTATATAAAAAACCCTGCCCACAGCTTCCGCCGCTTTTGCAGGGTAATTCGTCATGCTTTGATTTCCACTTCCACACCGCTGGGAAGATCCAGCTTACTCAGCGCATCCACTGTACGACTTGAAGACGTGTAGATATCCAATAAGCGCTTATGAGTGCTTAACTGGAACTGCTCACGGCTCTTCTTGTTCACGTGGGGCGAACGCAATACAGTAAATATTTTCTTACGCGTAGGTAAAGGAATTGGACCTGTTACTACGGCACCAGTGCTGCGCACGGTTTTTACGATCTTCTCGGCAGACTTGTCTACCAGATTATGATCGTAAGACTGTAATTTTATTCTAATTCGCTGAGACATACATCAAAACCCACTTTTTCGAATGGGGATGCAAAGGTAAGGGATAACGCAATTGGTACAAAAGAAATGGGAAAGAATTTTTAAGAAAAATGCAGCTGCAAAAGGAATCCTATCTCCAAATTCTAAGAAGGCGTAAAATACAACTGATTATCAATAAGATACATAGAAGCTGCTTATTTCTTCCCTCAGCTATTCTTGCATAAGAAAAGCTCGTGTCAACACTCATTTCAGCCGAATCCACGCCCCAAAATATGCCCTTAAGTCAGATTATTGAATTTATGACTTACTATTAATTTCAACAGAGAAGCTATTCTAACCAACCTTAGACCTCAGCATTGAGAACCTCCTGCCCTACTACCCTACTCCCTACCTTCCTAACTTCCTTACTTCCCCCTCACAAAAATATGCGCAAACCCATCCGATATGAAAGCATCATACAATCGCAGGGTATCTTTCGAGAACAATTCCACCCCTTCATTTTCACCTACCCTAAGGTTTCCAACGTTTAGGTAATGATCATAATGGACCAGCAGGGCACTGTCCCAGTATGGGATCAACTCCGTATTGAAATGCCCCCCAGAAACTTTCACCCCATTCAGATATGTGGTATAAGTAGAATCCTGGCCAAGCCATAGTGAAATGGCAGTATCCTTCCCTGGCTTTGAAATCTCAGCGCTGAAACCGCCAACAGAATAATACCAGTTCCATTTGCCTACATATTCTTTAACCACACCAGCATCTGGCATTGACTCCGATTTTCTGCATGAAGAAGTTGATATCATAAGTAGCAGCAAAACAAAAATGTATTTCATAACTGCTAGTTTAAATTTTTGCTTTTAGAGAGCTCAATAAACAACGTAGCTAAGTATTAAGTCAATTCACATTCAATCAGACTAACCAAAAATCAACCAACTTTAAACCTTAAACTTTAACCCCAAACTTCTTGAACCTCTGGAACCCCTCCAACTTCTTGAACCTTTCAGAACATCCCATTCTCATTCACCCCATCTTCCGGAACCGCTTGCCCAAAATCCCATAACTCCATAATCTTACCCACTTCAAACCGGAATATATGGATAAGTGCTACTCCTGGATGATCCGGTAACAGTTTGACATGTGAATGTATCGCAACCAAGTTCCCATCTTCTAGAATATGCTTTATGTCAAGTGTCTTTAATGGATATTTCTTGGCATTCTCTTCCATAGCAATCATCAGCGTATCAGGGTCGCCTTTGAAGAATACATTATGATGTTTGAATCCGATAGCTACATACTTACTGAAGGCAATCCTGGAATATCCTTTGGAAGAAAGTTTCAAAAAATCGAGCGCGATGTCTTTATAACCTGAAGATTCCATTGTGGGAAGATTTTCTAATATACAAGGTAGAAATATTATAGAAATTGCTGTTTCTATTATTTTTTACCGCAGAGACGCGGAGACGCAGGGATAACCGGGAAGTCGGGAAGGCTTTTATTTTAGAATTTAGAAGAGAATACTACTAGATAACTGATTTTAAAAATATCATTCACGTCTTCCCGGTTATCCCTGCAGCACTGAGGTGAAATGTATTTATTTAAGCAACTCATCCAATTTATCCTCCAACTCTTTCCCCCTAAGATTCTTACTAATGATAATCCCATTCCTGTCAATAAGATAATTCGTTGGATACCCCGTTACTCCATACATCAACGCCGCTTTATTCTTATCCCCTCTCAAATCGCAAACATTCGTCCATGTTAATCCATCTTTCTTAATGGCATCTAACCACCAATCTTTTCTGGTATCTGCTGCTACACCGAATATCTCAAACCCTTTTACTTTATATTTATTGTAAAGGGTAACTAATTCAGGATTCGATTCCCTACAGGGACCGCACCAGGAACCCCAGAACTCAAGCAAGACCAGCTTTCCTTTGAAATCGGACAGACTTACCATCTTTCCAT
>JBGAQE010000185.1:0-6279 GCA_044220885.1 Chitinophagaceae bacterium
TGTAGTGGTTCGAATTGAATTGTATCATTTGCGGTGGAGGCATCTACCAATATTATATGGTCGTAATGCGTCATTTCTTCAATCATTTCAACCTGTAATTGCTGAACAATATCTATAGTAACTCCCGGCAGGTTCATTTTGTCTATTGAAGTACAAACAAAAGCACCAACGCCATCATCTGACCGAAGCGTGTTACCAATTCCAATAATCAATATTTTATTTACTGAAGTGCTCATCTTATTCCATCGAAGATTTATGCTCTCTTGTTTGCATTTCCTTTGCAAAGGTTAAAATTATTACAATTAAACGGCTTTCAAATAACTAACTGTCACTTTCCAAAGTAATTGATTTGTTAACGGGTCTTTGTAATAACATAGGTCATTTATTCGGTAGTAGTTTTGATGATATTGTTAGAAAAGCAATACATCAAATGGCAAACGATATTCAGGTATTTCAATCGAGGTCGAAATGGAGATGGAAAACGTTTCAATGGGTAACCCGTTTAATTTTATTCTTTTTATTATTAATGATTCCCATAGTTTGGATAGCTCTGGAAAGGGGGTATAAGCCCAACTTACCTGAGCTTAGTAATCCAGAAGATGCAGCGACCCATTTGAGTAATCCAACGATTCCCAAATCTCTCACACTAAAGGAAAAGAAAAAATATCAGGGGTATACAGATTTTCTTACTGCAAAAAGCGAGATCAACAGACTTATCAGTCGGAAGAACAAGGCTACCGACCAGCGAATACGTGCAGCGTTCTATGTTGATTGGGACCCCCAGAGTTTCTCTTCTTTACAAAAGAATATCGATAAACTGAATATGGTGGTGCCAGAATGGTTTTTTATTGATCCAAAGACTGATACGCTGCTACCTAAAATTGATTCATCTGCTTTGCAAGTAATGAAGGAACATAGGGTAAAAATACTTCCAATTATCAATAATATTAATCAGGACCTGGGGGCTGGTGAGTTTGATGGGAAATTAATTAGCAGGATCATACATAATAAGGGTAAGCGGGAGAAGCTGATTGCAAGTATCATTTACTATTTGAAACTATATCAGCTACAAGGTATAAATGTGGATTTTGAGGATTTTACTGAAAAGAGTGATGAACCAATTATAGGCTTTCAAAAGGAAATATATACAGCCTTGCATAAGAATGGGTTTCTGGTTACACAGGATATAATGCCTGATAATTCAGATTTTAATACACGAGAGCTGGCTTCTTACAATGATTATATGTTCCTTATGGCTTATGATGAGCATTATAGTACCAGTTCTCCTGGCTCTGTGTGTTCACAGAAATGGATTGAGAAAATGTTAGATGAAACCGCTTCTGAAATTCCTTCTAACAAAATAATCCTTTGTATTGCCGGTTATGGATATGACTGGCCTGAAAACCAATCGGCTACTACTGTAACATATCAGGAAGCTCTTGCTTTTGCAAAAGAAAACCATGCTACTATTGATTTCGACTCTGCTACTTATACCAATCAATATGAATATAAGCTGGGTGGAGTGAAACACTATGTTTCATTTACTGATGCTGTATCGAACTTCAATGCTATTCGATTTGCTGATGAATATGGAACATCTGGCACCGCTCTGTGGCGTTTGGGTAGTGAAGATGAGCGATTATGGATGTTTTATCATAGAGATCTTAGCAATAACAGTTTAAAGCTGCATCCTTTCGATTATTCTAAGTTGACAGTAGTAAATACTCCTACGGAACGTCCTGATTATATTGGTGATGGAGAAATTCTGAATGTAGCCAGTGAGCCTGAACAAGGTAAGATCGATATCGAGTATGATTCATCCGAAAACCTGATAAATGATCAAGTCTACAGACAGTTGCCTACAAAGTATGTGATCAGAAGATTTGGTAATGTAAAGAAACAGGTGATTCTCACATTTGATGATGGCCCTGATCCAGAGTATACTCCACAGATTCTGGATATCTTAAAGCGCGAAAAAGTACCTGCAACATTTTTTGTTGTGGGTATGGAAGCGGAAAACAATCTTCCTTTATTAAAACGGATATATGCAGAGGGGCATGAAATAGGTAATCACACATTTACTCATCCGAATATTGCCGAAGTGAGTACCGAGAGGGCCGTTACGGAAATGGAAGCAACCCGTTTACTTATTGAATCTGTGTTAGGCAAAAGCACCATTTTATTCAGAGCGCCTTATAATGCAGATGCTGAACCCACGAAAGAAGTTGAATTGAAACCGATAGCCCTGAGCAGGATCAATAATTATTATACTGTTGGAGAAAGTATCGACCCTAATGATTGGGAAGAGGGGGTCTCTGCTGATTCCATTTATGTCAGGACTATAAGACAATATGAAGCTAATCCATCAAAAGGTATAATATTATTTCATGATGCGGGTGGTAACCGTCAAGCAACAGTGGATGCTTTGCCAAGAATTATCCAGTATTTCAAAAAGAACGGCATTCAATTCATCACAGTTGCTAAACTCCTTGGAAAAACAGAAGATGGTGTGATGCCTCCAGTAAAAGGCAAACTGGTAAAATTAAATAAAGCTGTTGTTACGTTTGGATATTGGGCTGAGCATATTTTATATGCGGCTTTCTGGGTGGCTATTTTTTTAGGTCTGGCACGAATTGTTTGGATGGCGGTAATGGCCGGAATGCAGAAATGGAGAAAGCGACATCAGGTTTCGGCTATTCCAAAAGTATTGCCACCGGTGAGTATCATAGTGCCCGCTTATAATGAAGAGGTTAATGCGAGGAACACAATAGATAATTTATTACTGCAGGACTATCCGGTATTCGAAATCATTTTTGTTGATGATGGTTCAAGAGACAATACGTATAAAATAATTTATGATGCATTTGCAGGCAATAGCAGGGTTAAGGTAATCACCAAACCAAATGGTGGAAAGGCATCCGCGTTGAATTTTGGGATCAGTCAAAGTTCTTATGAGTTTCTGGTATGTATTGATGCGGATACCCAATTAAAACCAGATGCTGTAAGGCAATTGATGTTTGCTATGTTGGAAGAAACAAAAATGGGCGATCCGATTATTGCAGCAGTGGCTGGAAATGTGAAAGTGGGTAATGAGAATACCATTCTTACGAAGTGGCAAAGTATAGAATATACTACAGCGCAGAATTTTGATCGCCGGGCATTTGATTTGGTGAATGCCATTACAGTAGTACCGGGTGCAATAGGGGCGTTTCGGAAAAAGGCAGTAGAAGAAGCTGGTGCATTTACAACAGATACTCTTGCTGAAGATTGCGATTTAACGATGCGAATATTGAGGAATGGGTATAGGGTAGTGAATTGCACTTCTGCTATTGCTGTTACAGAAGCGCCAGAAACACTGAAGCAATTCATGAAGCAGCGTTTCCGCTGGAGTTACGGTATTATGCAGAGTTTCTGGAAGAACCGCGATGCCATGTTTAATCCTAAATACAAGAGTCTTGGTATGACTGCTCTTCCCAATATCCTGTTGTTCCAGATATTATTACCAATGCTGGCACCTTTAGCCGATATCATGTTAGTGGTGAGCTTGTTTTGGAACCGTACTAATCCGGAGAGTATGCAAAAGATTGGTTTATATTATCTGGTATTTCTTGCTGTGGATATTTTGGTAAGTGTGGTGGCTTTCGCATTTGAAGGAGAACGATTCAGTAAACTAATTTGGATTATACCCCAGCGTTTTGTTTACAGACAGCTTATGTATGTGATATTATTTAAGTCATTGCGCAATGAAATAAAAGGCGAGGGTCAGGGCTGGGGTGTATTAAAGCGGACTGGGAATGTTAGAGCACAGTTTGAGGATATGAAAGTGTGAGGTGGGGATGTCCCGAGATGACATCTCGAGTTGGTTTCCCGGAATTTTTAAGAAAAAAACGGTTGTGTGGGGGTGAAATCCATCTCCCGAGATGTCATCTCCCGGGATGACTTCTCGGGAGATGTTTGTCAAAATCAACCTGGGAGAAATCAACCCATGTGGTAAAAGAAATCTTCATTTCCAACCCACTATCCCATGCGCAAATCTCAGAAAACCAATTATTTAATATTTCCACCCCCCTTCCTCTTCCTAAAGTCTTCAAAAATATTTTATCAGTTTCTCCGTTTATAGTGGGTAATATCCTTAGAAAACCAAATCCCAAACCCATGAAAAGAACCGGAATTCTCGCCGTTTCTTGTCTTTTACTGATATCCCTTAACAGCCAGGCACAGTTGCGTACCGCCATAGTTGGTGGCGTTCAACAAAGCTCCGTTCCAGGAAATAATAGCACAGGCTGGGATACCATGCTCCTACAATTATAGCAGCCGAAATGGTATCAGGGCAGGCATCCTGGTAGATATACCATTTTCATCGCATTCCAAATTAGGATTGCAATCAGGCCTCTACTATACCAATAAAGGAAGAAACTTCTCTGCAAAATTCGATACCGCAGCAAGCACTTTGTCTCATGCTACCGGTAAACAATACGTGAACAATCTTGAAATTCCACTGAACCTGGTATTGAAACTGAAACTGGGTAAGAAAACCAACCTCGTAATGGGTGCTGGTCCTTACGCATCCTTTCTTTTCAGCGGATTGGAACAAAGAACCATCACTAATAAAGACGGTTCCCTTCAATCACTTCAGAATACCGATATGAAAATCACAACCGCTCCAGGTATGTATAATAACCTTGAATATGGTGTGAACGGTACATTCGGTTTTGAATTCGGTCGCTTTATTGTTTCTGGTCATTATAGTGAAGGACTCGGTGATTTTTACAGTAATGGAAACGCAGGAGCCGCCTTTAAGCACCGTACCATGGGTGCATCTGTTGGTTTCTACCTGTCAAAAGCTTCAAAAAGAACCGAAAAAGTACGCGACAGAGATAAAGATGGTATTCCTGATAGTAAAGATATCTGCCCTGAAGTTCGTGGCATTGAAAAATACAATGGATGCCCTATTCCGGATCGTGACAAGGACGGCGTTAATGATGAAATGGATGCTTGTCCAGACGAACCAGGCGTAGAAAAGTATGCTGGTTGTGCTATCCCGGATTCAGATCATGATGGCGTTAATAATGAAGAAGATCATTGCCCTGATATTCCTGGTTCACCAAAATATCATGGTTGTCCAATTCCTGATACAGACAAAGATGGCATCAATGATGAAGAAGATAAATGCCCGGATGTAAAAGGTCTTGCAAAATATGGCGGATGCCCTATACCTGATACAGATAATGATGGAGTGAATGATGAACAGGATAAATGTCCTACTGTAAAAGGTTTGAAGACTAATAAAGGATGTCCTCCAGTAAAGAAAGAAATCGTTCAAAAAGTAAATAACGCTGCAAGAAGAATTCACTTTAATTATAAGAGTGTACTGTTAACTGAATCTTCTAAGAAAGTACTTCTTGATGTTGTGAAACTTTTGAAGGATAATCCTGAATTGAATGTATCTATTGAAGGACATACAAGTATTGATGGTAATCCAGCAAATCATGACAGGCTTTCTGAAGCAAGAGCTTATAGTGTGAAGATATATCTTGAATCGAAGGGTATTGCTCCAGACAGATTGAACCATATTGGATATGGTGCTTCTAAACCATATTGGTTCTACAAGCTGCCTATGCTAAGAACAGAAGAGTTGAAATGATATTAAGTAATAACTGATAGTTTATTATACCACTGCAAAAAAAGCCCTTCACAATTAAGTGAGGGGCTTTTGATTTATAGAGGGTGTGGGTTAGGCGATGGTGGGTGTATTCAATTCCGCCAGTGATGCATTAAATCTATTCTGTATTCAAAATCTATCAGTTTACGTATATATTGTTCATAAGAACTCAGGTCGAAATGACCATGTCTAAGAATTCTGTTCGTATTGTTTTGAAACTACTTCTGCATCCGCTTGTTTCGTTAACCTTCGAAAAATACGCGTAAGCAAAGCTTCCGAACGGGAATCACCCCTTCAATGCCCTTGACCAGCTTTCCTGCATCAAAGCACTCGTTTTGATTGATGGCATCGGCTTCTATCAATCCATCTTTTAAGAGTTGACTGATGATGGCACCTGCTCCATGATATCTTAAACCACCTGCATGGATGGGTGATGGAATGAAGTTATGGCCCAATGTATACATCGGTAATAATGGTGTCATTCCAACCGTATCACCAAAATCGTAGCGGAAAACACCACGGGTCAATTTAGGACAAGAAGTGGGTTCTACTGCAATAGCTCTTACTTTCTTTCCACCAGTAAGGTTTTTCTCGAGGAATGGGAAAGCGATGCCCGC
>JBGAQE010000186.1:0-7334 GCA_044220885.1 Chitinophagaceae bacterium
GAACCCCTTATCTATTTCCACGATTTGTTTAAAGGGGTGACGCCGGGGGTGAGAGTGTTGTTTAGTTTTTAGAAGCTGGAAGACATTTTGCCTAAGGCTTAAAGGCCTAAAGCATTAAGCCTTCTAATAGCGAACCGCAGAGACGCAGAGGCGCAGGGAATACACCTCTGCGTCTCCGCGTCTCTGCGGTTGTGCTTTTAAATTAAAGCCTTTGGCAAAATGCATCTAGCATTTAGCCTCCAACCTTCTTCTTCGGAGGGGTTGCCTTTTTAACAGGGGTAGTGGTTTTCTTTTTTAGAGTTCTTGTTAGATGATTCTTCCAATTTTCCTTCATCAGCATTTCCTTCATCGTCGTATAGTAACGCTTGCGGGGAATTCGCCATCTTTTCAGTTGCTCATTGAAGATCTTATCTATATGTACCCATTGGCCTTCTTTCCATTTGAAAGCTTCATAATCACCATCAGGTACGAAGGTTGATTTCTTTTCAGGTTCGTCTGATTCTGATATAAGATGGTCAACAATTATCAGATCCAATTCAGGGTCATAATTGAAGAGGGTTCTTGCTTCTTTTTTGTATTCAATGGAAAAACGGGATTGAACAGGTCGTTTGATTGAATCTTCCTTGAATGAGATGAATGGGCCACCAAAAACAGGTTCTCCCTTTGCATCAAAACTCAACACTTCCATCCATTTCTTATTGTTTGCCACACTGAAATCATCAAAACCAATCAAGGTATAATACTTCTTGCCTTTATATTCTTTCATGACGGCCTTGTAGTAGATAGCCCCAATCCAGTTATTCCGGTTACGAATAGAATCGGTAGGATTCTTTGTAAACATGGAATTATCAAATAGAGGGAAAAGTTTCAATGATCCGTCGGGCATATTCATTTGGATAGCGCCCTTCTGCAAAATCACATATTCATCCTTTTTCATTTGCCAGGTAAAAATGCGGAAGCTGCTATCAGGAGCATAGAGTTTCGAGATATTAACTGAGTCGAAACTATAATAAAATGAGTTGGGGTGTTTCAGAGTGCGGATAAGTGTCCGAATAAACAAGCTGTCATTTCTGAACCGTTCAGCCGGATTTTCACTGAAAACCATTTTCTTTGAAATCTCTTTCAGGCTGTCTTCCATTTTTGGCAAGTAGTTTCATATCATTGCCGGAAAGCTTTTAGCGGTAGCCGAGCTGGCAATGCCAAGGCACAATACGCACTGGAAAAAGGTTTATTTGATCAGCTTCATGTAATATATTTTAAAAGGGCCGCTCTCTTTCACAAAGCTATCGGCTTCGGTTAAAAACGGGGAATAGCTAATAAATTTTAACGAGAATGTAAAGCTTTTGCCAAATGATAAAGGCTCTGTCGAAACGGGCATCGATTGTTTCCGGGGAGGGTATTTTGTCTTCCCTGGTATGGATATACACAGTAAAAGAGCCGATATTCCTTCCAAACTCCATATCTCCCTTTGTATTTCCAACCATGATGCTTTTTTTGAAATCAATCTCTGGGAACCTGTCTTTTGCCTGATAAGCCATTCCAGGGTTGGGCTTCCGGTTGGGATCGCTGTTCTCGGTTCCGGAACAGAAATAAAGGGCATCCATTCTTCCTCCTGCAGCTTCCATTTCGGCCACCATATTGCGGTGGATGGTTTGTAAGTCTTCTAACAACATAACTCCCTTTCAACGCCACGTTGGTTTGTAACCAAGATAATCCTGGGAAACAGGTCTGCAAACAGTTTCATGGCATCGAGAACTCCTGGGTAGAATTTGAATTCTTCCCAGTTATTGATATAACCATGTATATTATCAACATTTATCACCCCATCGCGGTCGAGGAAAAGCGTCCAATCCTTATCTATTGTTGGCAATGAGGTACTCATAGTGCGGGTAATTCAGTTTGTGCTCGGGTAAAATCTTCCGGAATACCGATATCGATAAAATATCCTTCCTGTACTATGCCAAAAAGTGTTTTGAAGAATAGTGTTTTTCAAGAAAATCCTTTTCAAAGGAAAACGCTCGGGCCAGTCTATCGACATAAAAGCTTTCCTATTCAAGACATAAACGCCACCGTTAATCAATCCCTTCTTATAAAATTTCTTCTCCTTGAAATCTTTGATAGTGCCATCCTGATTCAATTCTACAACACCATACCTGTCGAAGTCATCATGGGTTAAGTGATAGGGTACAGGCAGATTTTGATTCAAAATGAAAATCACCCACGGTTTTCAATTGAATATGAAATAAGGTATCTCCATTCAATATCAACGGGGCTTCAGTAATGGCTGCTGAACAAGCAAACCGGATTGCACCTCCCGTACCCAAAGGTTCATTTTCTATGACAAACGCATAATCAAGACCGGCATATTCTTTTTCAAGGTAGCTGAGAATCACTTCATGCATATACCCCAATGAAAATACAAAGCGGTTAATACCCTGCTTCTTATAATATTCAATAACATAAGAAAGGAATGGTTTACCAGCTACTGGCGCCATACATTTTGGTAGATCAGGAACGGCAGACCGAAGTCTGGTTCCCAATCCTCCGGCAAGAATTATTGCTTCTGTTACTTTCATGTTGAATTTAGACACCGAAGTATTGTTCTTCCACTAATTGGCAGATGATATGTCCGAGCATTATATGGCTTTCCTGAATGCGTGGAGTATCTTTTGAGGGAACGTTTATCAGATAGTCGCTCAACTCTTTCATTTTCCCACCGGTCTCTCCAGTAAAGCCAACTGTTACAATTCCTTTTTCCCTGGCCACTTCAAATGCTTTCATGATATTGGTTGAATTACCGGAAGTTGACAATCCTACCAGATAATCACCTTTCGTACCAATACCTTTAATCAAGCGGGCATACACAACATCGTAGCTATAGTCGTTGGCTACCGCAGTAAGATATGAGGTATTGCAATGCAAAGCTTCAGCAGGCAATGCATCCCGATCGGTATAAAAACGACCGCTGAATTCAGCCGCCAAATGCTGTGCATCAGCCGCACTTCCTCCATTACCACAGAAATAGATTCTATTGCCATTCTTCAATGCATTCACCATTCCTGCCGCTACTGTATCAACTATATTCAATAATTCATCGTTGGCCAGCACTTGTTGCTTGACTGAGATAGAAGAGGCGATGATTTCTTTTATTTTCTTCACTATGATTGTTTTGATTATTGACTGAGATTTAAGACTGAGATTATTGGGATTAGCTGGGATTAGCTGGGATTATGTAATTCAGGATTATTAACTGGGATTTTTGTGATTTTTAGGATTAGCTGGGATTTCAGATTCAGTGATTATTAAAATAATGCGATTAGAATTTAATTCGTAACTAACCATAAGATTTTCAAATTTTCAAATCATCAAATTTTCAAATTAACTACATTCCTCAAATAGTCCAGGAAGTCATCCCATGATCCACAAAAAGGTAATTCTTTACATACCCTCCGAATTTATTCAGGTTTTCAATAACAGCGTATTTGGTATTGTCGGGACAATAGAATGTCATGAATCCACCGCCGCCGGCACCGGATATTTTACCACCGGTAGCTCCTGATTTTTTGGCGAGTTCATAAATTTCATCAATAAGGTTGTTGCTGATGCCTTCGGCCATCTGGCGTTTTTGCTGGAAGCCGAAATCGAGGATGTCGCCGATTTCATGAACCCGTCCTTTTAACAATGCCTCTTTCATCATCTGGGCCTGGTGTTTCAGTTGATGCATGGCTTCGATGGATTTGCCTTTTTTCTGAACCACGTTCTCACTTTGCTTTTCTATGATCTTGGCAGATTCCCTGCTGGTAGATGTGTAATACAAAACCAGATTGTTCTCCAATTCAAAGAGATATTGCTGTTTTATGCGAAGCGGGTTTACAATCACTTTATCATCGGCCATGAACTCCATAAAATTCACTCCGCCGAAAGTGGCTGCATATTGATCCTGGCGACCACCAGCCATTGCCAGATCCTTACGTTCTATTTCATAAGCCAGGTGGGCAATATCATATTCTCCTAATGGGAGACGGAGCATTTCAGCGAAAGCACCAACGATAGCCACCACAAGGGTAGAAGAAGTACCTAAACCTGAACCAGCTGGTGCATCTACAAAAGTTGAAAGTTTGAAGCCTGTCAATGGCATTCCATAATCCCTTTGGATCCTGTTATAGACTCCTTTCAGCAGATCCAATGTTCCATTGAGTGGTAATTGATGACTCCATTCAAAACGCTGTTCTTCTTTACGATCCATTGTTTGAAGAATGATGACATTCTCCGACAGCGGCTCAATATTCGCATAGGCATACAAAGACACAGTTGCGTTCAAAATAGCCCCTCCATACAAATCACAATAAGGACTTACATCGGTACCACCTCCGGCCAATCCTATCCTTAATGGCGCTTTGCTTCTGTAAATCATGTAATTGCGTTTTATTTTAAGGGGTTATGAAAGTCAAAATTCAAAAGGCAAAAGTAAAAAATAATAGGCGGATATCCTTTCTTTTTGGTACCTGCCATATATCAATTTTGGGCTTTCCGGGTGGTTTTAACTTCCACTTATTGTTTCGATGGCACTAACGAGCTTCTCCCAGGAATATTTTGTCTTTTCCTGCTTTAGACCAGGCAGGAAAAAGGCTTGTCCCAGTTCAAAAAATCGAGTGATGGCGTTTGCTATGGAATGCGGATCAGGTTCGCATACCAACCCCGCCTTTTCATGAGGTACCAATGATGGCAATCCCCCTACATTGGTAACTATCATCGGTTTCTCATAATGATACGATAGGGGAGTGACACCACTTTGAGTGGCATTCTTATAGGGTTGCACTACTACATCTGCAGCACAGAGATAATACTTCACTTCACTATCAGGAATGAAATCTGTCTTAAGAATCAGCTTATCCCTGATGCCCAATTCATCAATCAGTGTTTTGTAGGTATTGGCATCTTCATAAAATTCACCAGCTACCAATAACTGTACAGATGGATCTTTTATCTCTTTTAATGCCCGCAATAACAAATCCAATCCCTTATAAGGTCTGATGAAACCAAAGAAGAGTAATAGTTTCTTGTCCTCACTTATACCCAAATGCTTCCTGGCTTCCGATTGACTAATAGCTGCTCCGAAATTATCATACAAGGGATGAAGTACTTGCATGGCCGGTTTTTCCTTTTCAAAAATGCGCAGATCAGAAAGCACTTTCTCACTCATCGTAATAAAGGCATCGCATGAGTTCAGGAAATATTGGGTAAAGGGTTTATCGCCGGGTCTTTTTTCGTGAGGAATAACATTATCTGTTATGGCGACAATCCTTGTTTTCTTATTCTTTCTGACTCTTCTTAAGATGGTTCCTAATGCAGGCCCCATTAATGGCAACCAGAATCTGACTACAATAAGATCCGGTTTCATCTCTTTCAATAAATGACCTACATGCCACCAATTGAATGGATGAATGGAATTGATGATAGAGAAAATCTTGATACCCTCAGGAGCGGGATCAGAACTATACTGGGTAGTACCAGGGAAAATGAAAGAAGGGTATTGCAATGAAAAAGAAAAGATGGAGGCATCCCAGCCTTCCTGCTGGAATTGCTGACAGAGGCGCTGGTCAAAACTTGCCAGTCCACCTCTTAAAGGATGCGCAGGACCAATTATAATTACTTTCTTCGCCATCTTATCTTATAAAAACAGTGTCAGGCCTTGCGGACCTGACACCAGAAAATTTTCATTTATTATTAATCATTCAGTCCCAGTTTTTTCTCAATCAGGTAATGATTTCGTCCAGGTGCATTTCTTGCCACCAGTTCTGAAATGAATCCTGTCAGGAATAATTGAGAACCTAATATCATAATCACCAACGCAACAAAGAATAAGGGGCGTTGAGTAAGACCAGTTGCATCGAAGAAAAACTTGGAAATGGTGAGATAAGAGAAAATAATAAATCCAATAAGTGTCAGTAATGTTCCCCAGAAACCAAAAAACTGCATAGGTCTTTTCCCGAATTTACCCAGGAACATGATAGTAGCCAGATCAAGGAAACCGTTTATATACCTTTCAAACCCGAATTTGGAAGTGCCATATTTACGGGCATGATGCTGAACCACTTTTTCTCCCACTTTACGAAAACCAGACCATTTTGCAATAAGGGGGATATAGCGATGCATTTCGCCATATACTTCAATACTCTTTACCACTTTGCTGCGATAGGCTTTCAATCCACAGTTAAAATCGTGTAAAGGTATACGTGATATCTTTGCTGTAACCCAATTGAAAAACTTGGAAGGAAGTCTTTTTTCCAATGGGTCATGACGTCTTTGTTTCCAACCGCTGACAATATCAAATCCCTGATTGAGAACCATATCGCGAAGACCTGGAATTTCATCGGGACTATCCTGCAAGTCGGCATCCATTGTTATCACTACTTCACCCTGACAAACCCTGAAGCCTTCATTGAGGGCAGCAGATTTACCATAGTTCCGCTGGAATTTGATGCCTTTTACGGCTGTATTTTCTGCACTTAATTTCTCTACAACTTCCCAGGAACGATCGGTACTGCCATCATCAATAAGAATCACTTCATAACTCAGGTTATGAGCCAAAGTGACCCTTTGAATCCATGCACAGAGTTCTGGAATGGATTCTTCTTCATTGAATAGAGGAACAATTATTGAAATATCCATCAAGGTTGATTAAATGAATCTAATTCGAATTCAGGTTTGTTCTTTTTAACAATGGCAGCAATAATAAGACTTAATAAGAACCATAGAATAGTTCCCTGTGCAAAGCCTAAGAATTGCTTTTTAAGAGTAAAGTTGTTTGCATTTAATGACTCTTCAACAGCTTTATCTATATCTTTCTGTGGAGCACCAAATTTCTGCATAAATTCTTCAGTTTTCTCTGTTGCTTGTTGAGAGCCATCGCTTCCCTGAATGGCGTCGATAAAATTCAATAAAACATAGCTAAAAGCAGTTGCAAAGAATGACCAAATAACAAAAACTGTAAATACCGTTTTTAATGCTTGAGAAAATTCCAGATATCCACCTTGTTCTTTTTTCTGTGCCTTCCCGGCTAAAACGGTAAATACGATTGGAATAGCATATGCTAAGAATGCAATTGGATGTACAAAAATGGATGCTCCTAAGATATACAATACTAAAGTGAATACAATTGCAATACCCGCTGCAATTAATCGTATAAAAGTCCTGAATTCATTTTACTGGCAGCCATAATAGTTGGTTTAATTGTTTAAAACTAGTTTTTCCCGTTAATAATTCCAAGTACAGAACCCAGTCTTCATCTTCCTATATACGCTGAATTTCCTGAACGTGACTGGAAAAATTTA
>JBGAQE010000009.1:0-53453 GCA_044220885.1 Chitinophagaceae bacterium
TTTACCTCAGATCCGCCAATAAACATTCCGGGATTAAAAGTGAGGAATTGCTGGTTACCTAATGTCTCCCTAAAACTATTAATGATACGGGCAGCTTCGTAAATAGCTCCATATCCTCCTCCAGCAAAAATCCCTGACGAATGCCCTTGTTTGGCTTCTGTTACTAATTCCCAACCACTTGCACCGCGACGGGCTGTTGCCACAATATTGAGAGATGTTGCGGTTTCGAATGCTAATGCTATATCGTGTTGTTTAGCCCGATTGATGAAATCGGCCCTGCTTACCTCCTGTGGATGACCGGCGTTTTCTTCGTCTCCGGTCATATATACTGTGATAGATGCATCTTTCAACAATCCCTGTTGATACAATGCTTTGAGGGCGCTGATAATAACAACATCTCCACCCTTCATATCATTTACACCTTGCCCCGTTGCTGTACTATCTGTTATTTGTTTGAAAGGATTGGCAGGCATATCGGGTTCGAATACGGTATCAAGATGTCCGATTAAAAACAGGCGCTTTCCTTTGGTACCGGTTTTTGTAGCCACTAAATGACCAGCTCTTTTTAAAGAATCAGGCAGAGAGACCCATTCCACCTTGAAGCCGAGAGCTTCCAATTGTTTTGAATAGATAGCACCCACTTTCTTTACGCCTTCAATATTGAAGGTGCCGCTGTTGATGTTTACCGATTCCTCCAATAGCTTCCAGGAACCCGGCATATTTCTCTCTACAATCTTTAATAGTTGTTTTTCTTCAGCTGAAAGTTGTGAATAGCTACTGACGCTAACTATACAAAGGAGTATTAATAGAAGGTATCGTTTCATGAAAACGAAAATAACCAAAATGCATCAAGCATCCAGCATTTAGCATTCAGCCTAAAACAAACTATTCTTTTTCAATTTTCTTAATCCCGGTCTTTGTGAGTTCAACCTTCCTTTCCTTATAAAGGCGACCAGTAGTCATCTTGAATGTTTTCTTGCTCATGCCGAAAAATTCATAGATCTCTTCGGGAGTTGACTTATCGTGGTAGGGGAGATATCCAAAATTTTCATCTAATAAGCGCAGAATTTTAGTGGCTTCATCCTCCACTTTCTTATATCCTTGTATGCCAGCGCCAACATCTATCTTATTATCGGGACGAATAGTTTTAATGTATCCATCAAAAGTATCTCCCACATTCAATTCGCGGAATATTTCGCTGAAGTGCAATAAGCCCAGATGTATTTTATTAATGATAACTGAATAACCGATTTGGGTTTTACGATATACTTGTAAGGAGACCTTGTCTTTTTCTTTTACTGTGAGTTCGTCGTTATTGAGGAACTGTTCAATTTTTTCGCTGGCAGCAATTCTTCCTGTCTGTTCATCCAAATACAGTTTCACCAGATAGAAAGCGCCTACCCGCATCAAAGTATTTTGTTTGCTTTTTGGAACAAACAAGTCTTTCATAAGACCCCAATCCAAAAAAGAACCATGGGGTGTATTGGAAACAACCTGCAGATAAGCGATATCGCCTAAAACAGCCAGTGGCTCCTGTGTAGTTGCAATAAGCCGGTCTTCAGAATCATGATATACAAATACGCGCAGCTTGTCTCCTACTTTTGCTTCACGCGGCACAAATCGTTTTGGAAGTAATAATCCTTTGTCGCCATCATCAAGAAAAGCGCCTACCTGATTGAATCGCATCACAGTCATTTCGTTGAAACAACCAGCCTGAATTGTATTTTTAGAATTGTCCATTATTGGCCCCGAAGATAAGCATAGGATTGGAGCGAAGCCCTGATTATTTGTTGTTGATAAAAACAACCACATCGGGTTGATTTCCTTGAGCGAGAAGAACGTAATTTGCACATATGCAAGCGTATCTGAATGATTTGAATGAGCGGCAGCGGGAAGCTGTGTTACATAAGGATGGTCCCATCATGATTGTGGCGGGTGCCGGAAGTGGAAAAACCAAGGTTCTTACGACCAGAATTGCCCATCTGATGGCTCAGGGTGTTGATGCGTTCAATATCCTGGCGCTTACGTTTACGAATAAGGCGGCCAAGGAAATGAAAGAACGGGTAGAGAAAATTTTGGGAAATAACGACGCCCGAAATCTCTATATAGGCACATTCCATAGCGTTTTTGCGCGCATTTTGCGTGGCGAAGCACATAGGCTGGGTTATCCTGCCCATTTTACCATTTACGATACGGATGATGCAAAAAGTGTGGTGAAAACCGTCATCAATGAAATGAATCTGGATGACAAACACTACAAACCTAATACGGTTTACAATCGGATTTCTTCTGCAAAGAACGCATTGGTTACAGCGGCTGAATATGCTAATGATTATGGATTGCAGCAAGAAGATATGCGGTCTAACCGTCCTGCAATCGCGCAGATTTATGACGCCTATGTTAAAAGGTGTTTTAAGAATGGAGCAATGGATTTTGATGACTTGTTATTGAAATTCTATGAGCTGCTGAAAAATTTTCCTGAAAGTCTTAGTAAGTACCAGCGCAAATTCAAATACATTCTGATTGATGAGTATCAGGATACCAATCCTGCCCAATACGAAATCATCAAATTGTTGGGCGCCATGCACGAGAATGTATGTGTGGTAGGTGATGATGCACAAAGTATCTATAGTTTCCGGGGAGCTACCATTGAAAACATTCTTTTCCAAAAAGATTATGATGATGTGAAAGTGGTGAAACTGGAACAGAATTACAGAAGTACAAAGAGCATCATCAATGCCGCAAACGAAGTAATCAGGAATAATAAAAGTCAGATTCCAAAAGATCTGTGGACAGAAAATGGTGAGGGAGGAGAAGATCAAGTTGGTTCGAACGATGACGGATAATGATGAAGGTAAATTTGTTGCCGATACTATTCAGGAGCAGAAGCTGAGAAATCACTTCATGAACCGTGATTTCGCTATTTTATATCGCACCAATGCACAAAGCCGTGCATTTGAAGAAGCCATGCGAAGGATGGGCATTGCCTATACTATTTACGGTGGTATGAGCTTCTACCAGCGAAAGGAGATAAAGGATCTGATTGCGTATCTCAGGATCGTTATCAATCCAAGCGATGAAGAAGCATTAAAACGTATTATCAATTTTCCGGCGAGAGGTATTGGCAAGACTTCGGTAGACAAAGCCATACTTGCTGCCAATGAGAATGATATAAGTATGTGGCAGGTGCTTGAAGATGCAGCAAAATATGGTTACAGGGCTGGGACACTGGAGTCGATACAGAACTCTTGTAACGATGATCAAAAGCTTTGCCAGCATGCTTCAAAAGCAGAATGCGTATGATGTGGCTGTGCATATTGGTAAGCAGACGAATATTGTAAAGGAGTTATTCAACGATAAGAGTACGGAAGGAGTTCAGCGTTATGAGAATATCCAGGAATTACTGAACAGTATAAAAGAGTGGACGGAGAGCCCAGATAATGAAGATGGAGAGTTGGTAGATAAAAGTCTGGGTAGCTATCTGCAACAGGTTACACTTTAACCGATGCAGACGAAAAAGATCCCAATGCAGATACTGTTAAGATGATGACCATACACGCTGCGAAGGGATTGGAATTCGGTTGTGTATTTGCGGCAGGATTGGAAGAGATGCTCTTCCCCAATGCCATGAGCATAAATACAAGAGAGGAATTGGAAGAAGAGAGGAGATTGTTCTATGTTGTGATAACGCGTGCAAAGAAAAGGTTATGGATCACTTATGCCAATACACGATATAGATTTGGAAGTTTAGTGCAGAATGAACCCAGTCGTTTCATTGATGAACTGCCGGAAGAGTTTCTTGACAGAAGTTTTGCCGGAGGTGGTGCGAAAAACCAAACCAGTTCCGGATTTGGTAATTCTGCCTATGAGCGAATGAATGGTGGAGGATGGGGCGGAAGCCGAAACGATGCTTCGCAGGCGGAGAGAAAGTATGGTCCCCCACCCACTTCTAAAAAAGCAACTTCAACACCATCATATATTGCTCCCAAAGCAACTGTTCCTAAAGTTGTAGAGCATCAGCCATCGGCCGATTTTGTTGCCAGCGATACCAGCCAATTGCAGGCGGGTGATAAAGTGGAGCATCAGAAATTCGGATTCGGGGAAGTTATAAAAATGGAAGGTGCTGCACATAATCCAATTGCGACTGTGAAGTTTGAGCACAATGGCGAGAAGAAGATAATGTTGAATTATGCCAAATTGAGGATTTTGTAGGTGTTTTTTATTTGGGGAGGTTTTCGAGATGTCATCTTGTGTAAGGCACAACCGAAAAAAAGCACCATAAGTTGTAAAGTTTATTCATAAACAGAGAGTTATCTTTTTTGGTAAAAAAATCAGGATGACATCTTGTGTAAAATACAACTTGTGCCATACAACTTTTTCACTCAAACCACCCAAGCACCTTACGTAGTTTTGAGATATCAAAAAGATGTCTCATGCCAATCAATCAGAAATATCAAGCTCCATTAGAAGAAGGAAAATGCTATCATATTTTCAATAGAGCCCACGCAAAACTCAGGCTTTTCGATCATGAAGCTCAATATGATCGCTTTCTACTAAAAACTGAAGAATACCTTACGGAATTTCTTGACTTCTATGCGTATACCCTGATTCCAAATCATTTTCATTTCTTTTTTAAGGTTAGGGCGATTGATGAAAAAATCTATAAACCAGATTATCTATCAGTCGATCATTTTATCACAGAACAACTTAGAAGTTTGTTTATTTCCCATACTGCATGGTCAAATAAAAAATATGAACTTCATGGTGGACTTTTTAGCCGCCCCTTCCGAAGTGTTGAAGTAGAAGGCCTGGATTATTATAAACGAATGATGTTTTATATCCATTGGAATCATGTTCACCATGGAATGGCTGCCGATATTCATGATCATAAATTCAGTTCGTACCACGATTATTTATATGATGTTCCATCAATGATTATTAAAGACCCTGTTTTTGATTGGTTTGGTGGGAAGTATAATTTTTTTGAGGAACACAAGAATCAGAAAGACAACTATCTAAGCTTTAAATATAGTATGGAATGATTCGGGTGCAACTATCGAGATGTCATCTTGTGTAAAGCACAACCAGCGTATTTTCAACAAGCAATCGATTGTTTATCTAAAATGAACGATTCCTTCTTATTTTATCACCTTTTGCTCGCTTCAATCTTTCCTTTTCCGTAACTTTTGGTTTCGATTGCAAACTCATGCTAAAAACCAACTTCTTACTGGCGCTTTTCCTCTTTGGCGGAATAGTCTGGATGGCTTCTTGTATGTCTGGAAACTCTTCCAGCGGCAATCTGCCAGAAACTGTGACCTATAACTTTCATATCCGCCCCATTTTTTCTGATAAATGTTTTAAATGCCATGGTCCCGATCCGCTACAACGGAAAGCAGGACTTCGTCTCGATATAGGAGACAGCGCTTTTGTACCTCTCAAAGGAGACAAAAGGGGCTTTTGCGCTGGTGCCTGGTAATCGGGACGAATCAGAGCTCTATAAAAGAGTAGCTTCTACCGATACCTCTTATCAGATGCCGACTCCTGATTCACATTTGGGCACTCTAACCGAATATGAAGTGGCCCTTGTTAAAAAATGGATTCAGCAAGGCGCTAAATATGAAAAGCACTGGGCTTTTTCCCCACCCGTAAAAGCCACACCTCCTTCAGTTTCTGATGAAAAATGGGTTAAGAACGAAATTGACCGTTTTGTACTTCACCGTCTGATGATATGGGACTTAAACCAAATGAAGAAGCTGATAAGGGAAAGATTGTTGAAGAGGGTGAGCCTCGATATCACAGGACTTCTCCTTCCGAATCTTTAATGGAATCTTTCCTTAAAGATGCTGCACCAAACGCTTACGATAAGGTAGTAGACCAATTACTTGCTCAGCCGCAGTACGGAGAGAAATTAGCAATTCAGTGGATGGACCTGGCCCGCTATGCCGATAGTTATGGATATCAGGATGATAATATCCGCACCCAATGGCCTTGGCGCGATTGGGTAATTCATGCTTTCAACGAGAACCTGCCTTACGATCAATTCCTTGGCAATTAGCGGGCGATATGCTACCTAATGCAACAAAGGAACAACAGTTAGCCACAGCTTTCTTCCGAAATCATAAATACACAGAAGAAGGTGGAGTGATAGAAGAAGAATACCGTATTGAATATCTTCTCGATAAAACAAAAACATTCGGAAAGGAATACTGGGCTAAGCATTGAATGTGCGTAATGTCATGATCATAAATATGATCCGTTTGGGGCCAGAAGGATTATTATCAGATGCTGGCCTTTTTTAATAATACAAAGGAAATTGGATTCGAAGGAGATGTTAGCGTTTCCAAACCAGCTAAAAATCCGTTGATGTCTATTACGGATGCCGATAAAAAGCGCTTCTTTCCTTTGTTAATATGCAAGACACTTCAGCTCTTACTGTTTCTGTAATGGGTGAATTACAGGATTCTGTACGGAAAACATTTATCCTTAACAGGGGTGTTTACAATCAGCCTACAGTTGAAGTTCAACCCGCAGTGTTACCAGCCGTTTTAAAATATGATGAAGCCGCCTATCCAAAAAACAGGATTGGTTTAGCAAAGTGGACAACAGATAAAAGAACCCATTAACGGCAAGGGTTTTGTGAACAGGTTATGGCAAGATATTTTTGGTCGTGGTATTGTAAAAACAACTGGAGACTTCGGTATGCAGGGAGATCTACCTTCTCATCCCGAATTATTAGATTGGCTGGCTGCAGATTTTATGGAAAACGGATGGGATATTAAAAGGCTGGTAAAACAAATAGTTTCTTCTGCTACCTATCGACAATCTGTAAAAACAGATGAGCTCAAACTGAAAAAAGATCCTGAAAACGTTTATTTCTCCCGAGGACCCAGAGTACGAGTTAAAGCTGAAGAAGTTCGTGATATTGTTTTAGCGACCAGTGGTTTATTAAACAAGACCATTGGAGGACCAAGCGTTAAACCATATCAAACAAAAGGTTTGTGGGAAGCTGCAACTTCAGGCCGTGGTGTTCTGGCAACATACAAACAAGATCACGGCGATGCATTATATAGAAGAGGCCTTTATACTTTTATAAAGTTAACGGTACCTCCGCCTGCTTTGATGTTGTTCGATGGAAGCAACAGGGACCAGTGCGAAGTTAGAAGATCAAAAACCAATACGCCACTTCAGGCATTGATGATGCTCAACGATCCTACAGTATTGGAAGCGTCGAGGGTATTATCTCAAACATTATTACAGCAAGGCCTATCAAGCGATGATGCAATAAAGAAAGCTTTTCATCGAATCATCTGTCGCAATATAACGGAGAAGGAACAGAAGATACTTGTGGAGTATTATAATGAGCAGCTGCAATTATTTACAGAGAAGAAACTGGATGCGGCGCTTACTTTAAAAGCCGGCGAATATCCTGCAGCTGAAAAACTCGACGCCAATAAGATAGCAGCTCTGATGAAAGTCATCAGCGCCATTTATAACCTGGAAGAAGCGATCACAAAATCATAAGTATGCACAAAGAAATATTAGAGCATAATCTTAACATGAACAGACGTCGCTTTTTATCGCGACTCAGTTTAGGTATTGGGAGCGCCGCCCTTGGTTCTCTGATGATACCGAATATGTTCGGTAGCAAAGAGGAAGAAGCGCTGATTACCGGATTACCTCATTTCGCCCCTAAAGCGAAAAGAATAATATACCTGTTCCAAAATGGAGCGCCATCACAATTGGATTTGTTTGATTACAAGCCTAAGTTAGAAGAGATGTTTGGGCAAGATCTGCCTGCTTCCATCAGAATGGGACAACGTCTTACCGGCATGACTGCTAATCAGACCAAGTTTCCATTGGCAGCTTCTGCCTTCAAGTTCAATCAATATGGACAATCACGTGCATGGATAAGTGAATTGATGCCTCATACTGCCAGTGTGGTGGATGATCTCTGTATCATAAAAAGTATGTATACCGAGGCTATCAATCACGATCCGGCATTGACTTTCTTCCAAACCGGTGCTCAGGTGGGTAATCGTCCCAGTATGGGTTCCTGGTTGAGTTATGGATTAGGAAGTGAGAATCAAAATCTGCCTGCATTCTGTGTATTGTTATCAAGAGGTAAAGGGAATGGCCAAGGAGTTTATTCAAAGCTTTGGTCGAATGGTTTTTTAGATTCTATTCATCAGGGTGTGCAATTCAGCAGTGGAGAGAATCCGGTTCTGTATCTTAATAACCCAGAAAGTATCAATAAGGATGATCGGAGGAATATGCTTGATAAGATTGCTGCCATCAACCAGCAATCTTACGAGGAGTTTGGTGATCCTGAAATCAACACTAAGATTCAGCAATACGAAATGGCCTATCGTATGCAAACAGCGGTTCCGGATATAACAGATGTTACTAAAGAACCGGAATCAATCGTAAAGATGTACGGTCCCGATTGTTTGGTACCAGGAACTTTTGCAGCCAACTGTTTGCTGGCAAGAAAGCTTTCTGAGAACGGAGTTCGTTTTGTACAATTATATCATCAGGGTTGGGATGCGCATAATAATCTTCCAACACAAATGCCGGGACAGTGTAAGGATACCGATCAGGCATCAGCAGCATTAATAACCGACTTGAAGCAAAGAGGCCTATTGGATGAAACACTCGTAATATGGGGTGGTGAATTCGGTAGAACGAACTATTGTCAGGGTAAATTAGAGAAGAATGATTATGGAAGAGACCATCATCCACGCTGTTTTTCAATATGGATGGCCGGTGGCGGCGTAAAGCCTGGAGTAGTTTATGGCGAAACCGATGAGTTCGGCTATAATATAGTAAAGGATCCGGTGCATGTACACGACTTACATGCTACTATCCTTCACCTCATGGGACTGAATCACGAAGAACTTACTTATAAACATTTAGGAAGAAGATATCGTCTTACAGATATTGCTGGAAATGTAATAAACGGTTTAATGGCATAATATGAACAGAAGAAAATTCTTACAACAATCTGCAGGAGTTGCTGGTCTTGCTTTATTGCCCTCTATTTTGAAAGCTGAAAAAAAGCAGGATGTAATTTTTGGGCACAATAACAAGAAATACCGCCTTGATACCAAGTGGGGAGCTCTTGATTTCGGTCGCTATCCGGTAAAGGATTGCCACGAAATGGTACAAGACAGTAAAGGAAGAATTCTTCTTCTTACCAATGAAACAAAAAACAATGTGATCATCTACGATAAGCAAGGGAAACTGCTATCTACCTGGGGAAGCGAATATCCCGGAGCGCATGGTCTTACACTCTTTAATGAAAATGGACAGGAAGTCTTATTCATTTGTGATAACAGCCGTCATCAGGTAATAAAAACTACATTAGATGGACGAGTGCTGATGACACTTGATTATCCAAAAGAAACAGGAAAGTACACAAAGGCGGATGAGTATGTTCCAACAGAAACAACCATTGCACCCAATGGTGATATTTATGTTGCAGATGGCTATGGTAAAGATTTCATTATTCAATACAATTACAAAGGAGAGTATATCCGTCATTTTGGAGGAAGAGGAACAGGGGCAAAATTTGTAAAGAACGCCCATGGTGTTTGTATGGATCATCGGGATAAGAACAGATCTGTAGTGATTGTTACCTCTCGTGAAGAAAACTGCTTTAAAAGATACACAACAGAGGGCGTTTATATTGATACTATCCCTCTTCCTGGTGCATGGGTTTGCCGCCCAGTTATTAAAGGCGACTTCCTTTATGCAGCGGTATTGCAAAGTGATAGCCGCCAATGGATGCAATCGGGCTTTGTAACTATTCTTGACAAGAACAATAAGGTTGTATCAAATATTGCCGGCAGCGAACCCATCTATAACGGTTCTACACCAGCTGAAATGTATCAAACAGTAAAAGCGTTTGATTATCCTCATGATGTTTGTATTGACGATGAAGAGAATCTTTATGTAGCACAATGGAATTCTGGACATGTATATCCTTATAAGCTAACACCGGTTGTGTAATTCATGAGAGTAATCTTTTTATTCCTGTTAGTAATATTTTCCCGGCACAGCTTTGCGCAGGAACAATTTCAATTGGCCCCTCCCCTTTTGAAATATAATTCCATATTCTTCAGTAAATCGGCACAAGTAACCATATTGTTCGCGCAAAAAGGAGCAACAATTCATTATACATTAGATGGAAAGGAACCTGTTGAATCATCCTTATTGTATAAGACCCCGTTGATACTGAACCGTCCATTTACAACAGTAAAGGTCAAAGCATTTGCATCCGGCTATCGTCCCTCAGATGTAACTACAGTAAGTTTTATCAAATCAGGACTTGATTATAAAATTAAAGATCAATCTGCAGCGTCTGATAAATATAAAGGACAAGGCCCCTTAACGCTGAACGACAACAAAGGAGGTTTTTCTTCATTAGGAAGTCCCACCTGGCTCGGATATAATATTGATACGGTAACATATACTCTTGATTTAGGAAAGAAAACATCGGTTAAAGAACTTTTATTTGATTTTTTACAGAACGAAGGGTCATGGGTTTTCTTACCAGAAAAAGTTCTTGTATACTATAAGGAGAGCGATAATGCGGAATATAAGATGCTTGGTGATGTATCAACAAATTCAATGGCACCAAGCAAAGGGGCCGCTTGCATTCAACAAAGAATTCAATCGACAAAAAAAGTAGATGCACAATTCCTTTTGATAAAGATTGTACCGGTAAAGAAGATGCCCGACTGGCACGAAGCGAAAGGAGAACACGCCTGGTTATTTATTGATGAAATAAAAGTATACTGATAATGCAACGCACCCGCAACATCCTTTTCAACTGTTGTTTTGCCTTCAATGCCTTATTGGTATTCATGTTGGTTTTTGAACAAAAACTCAGTATCCCAGCCTGGTTACAGGTGGCAGGAAGAGCTCATCCATTGATATTACATTTTCCAATCACTATCCTAATACTCTATATCGGCTGGACTTTGTTTTTTGAAAAGAAGCAGGTAAACGAACAGTCTGTATCATTTGGAGATGTCCTTTTATTACTTGCAGCTGTAACAGCATCGATTACTGCGGTGATGGGAATGATATTATCGCGCGAGGCAGGATACGATCCTGAAACTTTACAATGGCATAAATGGACCGGAGTAGCTGTAGCGTTGCTTACTTCCCTTTGGTATTATTTTAAGAAGTCAATCAATAGTCACAAATGGCTGCACTGGTCGGCAGCCCTTGTGACGCTTTTTGTGATCGTATTTACTGGTCACGAAGGGGCCAATATTACTCATGGTGACAATTTCCTGTTTGCTCCCGTAGAAAAAGAAAAGCAAGAGCCCGTTGTACCTATTGAAGAAGCCTTGGTTTTTGAGAACCTGGTGAAACCTATTCTTGATAGAAAATGTGTTAGTTGTCATAATAGCAAAAAGGCAAAGGGAGAATTAGTGATGGAGACAGTTGAAGATTTGCTGAAAGGGGGTAAGAATGGAAAGCTTTGGGACAGTGCGGAAGCGAACTTCGGCCTGTTACTCCAACGTGTTCATCTTCCTTTAGAAGAGAAAAAGCACATGCCGCCTTCTGGTAAAACACAGCTTACAGATGATGAGATATTGGTTTTGCAATTCTGGATAAGACAAGGTGCTTCTTTTACAAAAAAAGTATTGGAATTATTACCTGGAGACACTTTGCGACAACTTGCAGAAAAGAAATTTTCAGCAAGACCAGCAGAAACCTATGATTTTGCTGCTGCCTCAGAAGCTACCATCAAATCGCTAAATAATAGCAACAGGGTTGTTTTCCCACTATCGATGGAATCGCCTGCATTGGTTGTAAATTTTTACAATAGTCAATATTATACGGCAAAATCGCTGGAAGAATTGAATACAGTTAAGGAACAGGTTGTTGAATTGGATCTGAGTCGCATGCCAGTTAAAGACGAAGAGTTGAAAACAATTGCTCAGTTTGAGCATCTGAAAAAATTGAATCTCAACTTCACATCTATTACAGGAGCTACCTTAAACGAATTGCAGACATTAAAGGATCTACGGCATTTATCTGTTGCAGGAACCAAAATCACTAAGCAGCAATTAGCTTCTCTTGAAAAAATTACTTCTTTACAAAGAGCTGTGGTTTGGAATACAGCATTGACACCAGAAGAGTTGGAGCAATTAAAAAACAAGAAGGGTGGTATAATTTACGAAGTAGGGTTCAGGGGTGATACGATGATGATGCAACTGACCGCTCCCATTATCCAGAATGAAGAAAAAGTAATTACAGGTCCGGTTCCATTACGCATGAAGCACTATATAAACGGAACAATCATTAGATATACAACGGATGGTACAGAGCCCGATAGCGTTTCTTCAAAGGTGTACGATGATAAAGCCATAATAGAGGGCAATACAACAATCAAGGCCAAAGCGTTCAAACAAGGTTGGATAAGCAGTGAAATATCACAGCAGTTTTTCTATAGTAATACGCACACGCCAGATAGCGGTAAGTTTATTCTTCCCCCAGATCCGAAGTATACCGGGGAAGGACCTAAGACATTGTTCAACGCACAGATGGGTGATTTTAATTTTGGAAGTGGTCAATGGTTGGGATACAGACAGAATAAAATGGAAACCCTTTTGTTTTTCAAAAAGCCTGTTGAAGCAAAAAGTATCACCACAAGTTTCCTTAGTTTGATTGGTAGTTTTATTATGCCTCCGCAATCAGTTGAGGTTTGGGGTGGATCAGACCAACAACATCTGAAATTATTAGGGAAAATAACACCAGTACAGCCAACAAAGATGGAGGGTGGAACTATAATCCCAGTTGAAGTTAAATTTGAAAAACAAACAATCAGTTGCATAAAGATTATTGCTGTTCCTGTTCCAAAGCTTCCGGTATGGCATCCGGGTAAGGGAGAAAAGGGTTGGGCATTTGCAGATGAGGTTTTTGTGAATTGATTCGTACTATTAAAGAAGATTATTTATGCGTAAGTGGTTGTTAGTACCATTCCTTTTAGTGATAGCAATTTCTACATCTGCATTTAAGAGGAAACCAATTGATGTTATTGCTTATTATACAGGAAATGCTGAGACCATCAAGAATTATCCCGTATCAAAACTCACACATATTATTTATAGTTTTCTTCATTTGAAGGATGATACACTTTCATTCGGTAATGATAAGCAGAAAGCAACTTTGCTGGCATTAACAGAGCTTAAGAAAGAATATCCCAAATTGAAAGTAATGATTGCTCTTGGAGGATGGGGTGGATGTGCCACTTGTTCACCTGTATTTTCAACGCAAGAAGGCAGAGAACATTTTGCGCAATCGGTAAAAAGGATACTTGATGAATTTAATGCTGATGGAATAGATATAGACTGGGAGTATCCGACCATTCCAGGATTTCCGGATCATGCTTATTCACTTTCTGACAAGGATAATTTTACAGCATTGATGAAAACGCTTCGCAAAACATTAGGGAAGAAAGCAGAGATTAGTTTTGCTGCTGGTGGCTTCGCCAGTTTTGTTGAAGAATCAGTTGACTGGAAAGCGGTGATGCCATATGTTAACAGGGTTAACCTGATGACCTATGACCTTACAAATGGAAATAGTCCAACTACTGGACATCATACTCCACTATATAGTAGCCCAGGTCAGGTTGAATCTGGTAACCGATGTGTTGAGATGTTATTAGCAAAGGGGGTTTCCTCCAAAAAACTTGTTCTGGGAGCAGCTTTTTATGGAAGGGCCTGGAAAGAGGTTCAACCCGTAAATAATGGATTATATCAGTCGGGTGTGTTTACCGCTTTTGTTCCATATAAGAGATTGTTGGAAGAGTATGGGGATTCTGCCGGATATCAATTTTTTACAGATCCTGTAACGGCATCATCCTGGAGATATAGTAGTACTGAACGAAAATTCATCACATACGAAACTATTGAATCTGTAAAGGCAAAAGTGGTTTATTCCCGCAAGAAGAAACTTGGTGGCATTATGTTCTGGGAATTAACATTAGATTTTACAGAAAAGGGTCTGTTGGATGCTATTTACGATAGTGTGAATGAATAAGTTGTGCGTTACTTATTTGACAAACTCTGCTATTTTTATTTACAAATTTCCAATTTCATAATTTTCAAATTATATGAAAAAATATTTTGTTGGATTGCTATTTTCCTCTCTGACATCAATGATAATACAGGCGCAGGATACTATTCCTCACGTGAAGGGGAAAGTGACGATTTCGGTTAAAAAAGGAACCATTGAGTGCGACCTTACATTGTCAAATATGCCACGGCTGAATGATTACTATTTCCGGTTGAATTCGGGTATGAATATTAGGTTTATTAAGAATGCGGAACCCTCGATGTCACCACTTCAATATGAAAGATCTTTACTAGACACCTTGTCCTCTGGCGAATCATTGGCTTATTATATTCCTGCAAGGAACAAATCAGGGAAATACCTTCCACATGCTGTCCGCTTCAGTTATGTAGGGATGTATCCAGTCATTACAGATACTACAAGTGTTGTAGACTGGAGAGGAAACATTGTATTCAATGGAACTACTCTTCGGGCCGATGGCATTCAAAGTGCCTGGTGTCCGATACTCTACGATGTTAAAACAGATACGAGATATGAAAAAGTAACCTATGACCTGGATGTAACATGTAATGATTGCGAGGTAATCTACATAAATGGTAGCCAACCTGTAACCAGCACATTTGCTAAGGTAACAAGCAACGCTTCGCAGGATCTTACAATGTTTGTCGGTGATTATAAATCTGTATCCATAAATGGCGACTATTTTCTGAACCCTGATGCTGATGATCAGCAACTCACCGAATTGGACAATACCCTTCATTCTTATCAAAAATATTTAGAAAATAAATTAGCTATTCCCTATAAAGGGAAAACAGTGTATATCCAAACCACACCGGTATCCAAAAATAACTCGTGGTTGTTTGCATCCTACCCCACAATTGTCAAAGTGGGCTGGGATGAAGGCATGAAATCGTTTGCAAACAAAAGCAAAGGGGCGGGTTTCTTGCAATATATGGCGCATGAACTTGCCCATTATTATTTTGGCACCATTAGATCCTTCAATTCAGAAATAGGTGACATGATATCCGAGGGCTTTGCTGAGTTTTTGGCACTTCATATTACCCGTACATTGATTAGCGACAGCATTTACCGACTAAAACTACAATCGAAAGTCCGTGAAATGCGCAATTTTAATCCTGTACCAATCTATAGGGTTCGCTCAAAGACCGATTACAAGGACAGGGAGTTGTATGTTTACTATTACGCACCTCTTATTTTTTTGGCTATTGAAAATGAGATTGGGGAAAATAAAATGTGGGAGTGGATGAAATCGTTGCTGCAATCGCCTGCGGTTATTAGCAACTATACATTTTTTGAGCAGACATTGAACAAGGTGGTGAATGACAAGAATAAGTTTGAGTTATTGCGTGAAAAATACTTTAATTCCGATCACACACTCCAAAATGCTATTACGACGCTCAATATCCAATCTGATGAATCGTATGTTGTAAAAAGTGAAAAACCTGTAGTTAAAACTTATTATTACTTTTTCTTTTCGCGGCCTATGGCTGATGTAGGTTCTTCGCAAAACCATGTGATCAAACACACTGAGATTGCGCAAATAACCTGTACACAAGCGGAACTGTCGAAAATGGCACAGCCCATTTTTAAACGGATAAAGGATGAGTGTGAGAATGAAGCAGGATGCACAAGTGATTTCAACACATTCGATACAATGGAAATTGCACAGGCCGCTTTGAAGCGTTGGTTAATAAGTTATAATAAGACTGGGACCTTGCTTGTAAAAAATTCTAAAACCCTAAAAAAGGCATCTTTTTAATTCGGTTTATTCTTTTATTTATAGCTATCATAATAATAAAGCAAATCAACTGTATCCGAAAAACAACGCACAACAAAAGTATTTGCAAAAGCAGGGCTGGAAAACGTATGAATCACTTCCTGCGCAAATACTCGAAAGAATCAGCTTTCCTTTTTTAATGCTTCCACTGTTTTCTTATCGTTACTAATAAATATTTTTTTCACCTTTTATTATTACAGGTCTTTTTAGAAATGTATATTCATCGAGAATATATTGCCTGTACTCTTTTCGGTGAGGGTTTTATCTTTTAGTCCCAATTCTTTGTATTTGATAGCTCTTCGGCTGAAGAGGGCTTCATAAGAGCCGGCCAGCTTTTTCATTTCGTCTAATTGAGAGGCGGTAATTTTTTCTGTTTTTATATCCTGTAAATCATATCCTTTTTTAGCCAGGGCGCTATCTTTTAATATAAGCTGACAGGTAGAACAGGTGGCCAGATGGTAGCATTTCTTCATGCTGCAATGATAATCAATTCAGCATTTTATTGGAAAAATTGAAGCCATATTCATACTCCTCTTAGCTACTTTTGTTCATGAAGCTGAATGCTGAAAGCAGTATGTGTAATGTTTTTAGAGATGAGGCGACCAATAATCAAAACCAACAATAACCAGAACTTGGCCATTCCCCTTTCGCAAAACGATTTCCTTAACCTGGTAGAAGAGAATCAGGGCATTATGCATAAGATATGCAGCCTTTATACTTCTACTCCTGAGGATCATCAGGATATGTACCAGGAAATAGTGATCCAATTATGGCGCTCGTTTTCAAGCTTCAGGGGGGAATCTAAATTCAGTACGTGGATGTACAGGATTGCCTTAAATACAGCTATTTCAGATTTGAGGCGTCAGGGCCGCAGGGTGAAAGTGGTATTTCCGGAGAAGCCGCCCGAGCAATTGATGGCCGATACCAGTTATGCAGAAAAGGAAGAGCAATGGAAACAGTTAAGCGTGGCTATTCAACAGCTGGGTGAAATTGAAAAGGCGATTGTGGTATTATATCTGGAAGACAGGAGTTACGAAGAGATGGAAGAGATTCTAGGAATCAATACCAACAATCTTAGGGTAAAAATGAACCGTATTAAAGAAAAATTACGCAAACTCACAAAGGAGGACTAGTATGGAGCTTGATAATTTTAAAAACACCTGGAAGGAAATGGTTCCGGGCGAAATGAAGACTTCAAAAGAAGAGCTTCTGGTAATGTTACAGCAAAAGTCACAACGACCCATTGCCCGTATGAAGCGCAATTTATATTGGGAAGCTGGTGCGGTGATAGTACTCTATTCTTTCGCGGCTATTTTGAATTATTTCGTAAATCCGATGTTTTTTGCCGAGATGGGTATGATTTTATTGGTTGCAGGGGTTCTGGGTTTATATTATTATTATCGTAAGCTCAATTTGCTAAAGGAAATGGAATGTGTTCAATGCGAAGTGAGATCGAATTTGAACCGTCAGGTAACTTTGTTGGAGAAATACATTCGTTTCTATTTTTTGGCAGGAACCGTACTGGCGCCGTTGGTTTATTTCATATCTGGATTTCTAATTTTAAACAAGTTGCCAGTATATCCAGCTAGAGGTGTTTCTTTCTATGTTTTATTTGCAGGATTCGGTATTATTTTAACCGGGCTCTCCTATTATCTTAATAAATGGTATGTGGCTAAGTTATATGGGCAGCATGTTGCTCAATTGAGGAATTTGCTAAGCCAATTTGATGAGGAGTAATTGCTTCGTGTTGCTTCGAGATGTCATCTTACCCCCAACAGTACTGTTGGGGTAAAAAACAATAGTATTCCACAACATAAAATTCAACTCAAAAAATCACTTCCATCAGACATATATTTTAGTAACTTACTGCCACTAAAAAATTGTCTATGTCAACTTCCCGCCGCCAGTTTATACAGCAGTCTGCATTATTATCTGCCGCCTTCCTGATGAATACAGAGGATTTCTTTAAAAAGAACAGGAATATCGGCTTGCAGCTATATACTCTCCGAAACGAAATGTTTAAAGATCCAAAAGGCACCTTGCAAAAAGTAGCTGCCCTTGGATACAAGGAAGTTGAAACCTTTGGATATAACGAAGGCAAATGGTTTGGAATGAACGCCTCTGAATTTTCAGCAACATTAAGTCAAAATGGATTGACTTCCCCTAGTGGACATACATTCCCTGGAAGTATGTTCTTAAAAGAAGGCTGGGAAGACAAATGGAAGAAGGGTGTTGATGATTCCCGGGCAATAGGACAAGACTATATAGTAATTCCTTGGCTGGAAGAACCATACAGGAAACCAATAGAGAACTTCAAGAAAATAGCTGAAGGCCTTAATAAGGCTGCAGTTATTGCAAAGAGCGCCGGATCTTGCGTTGCGTATCATAACCATGATTTTGAGTTTCTGGATCAAAATGGACAGACCGGTTTCGATATACTTATGAAAGAAACTGATGTATCAATGGTGAAGCTGGAGCTGGATTTGTACTGGGCAGTAAAAGCCGGACATGATCCTGTTGAACTCATAAAAGCTCATCCCGGCCGTTTTGCTATGTGGCATATAAAAGACATGGACAGAACAGACAAGAAATTTTTCACTGAAGTAGGAAATGGTAGCATCGACTTCAAACCAATTTTTGCAAAAGCAAAAAAGAGCGGAATGAAGCATTTTTATGTTGAACAGGATTTTTGTCCTGGAGCACCCCTCGATAGTATTGCCAAAAGCATTGATTTTATGAAGAAGAACATCATAAAGTAAGCTGCTTATAATAGTTAAATCAACAGCCCTTCAATTTTTCATTTAACAACAAAACGATATGCAACAACGCCGAAAATTCTTACAACAAACAGCCGCTCTGGCAGGAGGCGGACTCATATTATCATCACTAAATAATAAAGCATTTGCCATCCTTAATAATGGTATTAAACCAAGTGATCAGGTTAATATCGGCGCCATCGGTATCAATGGAATGGGATGGTCGAACCTTACAGCAGCTTTAAAAGTTCCTGGTGTTAATATAGTTGCTCTTTGTGATGTTGATAAAAGTGTATTAGATCGAAGAATGGCTGAGCTTGGAAAGATGGGTGTAGATGTTTCTAAAGTGAAAGCTTATGGTGATTACAGGAAATTATTAGAGCAAAAGGATATTGATGCCGTTATTATTGGAACTCCCGACCATTGGCATGCATTGATAATGATTGAAGCCTGCCAGGCAGGTAAAGATGTTTATGTTGAGAAACCTGTAGGCAATAGTATAGAAGAATGCCGTGCAATGGTTGCAGCACAGGTAAAATACAATAAAGTTGTACAAGGCGGACAATGGCAACGCAGCCAACAGCATTTCCGCGATGCAGTTGATTTTATCCGTACCGGTCAGTTAGGAAATATAAGAACAGTAAAAGTATGGTGCTATCAGGGTTGGATGCGCCCTCAACCTAAAGTCGCAAATTCCGCTCCACCGGCAGGTGTTGACTATAATATGTGGTTAGGGCCAGCTCCTAAAAAAGAGTTCAATGCCAGTCGCTTTCATTTCCACTTCCGTTGGTTCTGGGATTATGCTGGTGGATTGATGACCGATTGGGGTGTTCACCTTATGGATTATGCCATTTTCGGAATGAATGCAGATGTTCCAAAATCTGTTTCTGCACTTGGAGGCAATTTCGCATATCCCGATCTTAGTCAGGAAACGCCTGATACAATGGGTGCACTATACGAATTTGATAAGTTCAACCTTATCTGGGATCATGCCATGGGAATCGATAATGGATTATATGGAAAAGATCATGGTATTGCCTTCATTGGCAATAACGGTACTCTTGAACTGGATCGCGGCGGCTGGGAAGTTTATGAAGAACGTCAAAGTAAGGAAAAGGTTAAGGTGGAAAGAAAATCTCCAACAGACAATGGACTGATAAAACATTGGGAAAACTTCATTGCCGCCGTTCGTTCCCGTAAACACGAGTCATTGAACTGTCCAATTCAAACAGGAGCTCATATCGCTACTGTTTGTCAGCTTGGAAATATCGCATTCCGTACACAGGAAAAACTGGTGTGGGATAAAGCAAAGGCAAGGTTTACTAATGAAGCGATCAATAAAAAGTATTTCGGAAAGGAATACCATAATGGGTATAAGCTGCCGAAACTGTAAAGGAGTAATACGTTTTAGGTTATAAGTTATAAGTGGGGGAAACCATGTTTCTCCCCTTTTTATTTTAATAAAATTATAGAAATGAAAAAGCTCACATTGTTATTTTTAAGCTTCGCAATTGTTTCTGCATCTTTTGGTCAGAAAAGCAATGACAGTAAGAAAATATTGAAGCATGTTGTGTTATTTAAATTCAAGGATGATGCAAGTGCCGATCAGATTAAAAAAGTGGAAGACGCCTTCAGGGCTTTACCTTCTCAAATAAAGGAAATTAAAGGGTTTGAATGGGGAACGAATAATAGCCCTGAAAACCTGAATCAGGGATTCACGCATTGTTTTACGGTTAGCTTCAGTACAGAAAAAGATCGGGAAATTTATTTGCCGCACCCAAGCCATAAGGCTTTTGTAGAAGTATTAAAGCCTATTTTAGATAAGGTGCTGGTGATTGATTATTGGGCGGGGAAGTAAGCAGGTTCAATAAGTTCAATAGGTTGAAAAAGTTCCAGAGGGCGTTTGAGTAGTTGGGAGGTTTAAGAGCTTAATTTTTTTACCGCAGAGACGCGGAGGCGCAGAGTGCATTTCTCTGCGCCTCCGCGTCTTTGCCTTTATATGTATTATTCGTATTCCTGAAAAAGGGAGTTGTATAATTTGAGGGAAACACCAAAAAATATGGGAAAACCCTCTTCAGATGTCATCTCCCGAGATGACATCTCGATATAACACTTCCCGTCTTCCCGGTTATATGTATTTGTATTCAATACCATAAAAAAACCGGCCATTGGCCGGTCTTTTAAAAGCTATATGTATTTCACTTAAGACAATTTCTTGATCTTGATATTCTTGAACCATACTTTGTTGCCATGATCCTGTAAACCTATATGACCAATTTTGTAAGTCCCGAAATCGGGCATGTCTTTGAACTTACTTCCTTTGATCATTGCCTTCCAGTTATCATCCCACATAGTTGTGCTCAACACTTTTGTTCCATTTAAATGGAATTCAAGTGTACCCTTGTTACTGATCACTTCCACCTGATTCCATTCACCAGCTTTTTTCACTGTTTCTGGAGTGGATGTAATTAAATCATAAAGATCTGCTGCGCGATGTTTGATAATTTTCGCATCTGGATGACCGTTGTTATCTAACACCTGCATTTCAGGACCCGTATGCCAGGTATGCTCGTATTTGGGACTTTCATTAATGAAAAGTATGATACCGCTATTGGCACTATCAGCCACTTTCCATTCAATCTTAAAATCGAAATTGTCGTATTCGTCTGTAGTAACAATATCACCACCGCCTACTGTTTGCCAATCTTTCATTTCTGTTGGATTGAGATGCAGGGTACCGCTATCGATTACCCAGGCATGACCATCAGATTTATTATTGAAAACGTGCCAGCTACTTTTAGAGGTGCCATCGAATAGCAATTGCCATCCTTCTGCTTTCTCGGCATCAGTCAATGTATTATCGGGTTGAACCACAGGAGTAACTTTGGCAGTTTCTTCTGTTTTCGGTTCTCCACTATTGCAGGAAGCGAGCATAAACAGAATAAAGGCAGTTGATAGCAATCTCATTGTGTGATAATTTTAAACAAATTTGTTATTGAGCATTCTTTAGGTTCAATACATATTTAACAACTTCGCGTGCGCTATCTAATGAAAGGTTTGGATGTGGAGTCATAGGAACTGTACCCCAAACACCTGTACCACCTTTGATAACCTTATGAGCTAAGGAGTCAATGTTTGCTTCAGTAGCTTCATATTTCTTAGAAACATCCATGTAAGCAGGTCCGATACTTTTTTCGTTGATCTTATGACAGGTAGTACAATCAAGAGACGCAAGGATATTCAATCCTTTTTCTTCAGCAGCGGCAGCAGCAGGTGTAGTTTTAGTTTCAGGAGTAGCGGTTGTTTCCGGAGCTTTTGTACCTTCTCCACCACATGCATACAATAAAACAGCAGCGCTCATAACTAACAATACTTTCTTCATTTCTATGTTTTTTTGTTTGTAATAATTTGGATGTGCAAGTTACTTTACAAACCTAATACAGAGCGATTAAAATTTTCATCACTTCCTGTTCCGGCAAAGTCGTCGAAGGCTTTTTCAGTAACCCTTATGATGTTATTTTTTATGAATATAGCTCCTTCTTTTGCTCCATCTTCAGGATGTTTAAGACAACACTCCCATTCCATAACAGCCCATCCTTTATAATTATACTGTGCCAGTTTGCTGAATACAGATTTAAAATCGACCTGACCATCACCTAAACTGCGGAAACGACCGGCTCTGTCCACCCAACCCTGGTAGCCACCATAAACACCCTGGCGGCCTGTTGGATTGAACTCTGCATCCTTTACATGGAACATACGGATTCTTTCATGGTATATATCTATGTATTCCAAATAATTAAGGCATTGTAACACAAAATGAGATGGGTCGTACAACAGGCAGGCACGTTTATGATTGCCTGTTTGTTCCAGGAACATTTCATAGCTAACGCCATCATGCAGATCTTCACCAGGATGAACTTCATAGCATAGGTCAACTCCACACTCATCAAAATAATTCAATATAGGTAACCACCTTTTGGCTAATTCTTTAAAACCAGTTTCAACCAAACCAGCAGGCCTTTGGGGCCATGGATATACGGTTGGCCAAAGTAAGGCACCACTAAATGTGGCATGTGCATCTAATCCGAGGTTTTGGGATGCCTTAGCAGCATATTTAACTTGTTGAACAGCCCATTCGGTGCGGGCTTTTGGGTTGTTACGAACAGATTCGGGTGCGAATCCATCAAATAAAGTGTCGTATGCCGGATGTACAGCAACCAACTGGCCTTGTAAGTGAGTACTAAGTTCTGTTATTTGTAAACCGGCTCCGTTTACGATTCCTTTTATTTCATCAGCATAGGTTTTGCTTTCTGCTGCTTTTTGCAAATCTATACAACGGCTATCCCAACTAGGAATCTGTACCCCAACAAAGCCAAGGCTCTTTGCCCATTCACAAATAGATTTGAGGGAATTGAAGGGGGCTGTGTCTCCCATGAATTGGGCGAGGAAAATGCCGGGGCCTTTAACTGTCGTCATAACTTTATAGTTTAATTTAATTGGTTGGTTCAATAGGTTCTATTTGTTCAATAAGTTCAACGGGTTCTTAGGCGTTACACCTAAACTAATTGTTAGCAACAAGTAGTGAAGTTACACATAGGAACCTATGGAACTTATTGAACAAATGGAACCTCTGGAACCAGGTTGCTATATTTTGTGTTCAAACCACTTCTTCTCCGACTGCGCCGAAGCCACCACATTATCAATAAACGCCATACCTCTTATACCTTCATCTACTCTTGGAAAATCAAGGTTTTCTTTGGTTGGTTCGGTGCCATCGATACGGGCAGATAATGTAAGTGCGAAATTGCGATAGATATTTCCAAATGCTTCGAGGTATCCTTCTGGGTGACCACCCGGAGTGCGGCAGTTCTGAGTGGCAAAGCTGCTAAGCCTGTCGCCATAGTTACCACCGGCACGAAGTATTTGGGTTGGTTGATCAAGCCATTTTACAAGAAGGGTGTTAGGCTCTTGTTGTGCCCATTCTACACCTCCTTTTTCACCATAAACACGAATTTTCAGGGCATTTTCTTCTCCAGCGGCTACCTGTGAGGCCATTAAAACCCCTGCAGCGCCATTATTGAATTTCAACAAAACGTTTCCGTCATCATCGAGCATTCTTCCTTCTACCATTACATTCAGATCAGCACAAAGATGTGTGATCTCTAATCCGGATACATATTCAGCCAAATGAGCGGCATGCGTACCGATATCTCCCATGCAACCACTTTTTCCGCTCTTCTTTGGGTCGGTGCGCCAGGCGGCCTGTGCGTTTCCTTCCCTTTCAGACAGCTTACTGAGCCAGCCTTGAGGATATTCAACATATATCTTACGGATCTTACCAAGAACGCCATCCTTAATCATGGCCCTGGCTTGCTTAACCATTGGATAGCCAGAATAAGTATGAGTCAAACAAAGTAAGAGACCGGTTTCTTCCAGCTTTTTCTTCAATTGTTTCGCTTCATCAATAGTGAAGGTGATGGGTTTTTCAATCACCACATGGAAACCATGGTCTAATGCCATCATTGCGGGGGCGAAATGCGCAAAGTTGGGTGTAACGATGGTTACAAAATCAATTCTTTTATCTGCAGGAAGCGCTGCTTCTTTGGTAATCATTTCCTCGAAAGTGAGGTAAGTTCTGTCTTCAGGAAGAAACAAGGCCTTGCCGGAAGCAACAGCGATTTCAGGGTTGATACTAAGGGCACCGCAAGACAGTTCTACCAATCCGTCCATAAATGCTGCGTGACGATGAATAGCACCAATAAAGGCATCTTTACCACCGCCTACCATTCCCATGCGAAGTTTTCTGTTCATATGAAAAGCAATTAGTTTTTGAAAGAAATAATGAGGTCTACAAACCTAATAAAAAACAGTCAGTAAAATAAGTCAAAAAAAATTACATTTACTTTTATGCTGAATGCCAAATGCTGAATGCCTAATGCCTGTTAGTGCTTTTTCGCATTATATTCATGTTTCATTTACCAAAACAAAAACGAAATGCAAGCCAACATCAACCGTAACCAACTATTTGTAGCAAGCTGCCTGGCTTTATTGGTGACCTCTCTTTCTTTCGGAATCAGGGCCGGATTATTAAATACCTGGAAACACGATTTTAACCTGACACAGGAAGATGCCAGTATCATAACAAGTACTGCCTTCTGGGGATTTCCACTTGCAGTTATCATTGGAGGATTCCTGGTTGATATAATTGGAATGAAAAAGCTATTGGTACTTGCTTTCATACTTCATTTTTAGCGGGCATATTATTGACTGTATTTGCCACTGGATTTATGTCCCTGTTTATTTCAACCCTTTGTATTGGAATGGGTAATGGTACGGTAGAAGCAGCCTGTAATCCGCTGGTGACATCACTTTATACAGACAATAAGACTACCAAGCTTAACCACTTTCATCTTTGGTTCCCTGGTGGAATTGTAATCGGGACACTTATTGTGTTCTTCTTCGGACAGAATATCCCAGATACTCAATATCTATCTAACTGGAAAATATTGGTTGGATTAATGCTAATCCCTTACAATACTATATGGTTATCTGTTTGCAAAATTGAAATTTCCTGTTACTGAAAGAGTAGCTGCAGGTATTTCATCAGGAGATATGTATAAATCTCTTGCAAAGCCATTGTTTATTGTTATGATTATATTGATGTTTGGGACTGCCATCACAGAATTATTCACTGGACAGTGGATTGAAGTATTATTGAAAAGTGTAACTGATAATGCTATTTTGATATTGACAATTTCAACTGGTGTAATGGTTGTGGGCAGGGGTTTTGCAGAACCAGTGGTTCATAAATTTTCTCCTCAGGGTGTATTGGTAATGTCAGCCATTCTATCAGCAATTGGCTTATATATGCTGGGTCATTTCACTGGTAATTCTGTATTTATAGGGGCCTTGGTTTTTGGATTAGGCGTTTGTTACTTCTGGCCAACGATGCTCGGTTTTGTAGCTGAAAATCTACCAAAAACAGGAGCAGTTGGATTGAACCTTATGGGTGGAGCTGGTATGTTTGCTGTTTCCATCTATATGATCATTATGGGTAAGTTTTATGATGAAAAACTAATAAGCAAACTTCCTGCAGGCTCAGATTTGGCAGCATATAATGCACCTACTGCTACTACTGAAATGACCAATGCTTTGAACCAGGCAAAAACAGCCGCTGGTCCCGAAATCATCAATGCCACATTGGTAATTCCAATCATTTTAACAGCTGCATTCATAGGCCTTTATTTTTATATGAAAGGAAAGACTAAGCCAAGCATTCATGCTGCACATTGATTGAACGACCGTTTGTAATATTATTTATACTTTTTTTAGTTAAACATCACTCATTTTACGGGTGATGTTTTTTCTTTTAGTAAATTACCTTCCAACTTCTAACGAGAACAAATGCCAACCAACCAATCTCGCCGAGATGCCCTGAAAAGTCTGGTAACAGGCACAGCAGCATTAGGCGCCGCGCCATTCCTTACCTCATTTGCCACCGGCGAATCATCTTCTTCATACATGTTAAAAGGAAATATAAACCACTCTGCCTGCCGTTGGTGTTACGGAGGTATTCCATTCGAAGAATTTTGTGTTGCAGCAAAAAAAATTGGCCTGGTGGGTATTGACCTAGTGGGACCAGCCGATTGGCCATTGCTGAAAAAATACGATTTACAGTCTACCATGTGTAATGGCGCAGAAATAAATCTGGTCGACGGATGGAACGATACAAAATTTCATTCTCAGCTAATTACCAACTATACAAACATGATTCCTCTTGTTGCTGCTGCAGGGTATAAGAACCTGATATGTTTCAGCGGAAGCAGAAGAGGGATAGATGATGAAACAGGATGGAAGAATTGTAGCGAAGGATTGAAAAAGATTGTTGGATTGGCAGAGAAAAATGGTGTAACCATCATAATGGAATTACTGAATAGTAAAGTAGATCATAAGGATTATCAATGCGACCGCACCTCCTGGGGTGTAGAATTGGTTAAACGCGTTGGATCTTCCAACTTCAAACTACTTTACGATATCTATCACATGCAGATCGATGAAGGCGATGTGATCAGAACTATTCGTGCCAACAAAGAATATATTGGTCATTATCATACCGGAGGTGTTCCAGGAAGAAGAGAGATCGATGAAACACAAGAGCTTTACTATCCTGCAATAATGAAAGCAATTCATGATTTAGGTTATACAGGCTATGTAGCACAGGAATTTATTCCCACCTCATCAAAGAAAGAAGAGCAATTAGAAGCACTGGCGAAAGCAGTGAAAATTTGTGATATCTGATTTTATTAGGTAACGAAGTAGCATTCCTTTTCAATTTTGTAAATCCACTAAACGAATACATATGGCTGACAATGTTTATGACGCAATCGTAATCGGATCTGGCATCAGTGGCGGATGGGCCGCTAAAGAATTATGTGAGAAAGGACTTAAGACTATAATGCTTGAGAGGGGAAAAGATATCAAGCATAAGACAGATTATCCCGAAGCCAATAAGGAAGACTGGGATCACCCTCATCGCGGAGGCCGCACTCAGGAAATGATCAAGAACTATCCCGCATTGAAAAGGGATTATCCATTGAATGAAAGAAACCTTGACTGGTGGGCCAGCGATAAGGATTCACCTTATACAGAAACAAAACGTTTCGATTGGTTCCGTGGGTATCATGTGGGAGGAAGATCATTGATGTGGGGTCGTCAGAGTTACAGATGGAGCGATCTTTACTTTGAAGAAAACGCAAAAGAAGGAATCGGTGTTGACTGGCCTGTTCGTTATAATGAATTGGAACAATGGTATAGCTATGTTGAGAAATTCGCAGGTATCAGTGGTTCAAAAGAAGGATTGCCCGAATTACCAGACAGCGAATTTCTGCCAGCAATGGATATGACCTGCGTAGAAAAAGATGTATCAGCCCGTATCAAAGAACATTATAAAGGAATGCGTAAAATGATCATCGGTCGTTGTGCGCATGCTACTATTCCCCTTAACGATCGTCAATGTATGTATCGTGATAAGTGCTGGTTTGGATGTCCTTTCGGTGGTTATTTCAGCACCCAATCTGCTACCCTTCCGGCAGCAACAGCTACGGGTAACCTAACATTGCGCCCCTGGAGTATAGTTACAAAAATTTTATACGATAAGGATACAAAGAAAGCCACCGGAGTTGAAGTATTAGATGCAAATGATAACAAGACCTATGTATACAAAGCGAAGGTTATCTTCTTGAATGCGTCTACATTAAACTCTGCCTGGATATTGATGAATTCTGCCACTGATATCTGGCCCGATGGTTTGGGTAGCAGCAGTGGTGAATTAGGTCATAACCTGATGGATCACCATTTGGGTGTATATGCCTTCGGTAAAGCTGAAGGATATGAGGACAAATACACTTTTGGCAGAAGAGCGAACGGCGTTTATGTTCCCCGCTATAGAAACTTCTTTGGAGATAAGCGCGACTATGTTCGTGGCTTTGGATATCAGGGAGGTGGAAGCCGCGAAGGATGGGGAAGAGAAATTGCTGAATTCAATATTGGCGGAGAATATAAGGATGCCTTATTGGAACCAGGTGGTTGGACATTCGGTATGGGAGGCTTTGGTGAAATTCTTCCATATCACGAAAACAAAGTGACGCTCAATAAGAATAAGAAAGACAAGTGGGGTTTGAATGTGCTCGATTTCGATTGTGAATTGAAAGAGAATGAGCTTAAGATGCGCAAAGACATGAAGAACGATGCACAAGAGATGCTGGAAGCAGCTGGATTGAAAGATGTACAGGCCTTTGATGGTGATGGAACACCCGGTCGTGGTATCCATGAAATGGGAACAGCCCGTATGGGTAAGGATCCAAAGACATCCGTGTTGAATAAATGGAACCAGGTTTGGGATGCCCAGAATGTATTCGTTACTGATGGCTCTTTCATGACCTCTGCAGCTTGTCAGAATCCGTCATTGACGTATATGGCGTTTACAGCGAGAGCGGCGAACCATGCGGTGGAGGAGTTGAAGAAGGGGAATATATAATTTGGGAATTTGATGATTTGAAAATTTGAAAATGAATACAGGGTCCGGAAGTCGGGAAGACCGAAAGTCCGTGGCTTTTGTGAGGCGGTGTTTCTAACGTATTACTTATAACTTAAAACGTATAACTTTTTTAATTTTTGACTTTTTAATTTCTCATATGTCAGATACTACTACAGTTAGAATTAACAACAAAGCAGTTGACGAAAACCATTTTGATGCTATCGTGATAGGTAGCGGTATAAGCGGTGGATGGGCTGCGAAAGAATTGACGGAAAAAGGATTAAAGGTTTTGATGTTAGAAAGAGGATTCGATATTCGTCATAAGACAGATTATGCCGAAACGAATAAGGATCCATGGGAATACCCGCACCATGGTGGAAGAACACAACAGATGATAAAGGATTATCCGGTATTGAAAAGGGATTATCCTTTAAACGAAGTGAACCTTAAATGGTGGGCTAGTGATAAGGATTGTCCTTATACAGAAACAAAACGTTTTGACTGGTTCAGGGGATATCATGTTGGTGGCCGTTCATTGATGTGGGGTCGTCAGAGTTACAGATGGAGCGATTTTGATTTTGAAGCAAACGCTAAAGATGGCTTTGGTGTGGATTGGCCAATCCGTTATAAGGATATTGCTCCATGGTATGACCATGTTGAAAAGTTTGCTGGTATTAGTGGTAATAAAGATGGCATACCTCAATTACCAGACGGACAGTTCCAGCGACCAATGCCATTGAACTGTGTAGAAGAAGATGTTGCAGCTAAAATCAAAACCCATTTCAATGGAAAAAGATTATTGACCATTGGAAGGGTTGCCAATATTACAGAACCATTGCCAGGAAGGGATTTGTGCCAGTATAGGAACAAATGCGCTAACGGATGTCCTTTCGGTGGTTATTTCAGCACCCAGTCTTCAACGCTGCCGGCAGCACAGGCTACCGGTAACCTTACTCTCCGCATAAATTCAATTGTAACCAAATTGGTGTATGATAAGAATACAAAAAAGGTAACCGGAGTGGAAGTTTTGGATGCAGAAACAAATAAAACGTATGTGTACACTTCCAAAATCGTTTTCCTTAACGCATCAGCACTGAATAGTACATGGATATTGATGAATTCTGCCACCGATGTGTGGGCGGGTGGATTGGGAAGCAGCAGTGGCGAATTGGGCCATAACCTGATGGACCACCATTTTCGTGTAGGCGCTTCCGGTACTGTTGAAGGATTTGAGGACAAATATTACTATGGAAGAAGACCTACCGGTTTTTATATTCCCCGCTGGCAAAATCTGTTTGGCGACAAAAGAGATTTCTTACGTGGATATGGTTATCAGGGTGCAGCGAGTCGTCAGGGATGGAGCCGCGAAATAGCTGAATTGAATATTGGAACAGGTTTGAAAGAAGCTTTGTCTGAACCAGGACCATGGACAATCGGTATGACAGGTTTCGGCGAAACATTGCCTTATCATGAGAATAAGATATCGTTAGACCCAACAAAGAAAGATAAATGGGGGCTTCCTGTTTTAGCTATTGATGCAGAAATAAAAGAGAATGAAAAGAAGATGCGTCCAGATATGATGAATGAAGCAATGGCTATGTTAGAAGCTGCGGGAGTGAAAAACGTGAAAGGGGTTGATCGTGATTATGCACTAGGTATGGGTATCCACGAAATGGGAACCGCACGTATGGGGAAAGATCCAAAGACATCCGTTCTAAATGCCCACAATCAGGTTTGGGATGCATTGAATGTGTTTGTAACCGATGGAGCCTGTATGGCTTCAACAGCATGTGTTAACCCATCACTTACTTATATGGCTTTAACGGCAAGAGCGGCAGATTTTGCGGTGAGTGAGTTGAAACGCGGCAATCTTTAATGAGGAGATGTGAAAATATGGGTCCCGACGCGTCGGGATGAAAATGAACAGCCAATACAAAGTCCGGAAGTCGGGAAGACCGAAAGTCCGGGGGGTGTTGGGTGGATGGTTCTAACTTATTACTTATAACTTACTACGTACAACTTTTTTATGCCTTCAGATACAACTACATCAGTAAACATCAACGCCAAAGGGATTGAGCAGAACAGCTTCGATGCTATTGTGATAGGCAGTGGTATCAGTGGTGGCTGGGCTGCCAAAGAGTTATGCGATAATGGACTGAAGACATTGGTGCTCGAAAGAGGAAGAAACGTCGAACATAAGAAAGATTATCCGACAACCTTGATGGATCCGTGGGAATTCAAGCATCGGGGAAAACTGACCACCGAGTTGGCCAAAGAGAATCCCATTGCAGACCGATGCTATGCTTTTGATGAAGCCACACAACATTTTTTCGTAAAAGATAAAGACCATCCTTATATACAGGAAAAGCCTTTTGACTGGATACGTGGATATCAGGTGGGAGGTAAATCTCTTATTTGGGCAAGACAAACGCAAAGATGGAGCCGGTTTGAGTTCGAACGTCCCGGCCGTGACGGGTTTGCCATTGACTGGCCGATTCGTTATGATGATTTAGCCCCCTGGTACAGCCATGTAGAGAAATTTGCCGGTATCAGTGGTAATAAGGATGGATTAGAAACCTTACCAGACAGTGAATTTCTGCCTGCGTGGGAAATGACTTGTGCAGAAAAGCATATCCAGGATAAGATTAATGCCGCCTTTCCGGATAGAAGGGTGATTCAAGGTCGTTGCGCCCATCTCACAAAACCTAATCAGATACATCTTGATCAGGGCAGGGGTCAGTGTCAGGCAAGAAATATATGCTACAGAGGTTGTCCGTTCGGTGGCTATTTCAGCAGCAACTCTTCCACTATTCCCTGGGCATTAAGGACAGGTAACCTTACAATAAGACCTGATTCGGTGGTGCATTCCATCATTTATGATGAGAAACAAAAAAAAGCAGTAGGCGTCCGCGTTATAGATGCCCTTACTAACAAGGCTACAGAATATTTTGCTAAAATAATATTTGTAAACGCAGCCTGTCTGAATTCAAACCTGATATTATTGAATTCAACATCAAACCGTTTTCCGAACGGATTGGGTAATGATAGCGGTCTGCTTGGAAAGTACATCGCCTTTCATAATTATCTCGGTAATATTTCTGCCACTATCGACGGATTCGAAGACAATTATGAGTACGGCCGCAGACCTACCCAACCTATGATGCCGAATTTCAGGAATGTTCATAAGCAGGAAATGGATTTTCAAGGTGGTTATATGTCATTTTATGGAGCCAACCGAAGTAATTGGCAAAGCGGATTTGACACTGAAGGTATTGGTAAAGAATATAAGGAAAGTCTGACAGAACCAGGAGGATGGAATGTAAGCATGTTGATGCAAGGAGAAACCGTGCCAATTGAATCCAATCATGTTCGTTTGAGTAAAGACCAGAAAGATAAATGGGGTATTCCTTTGCTGATTACAGCGATTGAGTATACCGATAACGATCACAAGATGAAAAAGGACTTTTGGGAACAAGGTGCCTTGATGCTGGAAAAGGCAGGATGTAAGAATATCAGTCCTTATGATGATGGCCGAAATCCCGGAAACGATATTCATGAAATGGGAGGCGTTCGTATGGGCAAGGACCCGAAGACCTCTTTATTGAATAAGTGGAACCAATTGCATCATTGTCAAAATGTATTTGTTTCTGATGGAGCCAGTATGGCGAGTGTAGGAAGCCAGAATCCATCATTAACTTTTATGGCCTTAACAGCAAGAGCAGCGAATCATGCGGTGGAGGAGTTGAAGAAGGGGAACTTGTAATTTGAAAATTTGGGAATTTGAAAATTTGAAAATGCTTGCCCCCGCAGCAGTGCGTGGGGAACAGCCAATACAGGGTCCGGAAGTCGGGAAGACCGAAAGACCGGAAGGAAAAACGTTTGAGGTGGCTGTTCTTAACTTATTACTTATAACTTATTACGTATAACTTTTTTTGACTTTTTAATTTAACAGATGCCCACAGACACAACAACCATCAACCTAAACACAAAAGGCATAGCGCAGAACAGCTATGATGCTATTGTTATAGGTAGTGGCATCAGTGGTGGCTGGGCGGCGAAAGAGTTGTGTGAAAAAGGACTGAAGACTTTGGTGTTGGAAAGAGGGAGACATGTAGAGCATGTGAAAGATTATCCAACTGCTACTAAGGCGCCTTGGGAATTAACACATAGGGGTAATATAACACAAGAGACCAGACAGAAGAACCCGTTGATTACAAAAGCGGCTGGGTATGGAGAAGATAATAAGCACTTTTTTGTAGAGGATAAGGATCATCCGTATATACAGGAAAAACCATTCGATTGGATTCGTGGCTATCAGGTTGGAGGAAAATCTCTCACCTGGGGAAGAGCTACTCAACGATGGAGTGATTATGAGTTTACTGGTCCAAAACGTTTTGGGTATGGATTCGACTGGCCAATAAGATATGCTGATGTAGCACCATGGTATAGTCACGTTGAAAAATTTATTGGCGTATGTGGTAATAAGGATGGAATTGATGCTATGCCCGATGGAGAATTTCTTCCACCTTTCGAATTGAACTGTGTAGAGCAACACCTGAAGCAAAGTTTTTTGAAAGAATATGGTAACCGTTATTTAGTTCACGCCAGATGGGCACATCTTACCCAACCGAATCAGGTTCATCTTGATCAGGGAAGAGGACAGTGCCAGGCAAGAAACCTGTGTATGAGAGGTTGTCCCTTTGGCGGCTACTTCAGTTCCAATTCATCCACCCTGCCATGGGCGGCTAAAACAGGCAACCTTACTATAAGGCCTGATTCTGTTGTGCATTCGATTATATATGACGAACAAAAAGGAAAAGCAACTGGTGTTCGCATAATAGATGCAGTTACAAAAGCAACAACAGATTATTTTGCTAAAATAGTTTTTGTAAATGCATCGGCCTTAAATAGCAATCTGGTATTAATGAATTCGGTTTCCAATCGGTTTCCAAATGGATTAGGAAACGATTCAGGTCTGTTAGGGAAATATGTTTGTTTTCATAATTACAGAGGGTGGATGAATGGAAGTATAGATGGGTTTGAAGATGGATACACATATGGAAGAAATCCTACAGATGCCATCATCGCTAATTATCGTAACCTGAAAAAACAGGATACTGATTTTGTTGGTGGCTTCACAACCTTTGCCGGTGCTTATAGGCAAAGAGGAAATGGAGACCAATGCCCGGAACAAATTGGGGCTACGTATAAGGAAGCGATGACAGAAGCGGGACCCTGGCATGTATATGCTTATGTGCAAGGGGAAACTATACCAAAGGAGAGCAATCATGTGAGGTTAAGTAAAACTGAGAAAGACCAATGGGGCATTCCACTGTTGGTGACATCGGTTGGATATGATGATAATGACGACCGATTGCTGAAAGATTTCTTCACCCAAACAGAAGAGATGCTTACAAAAGCCGGGGTAAAGAATATCGATCATGCAGATACCAAGCAAGCTCCCGGATTGGATATCCATGAAATGGGCGGATGCCGAATGGGCAAGGATCCCAAAACATCCCTGCTTAATGAATGGAACCAACTGCATCATTGTAAAAATGTTTTTGTAACGGACGGGGCTTGTATGACAAGTACAGGAAACCAGAGTCCATCGATATTATATATGACGTTGACGGCAAGAGCGGTGGATTATGCGGTGGGGGAGATGAAGAGGGGGAATCTGTAATTTGAGAATTTGAAAATTTGAAAATGTGAAAGTGTGGAAATGAATACAGGGTCCGGAAGTCGGGAAGACCGAAAGTCCGGAAGTAGTGAACAGTTGTATTTCACTTATTACTTACAACTTAATACGTAAAACTTTTTTTGACTTTTTAATTTAAACGCATGCCATCAGACACTACTACCGTACGACTAAACACAAAAGCGGTATCACAGAATACCTACGATGCTATTGTAGTAGGGAGTGGTATCAGTGGTGGATGGGCAGCAAAAGAGTTATGTGAGAAAGGATTGAAGACTTTGGTATTGGAGAGAGGCAGAAAGGTGGATCATATAACGGACTATCCAACCACCAATATGGCGCCCTGGGAATTATTGCATAGGGGCTGGAATACGAAACAGAAAAAAGAAGAGCAACATATTCAGATAAGAGGATTTTGTAATGAAAGCAACAGCCATTTTTTTGTAAACGATCTTGATCATCCTTATGTTCAATCAAAACCTTATGATTGGATCAGAGGCTATCATGTAGGGGGTCGCTCACTGATGTGGGGACGCCAATGTTATCGTTGGAGTGATCTGGATTTCGAAGCTAATGCTAAAGACGGACATGGTGTTGATTGGCCAATACGATATAAAGACATAGCACCATGGTATAGTTATGTAGAAAAGTTTGTTGGAATAAGCGGAAGTAAGGAAGGTATGGCTCAATTACCGGATGGTGATTTTCTGCCTCCAATGGAAATGAACTGTTTGGAAAAACATGTTGCATCTGGTATACAAAACGGATTTAATGATGGAAGAAGAATGATCATAGGTCGTGTTGCCAACCTGACTAGAGGGTGGAATGGCCGCGGTCCCTGCCAGTTCAGGAATATGTGCGACAGAGGCTGTCCGTTTGGAGGATATTTCAGCAGCAATTCCGCAACACTTCCAGTTGCAATGAATACAGGTAATCTCACTCTTCGACCCCATTCCATTGTAATGGAAGTGATATACGATAAAGAGAAGAAGAAGGCGACTGGGGTTCGTATTATAGATGAATTGACAAAACAGACTGAGGAATATTTTGCAAAGATCATTTTCCTGAATGCATCTACATTGGGTTCTACGTCGATACTGTTGAATTCTATATCTGATGCATTCCCTAATGGTATGGGTAACGCAAGTGACCAGTTAGGAAGAAATCTTATGGATCATCACTATCATGTTGGTGCTGGAGGGAAATTTGACGGATTTAAGGACCAATATACTTATGGCAGAAGACCGAATGGAATTTATGTTCCCCGCTTCCGGAACCTTGATGAAAAAACAAAACGCAAGGATTATGTGCGTGGTTTCGGATATCAGGGTGGTGCTTCAAGAGGAAGAGTAAGTGATGATGGAGGAATAGGTGCAGAATTTAAAGAGGGACTTACAGAAGCAGGCGACTGGGGTTTTTGGTTGGGCAGCTGGGGAGAACAATTACCTCATCCTGATAACAAAGTGACATTACATAAAGAGAAGAAGGATAAATGGGGGTTAGCGCAGCTTGATATCAGTTGTGAATTCAGAGAGAATGAAATGGCAATGCGTCAGGATATGATGAATAGTGCGGCTGAAATGTTAGAGAAGGGGGGTATTAAAGACATATACACCTTCAATGATGATAAAGCGTATCCGGGACTTTGCATACATGAAATGGGAACGGCACGGATGGGACATGATCCTAAGACATCGGTTTTGAACAAATGGAATCAGTTGCACGAGGTACCTAATGTTTTTAATACTGATGGAGCATGTATGACCTCTTCGGCTTGCCAGAACCCTTCGGTTACTTATATGGCCCTAACCGCCAGGGCCTGCGATTTTGCTGTTGGCGAACTTAAGAAAGGAAATCTTTAACTTGTAAACTATAAATTGTCACATATGAACAGACGCGAAGCATTATCAAGAGTGGCAGTACTGGTGGGTGGTTCCATCGTAGGTGCTGAATTCTTCCTTAGTGGCTGTAAGCCCGGCGACAAAGCTGCTGCCGGATTACCCCTGAGTGCTGAAGACATCGCCTATCTAGATGAAATTGCTGAAACCATTCTTCCAGCTACAAGCACTCCAGGTGCAAAAGACGCCAAAGTAGGAGCTTTCATGAACACAATGGTAACCGATTGCTATGAGGAAAAAGACCAGAAGATTTTCCTTGAAGGAATGGGCAAATTGAATGCCGCTTGCAGTAAAATGCACGGACATGATTTTATGAAAGCCACTCCTGAGCATCGTAAAGAATTGCTGACAGCTTTGGATAAGGAAGCAAAAGACTATCAAAAGTCTAAAAAGCCTGAAGATCCTGCACACTATTTCAGTTTAATGAAGCAATTGACTTTATTAGGCTTCTTCACTTCCGAAGTGGGTGCAACCAAAGCGCTTCGTTATATAGCGGTGCCAGGTAAATATGAAGGATGTATCCCTTACAAAAAAGGAGATAAAGCCTGGGCTACCTAGTAGCTTTGTAAATTACATAGGAATTACCGGACGATTAAAAGCTTCCGGGTAATTCGTATTTCCTATTATGTGTAGGGAATGATTTATTAATTATTATAATCCTGTTACCATGTCGCAGAACAGAAGAGACTTTTTAATGAAGTCCGGTTTATTTGCTTCGGCAATCGCATTAGGCCCATTATTCTCCCTTGCAAATAAGGGAATTAATGGTGAAGATGATTCAGCTGATTTTTTTGACTTGTCTGGTAAAAAGATAAAGTCGTTCGGCCTTCAGTTATATACTTTAAGAGATGATTTACCAAAAGATCCAAAAGGCATCCTTAAGCAAGTTGCGGATTTCGGTTATAAGCAACTGGAAGGTTATGAAGGCGAGCTTGGTCTCTGGTGGGGAATGAAACACCCTGAGTTTAAGAAGTATTTAAACGGACTTGGCTTAAAGATGATCAGCAGCCATTGTGATACAGCCAAAGATTTGGATAGAAAAGCAGCTGAAGCCGCCGAAGTGGGATTGAAATACCTGATTTCACCATGGGTTGGACCTCAGAAATCTGTTGATGATTACAAAAAAATAGCTGATGGATTTAATAAAGCAGGAGAAATCTGTAAAAAGAACGGTATACGATTCGCCTACCATAATCACGACTATTCATTTGTAAAGTTAGATGGCGGGCAATACGCTACTGACATTTTTATGGAAGGAACGGATGCTTCACTGGTTGATTTTGAAATGGATATGTACTGGGTGGTAACTGCAGGGCAGGATCCGGAAGCCTGGCTAAAGAAATACCCTAACCGTTTCCGCTTATGTCATGTAAAAGACCGTTCAAAAACGGCTAAAGCGGATGAGCATGATGCTTCTGTAGATTTAGGGACCGGCAACATTGATTATGCAAAAATCATTAAAACAGCCTCCCAAACTGGCATGCAGTATTATATTGTAGAGCAGGAAAAGTATGAGGGAACCACCCCTCTTAATAGTGCAGCGGCAGACGCAAATTGGTTTAAAAAACTGAGATATTAAACGATAAATGGTTCACCATAGGTGTAAAAGCTGCCTGAAAAGGCAGCTTTTTTTATTAATTAAAAGGAATAATAACAGGTTAACTTAACTTGTACACACATTCCGTAAATTTATAATGCGAAGGCCGATAATCAAATTACTTAAACAACATTCCATCAGAATGTTATAAAATAAGAAACAATTAGTAGTAAAAACAATACTCAGGTAACCCCTGTTAAATCAGTCAAGGGATTTAAGGCGATTATTTACATCGCCTTGGTAGCTGTTTTTATAAATATCCTATATTCTCTTGTTGGCTCAAATAAGGATTATTTTGGCGCTATATTACTTTCTTCAGGCTTCGTTGCTTTATGTTTTGTATTGTGGATTTATAATAGAGGGAAACTGGAAGCTGCAAAAATCATTGGTGCTATACTTATCAATATTTTATTATTCATAGTTACCAATCATCTTGGTTTAGAGTCGGGTGCTGTAGTTTATTTTTTCCCTTTCATAATTAGTTTTCTGTATATTTTTCGGGATGGCGGCAGTACCAGAAAAACCGTTCTGTTTTTTCTCATTACAACATTTACTATGTTGTTTACCCTTGCATATGTGCCTGATCGACCGGACGCATTGGCGCTTCCAGATGAAATAATAGACAGGATAAGGTTAATGAGCATGATAATAGCATTCTTATTGACTTCTTATGTTTTTTATGCATTGTTCCAATATCAGAAGGAATTATATGAAGCTCTTGTTCTTAATGAAAGGAACCATAAGATAGAAGTGATGCGATCTGTAATGAATTCCCAGGAAAAAGAAAGGGAGGTTCTGGTAGAAGGATTACAAAGCAGCGTATATCAGAGTTTGGCAACTTCAAAATTGATGCTTCAGGACATGTGGGAAAAAGATAGTAAGAATGTATTCCTACATAAGTCTTTGTCGTTGACAAAGGAAGCGATGACTGAATTATATTCAATTTGCTATACTTTAAACCCATCTACAATAAGGGATATTGGTCTTGAAGAGGGGTTACAGGAATACATTGCCAATTATACAACCCACTTCAGAAAAAACATACAGGTATCCGGTAATTTCTCTCAAATTGAAACGATACCGATAGTTGACAAAGTATCTTTATTCCGAATAGTGCAGGACTATTTACTGATTTATTCAACAAATGAGCTAACAACTACTGTTTCCATCAATTTTGATTTCCTTCCACCCAATATGCTGATAACTTTTCAGCAAATGGACAGTAGTTTCTTGCTCTCAAACGGTAAGGAACAATTCTTAAAAGACGACCTGAATAACCGCATAGATTATTATAGAGGAAATATATCTGAACAGGAAAAAGACGAATCATTGGAAACCATTTTCCGGCTTGTGATTTCCTGATAATAGTATTGGTAAAAATGTATAAGTAACGGTAAGACTCAAATCGTTCATATTTCCTATCTTCCCTCTTGCTGTTTATGAAAGAATTGTCTTTAAAATCGCTGCGCATCCTCTTTTCCCTCCTTTTTATTTTGGTTGGGCTAATCTTATTTCCTTTTTATAAGTACCAGATAAATCCCGATGGAATTGCTTACCTAAGTATAGCGCAGCATTATGGATCAGGACGATGGTCGGAGGCGCTGAACAGCTGTTGGCCACCAATGATTTCCTGGCTATTGGCTCCCTGGCGATTAGTTACTGACGAATTATTATGGGTGTTTAAGTTGTATAATATTCTATTCGGTGCCGGTTGTTTATGGGTGAGTTTTAATTTATTAGAACATTTCAGGGTTAAAAGAGTATTCCTGATTATTGGAATGATTCTTTTGTCGGCCACTTATATGATGTGGGCTTATAGTATAACTACTCCTGATTTATTGAGTGTGTGGATCATACTTTTCTATAGCTATAAAATAGTAACAGGGAAATTCTTGGAACAACCCCTCCTCACCGGAACATTGGGAGCTCTTTCTTACTTCGCCAAGTCTTATTGCTTCTTCTTTTTTGTAGCACATATAAGTTTCCAGTTTCTTTTTTATGCAATCAGAAAAAAGGCAAACATCAGAAACCTGCTGATTACATATATTAAAACAATGGCTGTATTGGCCTTTTTTGTTTTTAGCTGGATGTTATTGCTGTATACGAAATATGGGCATTTTACCCTTTCCAGTGCATCGGCCTATACGCATGCTTTACTGAAAAACCCCGACTGGAAATGCACTGAATCTTTTGTACCTCCTCCCGGACCACATGCTGTTTTCCCATGGGAAGACCCTCCCTATGTTTGTCCAAGAAAGGATTGGAATGTTTTCGGATCATTTGAGAACCTGCAATTACAGATCAGTTATATCTTCAAAAACACCTGGAACCTTTTCAGCATGCAGCGGCTGAATGGCTATTTCCATTTTGCAGGGTTCTTAATGATGCTGTTTATCCTTTTGTTTGAAAGAAAGGATAGTGGTTGGAGTTTTAGAAAATGGAAACAGATTCCCGAACAACCAATATTTGATTTATTTCCGCTTATTGGCATTTATACAATGGGTTATTTGCTGATTTTTATTGAACCCAGATATGTATGGAGCGCTTATGCCTGGATCAGCATTGGAATGATTCTGGCATTGCAAAAATTGGTTGGCGACCATATTTTCAAAAAAGGGAGAATGTTTATTATCGTTTCCATTTTATTTCTTTCAGCCCTAGCTGGCATAATCTATAAACAACCTCGTCTGCTCGATCCAATTCAAAAGGTTTTTGGTAATAAAGAAGCTAAGTATAACACCCTTGATTTCTATAATAATTGCCAGCAATTAAAAGCCAGCATGAAGCCAGGTACCAATATGGCTATTCTTGGGAACAGTACGGGAAAAGAGAGAACACAGGCCAGTAGTTTGGCCTATTTTACCCAAACTAGGCTTTTTGGAAACCTACCTTCAGATTCCAACGAAACTAAACGCCTGGTTGACCAATATTCGATTGCTCTCTTAGTGGTTGTAAGTGGTCAGGAAGCATCGGTCCATTTTCCTGATTCTGACTGGACAAAGCTATCGCCAGAAGTAGGTAATTTGGTTGTTTATCAAAAGAAGAAGTAAGGGGCAGTTTTCTTTTGACTAACTTACAAACGCTAAAGCACTGTAAAATGAAACTTCTGCTTTGTTTTCTATTCAGCTTTTTACTTTCCCAAACAAAAGGCGTAGCTCAAACCAAGGATGAAAAAGCCATACTGGCTATTCTCGACAATCAAACAAAAGCCTGGAATAGCGGGGACCTTGATAAGTTCATGGTTGGTTATTGGGAAAGCGATTCGTTGATGTATATCGGGAAGAGCGGTGTAACTTATGGATACAAGAGTACACTGGCTTCATATAAGAAAAATTATGGCGATACCGCCCGTATGGGAAAACTAACCTTCACCATACTTCATGTAAATAAGATTGAATCACAAGCTTACTTTGTAGTCGGAAAATGGCAATTGGTGAGGAGCGCAGGAAATGTAGGTGGCCATTACACCCTGCTATTCAGAAAAATAAAAGGCCAATGGGTCATAGTTGCCGACCATAGTTCATAAACAGAAAATTTCAATAGTATTTTTTTGACTTATAACTTTTTACTTTAAACTTTAATTCATGCTTTTCATCATTCTCGGAATCATCATCATCATTGTTGGAGTGGTTCTTTCAAAAAGCAATGAGCCTGCAAACAGGTTCGGAAGCGTTTTACGTATATTAGGTACCATTGTAATAATAGTTGGTTTATTAACTGCTTGTGTTATTCAGGTTGGAGCCGGTCAAGTAGGGGTTAAGAAACTATTTGGAAAAGTTCAGGACGATGTATTGGGAAGTGGATTACATTTCATCAACCCTTTATTAGAAATAGAGAAGATGGATATTAAAACGCTTAACTATACTATGAGTGGTGTTCATGATGAAGGCTCAAGATCGGGCGATGATGCTATTAAAGTACTTACTTCAGATGGTTTGGAAGTTACTATCGATTTATCCGTTCTTTATAGGGTAGTGCCAAATGATGCTCCAAGATTACTCAGGGAAACAGGTATTGATTACGAAGATAAGATTGTAAGACCTATAACCAGAACCCGTATACGCGACAACGCTGTTTATTATGAAGCTGTGGCATTATATTCTACAAAGCGGGATGAATTCCAGCAAAGGATATTCAAGAATATCGAGGACGATTTTAAGAAAAGAGGTTTGTTGCTGGAAAACCTATTGGTTAGAAATATCACTTTACCAGCCTCTGTAAGAGCTACCATTGAGCAAAAGATTAATGCTGAACAGGAGGCTCAGAAAATGCAATTCGTATTGCAGAAAGAGCGTCAGGAAGCAGAGCGTAAAAGAGTGGAAGCACAGGGTATTGCAGATTATCAGCGTATAATCAGCGAAAGCCTGACCGATAAGCAATTGCAATACGAACAGATTAAAGCTCAATTAGAGTTGTCAAAATCGCAGAATGCGAAGACCATCATATTGGGTAAGGGGAATACACCGGTGATCTTGGATACAAAGAATTGATTTTTTTAAAATATTTTGAACCGCAGAGACGCGGAGACGCAGGAAATACTTCTGAGTCTCCGCGTCTCTGCGGTTATATGTATTTCAATTCGTCATCATCCGTGCGGAAACTTCTCTGACCAGTAGCCTTTTAATTTTTTTAAAACGAAAACAAGAGCAGCGAGAGATATAATATAAAATACGAGATTATCCCATCCCCATTTATCTTCCGGAATCAACCATTTCTTGTAGATTCCGATTCCGATAGTCAGAAAAACCCATGTAAGTATTAATGTAACCGACCAAACGATTCGGGTGAAGAACCTTTTTACGTCTTCTTCCATTTCGCTCATAGCAATAAATTTCCGGAAAGGTACAAAGGGCTATTGAATCAATAGCTTTTTAAAACTGGCAGAATCACCATTAAATACATTGAAATCCACTTTCGAGTAGATGCCATTTACCCTGCCTGTTTCGCTATGTTGCCAGAAATGCCAGGGTCGGTAAATCTGGGGTCTTTCTTTCTGAAGATAATGCGCCACCCATAATGGATAGTCATCAAACTCATCTTTTAGTACCTGTTTATAGAAATCAACATTGGTATAAATGATAGGTCTTACCCCATAGTGGTTTTCTACTGTTTCAAGAAACTCCTTTACCCGCTGCCTGATTTTTTCATTGCTTACGCCATAAGTCTGTTCAACATCCAGTACCGGTGGCAAGTCACCAGCTTCGAGAGAGACCTTATCTATAAAATTCTCGGCCTGTTGTTTTCCATTCTTGGTTGTAATAAAGAAATGATAGGCGCCTCTTGTAATTCCTGCTTCTTTTGTTTTCCGCCAGTTCCTGTTGAATAAGGCATCCTTATTACCATTGCCTTCAGTGGCTTTTATAAATGTAAAACCGATTTTCACATTTCCTACTTCCATATTCCTGACACTTTCCCAATCAATCACATTCTGGTATTTAGAAACATCTATGCCATGGATGGAATAATTAGAAGGAATATCGATACCGAAGGCTTCATATCTAACAAAATGCGCCCTGCGTTCCAGCCACCACTCATACCCTACCCGACCCAGCATATACACAAGGGCCAATCCCATTATCAGGATGATGATTCTCCAGGCAGTATTTTTCTGTTGTGCTGTAGCCATAATGCAGGCTGCAAATATAATGGGAGGAGGCCCGTAATAAATACAGGAACTGTTGTTGATTTGATAATTATTGGAAATAGTTCTAGCGGACTATTTTCTTTACAAGCTTTATTGATTTCTCGCTCCTGATTTCTATGAAGTACACACCCTTTGATAATACAGTGGCAGGGATTGAGAAAAGTTCATCCTGTCCTGGCGTATCTTTTCTTGTAGTATATACTTTTTGTCCCAGTGCGTTGAATACTGTTAGATAAAGTGTTTTATCTGTCGGATTAGAAAGGCTGATATATAAAGGACCTGTGCCTGGATTTGGGAATACTTTTATATTATTATCGCCTGCAGGAGCTGAAAGCTTTGTACTAGTTTTTATTTTAGACAAGATCCATATGTCTGGATCAATAATAACAGTGTCTACTGGAAATCCGGCATTAATCCAGAATTCTTCACCACTATACTGATGATCCACTTTAAAACTAGCGCCCTGACTGGCTCCTCTTAGCAGAAGGGTTACTGGCATCTTATAAAAAGCAACTGATGGATGAGACGTTGTTTGTTTTAGTTTTACTTTAACCCAGTTCTTACTATTCTGATACCAATCGGCATGGTAATTAGGATAACCCTGGCCGTAAATCCAATTCTGGAAGAATTCCGTTAAATCTTTTCCACTTTCTAACTCAAGGTTTCTTTTAAGATCATTTGTAAAAGCAAAACTCAATTTTACTGCGGCATCGTTTGTATATCTCCTTATTCCTCTGAAAAATGTTGAATCGCCCAACATACCCCGAAGCATATGAAGTACATAGGCGCCTTTGTTATAGGAAAGACGGCCGCTGAATATCCTGCTTTCACTGGTTGTATCATCTACATATACAGATCCGGTTGAATCAGAAACTATCTGATTAAGGGCTGACTCAAGTGTTGGCCTAAAGAATGACGGGAAATCAACTTCGTTAAATATCATTGACATATATGTAGCGAAACCTTCATTCAGCCATATATCTTTCCATGAACCACAGGTTATAAGATCGCCGAACCATTGATGAGCCAATTCATGGGCCATTAGTACAGGACCAGCTGAATTGATAAAACTATTGGTTTGATGTTCCATACCTCCACCCCAGCCCCATTGTGTATGTCCATATTTTTCAGCTGCAAATGGGTATTCGCCTACCAGTTTTGAAAAAGTTCGATAGGCCATTTTACAATAGATTTCACGAGGTATTAAGGCTCCGGCACTTTCGGGATAGAAATAACTCTGAAACGGATAGCTTTATTACCAACCTGTACAGTATCGTTGTTAAAAACATAATTGGTAACAGCAATTGCTACAAGATAGGTTGATATAGGAAAACGGTGTTTGAAATAGCTTGTTCTGAAGGCCCGTTGATATCATTGTTTACCATCACGCCGTTAGAAGAAGGTTGATATTCTTTAGGGCAGGTGATGTAGATATCTATAGAATCCGTCTTGTCTAATAAATTATTCTTACATGGCCACCATTCCCGAGCACCATATGGTTCCGAAAGAGTATAAATTACGGGTACACCTGCATGTTTGCCCTGATAAAAACTACCAAAGCCTCCCCCACCAGGAACACCTTGATAAAATACAGAAACGGAATCTTTGCTGTTGGCGTTTAGTGTGGAGGGAAATGTAATAACCAGGCCATTATCTGGCGTTTGAACAAAAGCAATTTTATTACCATGGTAATAAATACTATCAACAACGAGCTGTTGCAAAAGATCGAGCGTGATAGTATTGCTGTTTACTGTTATTCGAAAGTCGAAAGTTATTTTTCCTGAAATATAGTTAAGGGCAGGATCTATATACCAATCCATTCTGGTATGGTGTACATCAAAATTGGAAGAGGCTACAGTAAAAGTGGCTCCCTGTGGTTGATTGGTCAACAATCGCTCGTAGGCTTGTTGCTCTTGCTGGCGAACCATTTCCATTTCTTTCTGGAAGGTCTTTACATCAATAGTGTTTTGAGCCAGTAGCTGGCCGGAAGCAAGAAGTATTAGTAAGAATAGATTTTTCATTTTGATTTGGAACCCCTTTGATAAATACGACAAATTCACCTGCTGAGTTTGGCTTTATAGCCGATAATTCTAACGTAAAACACCCCTGAACATTGTGGAAACCCCAGGGTGCCCTATTTTTACAGGCTAATGCCAGCTTTTAACTATAACGACAGTATCAATCTCTTATCAAAACTCAGTTTCAGGAAAACCTGGAATGCGGTGAAAGTATTGGGTAGTTTTTACTGGAGTAAATGGACTCGCAAGCCCATCCAATGGGGTTTTCCTTTGTCTGTAGCTATCGAGCCTACAACCTCTTGTAACCTTCGTTGTCCTGAATGTCCCAGTGGCTTAAGGGCTTTTACCCGGCCAACCGGGATGCTGCAAAAGGATTTTTACCGGGAAACAATTGACCAGTTACATAAGGATATTTTCTATATCATCTTTTATTTCCAGGGAGAGCCCTACCTGAATCCGAATTTTCTGGAAATGGTTCAATATGCGGCCAAAAAGGGACTTTATACAGCTACCTCCACCAATGCCCACTATCTTTCTGACGAAAATGCCCGAAAAACGGTGGAAAGCGGGTTGGACAGGCTGATAATTTCGATTGATGGCACAACCCAGGATGTTTATGAACAATACCGGGTGGGAGGCAGTTTGGAAAAAGTGTTGCAGGGGGCGAGAAACATTGTGAAATGGAAAAAGGAATTGAAAAGTAAGACGCCCTATGTTTTCTTCCAGTTTTTAGTAGTTAAACCCAATGAACACCAGATTGAAGATGTAAAAAGGCTGGCTGCTGAAATTGGAGTGGATGATATCAGGTTTAAAACCGCGCAGGTGTATGATTATGAGAACGATCCCAATCAACTGATACCTACCATACAACGTTTTAGTCGTTACCGGAAAAACAAAGAAGGACATACTGTTGTAAAGAATCCTCTACAAAATCATTGCTGGAGGCTTTGGCATGCTCCTGTTATTACATGGGATGGACTGGTAGTACCTTGTTGTTTCGACAAAGATGCCTTGCACCAGTTAGGAGATCTAAAAGGAAAGTCGTTCCGTGAAATCTGGCAAGATGAAAAATATCGTCAATTCAGGAAGGAGTTATTGGGGGGACGAAAAAATATTGATATCTGTTCTAACTGCAGTGAGGGTACTAAAGTTTGGCAAGACGAATAATTAGTGTCTAACCACGACTCATCTCATTATATTGAGTAATTTTGCAATAACTAGAAATAACGAGTATGAGTCTTGACAAAGATATCCGTACTGCCAAATTCCGAAACGATAACCATCGGGCTATTGTTAACCTTATCTTCACTCACAACTGGATAATGGAGCGCAATAAGCAAATATTTGACAGAGGCGATATAACACCCCAGCAGTATAACATCCTTAGAATTTTAAGAGGAGCACAAGCCCCAATCAGTACTTTACAAATTCGACAGCGTATGCTTGATAAGATGAGCGATACGAGTAGGATTGTAGATCGTTTACTGAAAAAGGAACTGGTATCAAAAGAAGTTTGTGCTACAGATAAAAGACTAGTTGATGTAAGTATTACACCGAAAGGATTGGAATTGCTTGAATCGTTGGAGCAATACAATGAAGAGATGGATAGTAGTTTGAATAAGCTTACCAATTCTGAAGTAAAAGCTCTTAACCAATTGCTCGACAAAATCCGCGGCTCCGAATAAGCATCGGAGCACGCTTACTATTCAATATGAGAAGACTTGCACTCACTTTCAGCTTGCTGATTGCAGCTATTACTTTGTTTTCGCAGAACCAACCAGAGTTCCGTGCAGTTTGGATTGCCACGGTTGATAATATCGATTGGCCTACAAAAGGTAATTATAACAGCGATAGCCAAAAACAGGAGTTTATCCGAATTTTGGATATGCATCAACGTAATGGTATCAATGCGGTAATAGCTCAGATACGACCCGCAACAGATGCCTTCTATCCATCTCCCTACGAGCCATGGAGTGAATGGCTTACGGGTAAACAAGGAACGCCCCCTGTTCCTTATTACGATCCTTTACAATTCATGATTGAAGAAACACATAAGCGTGGAATGGAATTTCATGCCTGGTGTAATCCATATCGCGCAGTATTTGATCTTGCTAAATCTACAATCGCACCAACTCATATTACGCGTATTCATCCTGAATGGTTTTTGAATTATGGCGATAAAAAATATTTTGATCCGGGAAATAAAGACGCGCAGCAGTTTGTGGTTAAGGTAATTCGTGATGTTGTGAGCCGGTATGCTGTTGATGCCATTCATTTTGATGATTATTTCTATCCCTATCGTATTGCAGGAAAAGAATTTCCTGACAGTGACAGTTATTCGAAATATGGGAATGGTTTAACCAAAGACGATTGGCGAAGAAGTAATGTAGATTCAGTAATACTTTTTTTGAGTAAAGCAATAAAGGAAGAAAACAAAACATGTCGTTTTGGAATCTCTCCATTTGGAGTATGGAGGAATTTAGATAAGGATCCCGAGGGCAGTGCCACCCAAGCCGGACAAACCAATTACGATGATTTGTATGCCGATATCTTATTGTGGTTGAAAATGGGATGGATCGATTACGTGGCCCCTCAACTGTATTGGGAATTTGGACAACCACGAGCACCGTATGAAGTATTACTGGATTGGTGGAGTAAACATACTTATGGTAAGCATTGTTATATTGGATTAGCACCATACAGAGCGAATAGTAATCCTGCATGGAGAGACAAAACTCAGTTACCAAGACAGATACAGGCATTGCGTAATACTCCGAATATTCAGGGAATGATATTTTTCAGCAGTAAATCATTTGCTACTAATCCCAATGGATGGAGTGATAGTCTTCGTCTAAATTATTTTGCACAACCTGCTGCAATTCCTTCCATGAGTTGGATCCAATCTAGCAATACAGCCAAACCTGTATTGAAAGTAAAAAGCAGTTCATCTAATGCAAATTTCATTGAGATAGAAGTTAATTCTGCCATGGCAGCAAATCAGGTAAAGAATTATCTGGTATACGAAGTTTCAGGAAATGCTACAGACACCAGTTCGGCACAAGCCAGAAAGTTGATAAAGGTGCTGCCTGCTTCTACAGGTGCTAATAAGTTTCTTGTTCCTCAACCGAATGATAAACCAATAAGATATGCTGTCACTTCTGTTGATTACAACAATCAGGAAAGCGAAGCTGAATATATCCGTTGATCATTATGTAGCAATCGTCAATAAATTTTTTAATTTTATACCAGCTACTTGGGTAGATAGTCCGCTTATGACTTATTACTTTTAACTTTTTAATTTTTATATCATGCCAGGTTTTGAATTATGGGGCGCCGAAGAACGCAGTCAGCTAAAGGATGTTCTTGATAATGGAATCCTTATGCGCTATGGTTTTGATGGTCCCAGAAAAGGTATTTGGAAATCGCGCGAATTAGAAAAGGCGATTACCAACACTTTTGGTTGCAGCTATGCGCAGCTGGTAAGTAGTGGCACAGCCGCACTCACTACAGCTATGGGTGCATTGGGTATAGGCTATGGCGATGAAGTGATAATGCCATCATTCACTTTTGTAGCCAGTTTTGAAGCTGTTATAAGTGTAGGGGCCATACCAGTTCTTGTGGATGTTGATGATAGTCTTACGTTAAATCCTGAAGCAGTAAGAAATGCTATTACACCCCGAACAAAATGCATCATGCCCGTACACATGTGCGGTAGCATGGCCGATTTAGGGGCTTTGCAACAAATATGTAAAGAACATAATCTCTTATTATTGGAAGATGCCTGCCAGAGTATTGGTGGAACATATAAAGGCAAACATTTGGGAACAATCGGTGATGCCGGAACATTCTCATTTGATTTTGTAAAGACAATTACCTGTGGAGAAGGTGGTGTAATTATGACAAATAGCCTGGATGTTTATGAAAAATGTGATGGCTATAGTGATCATGGTCATGATCATAAGGGTGTTGACAGAGGAGCCGATCTTCATCCATTTGTAGGGTATAATTTCAGGATTTCTGAATTACATGCCGCTGTTGGACTTGCACAGATTGGAAAATTGCCACAGATTCTTGCTATTCAAAAGAAGAACCATAGTTATCTAAAAGAACAACTTTCAAGCATTCCTGAAGTTTCTTTCCGTACCATACCGGATCCTGCTGGGGATAGTTGCACTTTCTTAAGTTGGTTTCTGCCAACAGAATCGATTACAAGAGCAGTAGTTAGTGAATTGAAAGCCCAGAATATTCTTGCTGGAAACTTCTACTGGTTCGATAATAACTGGCATTATATCCGCAAATGGGATCACCTGAAAAATGGAGTAACTCTCAATGCTTTAAGTCCCGATCATAAAGCAGCTGTAATGTTTCTGCAAGCGATGCAGGTTTCTACCGCTATCGATTTCATGGATCACCTGAAGAATGGAATAACACTCAATGCTTTAAGTCCCGATCATAAAGCGGCGGTAATGGCTCAAGCTACAAAGGACTTTTCAGCGAGTGATGCTGTTATGGGAAGGTGTATTTCTACTGCTATCGGATTAACCTGGACTGATGCACAATTGCAGGAAAAGGCAGCAGCTATGGTTGCTGTAATCAAAAAGGTATTGAAGCAGCAAGCAGTATCAAAGTAGATCGTTTTTACCTGAAGCTGAATACAGGCTTTTGTCTTTTGGTTTGATAATCAAGGCTAAACACTACTTTTTTGATGGTAGTCAAAGTGAAAACCCTGGTTTGAAAGAAAAATAGCAGGTATAAAATAAAAGAAGCAACCGTTTTCCCATAAAGCGGTTGCTTTTCCGTTTTATACATAGTACTACTTATTAGTAAATAGGATTATCACTATGTTTACAGGAATAGGTCATATATATAATAATGTGGCATCATTAAACACGTTTAGAATGAGGAACACCTTCAAACCGAGATCTTATCTATGAAGAGAATTTTATAAAAGCCCTGTGTACGAGCAACGAGAAATGAAAGGGCAGATAGTAGTAATCCAATACTCAGATGAAAAAGCCGTTCTGCCTATTAACCCTATTTATGCTGCTTTATATTGCAGCTATTGCTCAAATAGACTTGAGTAATGTTACCAATACAGGAATCCTCTACATTGCCAATAGTACAGATACTTTATCCATAAAGGGAGCATTTACCAATACACAAACAGCATCTTTAAAAAATAATGGCAACTTATTCATAAGCCGGACAATTACAAGTTTGCAACCCTCCATGCAAGCAGGTACAGGTACCTTATTTCTTAATGGATCTATCTTACAAACAATAGAAGGCACTACAACTTTTGCTACCCATCATCTTATTACCGATAATACCGAAGGAATTCAGTTGAACTCAAACCTAAGTGTTGATGGTATTCATACATTTTCAAACGGATTAATAAATACAAATGATCAGTTTTTGATTTATGAATCTGATGCTACTTACGTAGGGGCAAACGATAACCGACATGTAAATGGTTGGGTTAAGAAAATGGGAAAATCAGATTTCATTTTTCCTGTAGGAAATGGAACTCATATAAGAACCGTTTCTTTATCTTCTTTGTCTTCTTATTCTGAATTCAATTGCCATTATCGTGAAGTAACCCCTAACCCATTGAATATTGTTGTACCTGTAGTATTGGTGGATGCTAATGAATATTGGGATATCCAGAAAGTGAGTGGTGATACGGCTACCGTAACTCTCAACTGGAATAACAGTAGTGTTATATTTCCATGGTTCCCTTTGCATCAGATACGTGTTGTGAATTATGCCAGTAACTTATGGAATAACAGAGGAGGTTCAGCAACAGGTGATATTTATACCAGTGGATCTATAAGCTCAGCACCAGTAACAAGCTTCGGGTATTTTACGCTTGGCAGCCTGGACTGGATGGTAGCGCAACAGTTTCTTTCCTTTACTGCCAGAAGGGAATCTGGATATAGTTTTCTTGAATGGACTACTGCTCAGGAAACAGGTGTTCAGAATTACGAGATACAACGCAGTGATGATGGCCGAAGTTTTTATGGCATAGGTAATCAACTTCCATATAATACTATCGGAACACATAAATATGCATTCAAGGATTATAAACCAATTCAGGGAACAGCATGGTATAGGATAAGGAGTTTAAGCAGAAATGGACAATATTCCTATTCAGTAATTGTAGCAGTAACTGAAACTATGGCATCTTCTTTATATGTGGTGAATAATCCGGTTTATCAGAATATATTCCTGGCTGCTACTGGAAATTCTGCAGGTGAATATGAATATGTTTTGTTGACAAGTGCAGGACAATTAATTCAAAAAGGCGTGCTTACGGCTAATGCCGGAGGCATAACAACACTTCCGCTCAGTAAGATGGTTACACCGGGGGTATACATATTTGATGTTAGAAATAGTAAGCATCATTTATCTCAACGGCTGATTGTTCGTTGAGTAAAAGATCAGTATCCGGCTAAATGTTAAAATTAGTATTATGAAAACCCTGACCTTTCTCTCATTAACCCTTCTATTAAGTGTAGCTGTTAGCGCACAGGTTGGTATTGGAACTACTACTCCGAATTCTATGTTAGATGTTAGAGGTAGTTTTTCTATGAACTTTCGTTCATTTACAAGCAATACTACCGTTGGGGAAAATGACCACACCCTTGTATTCACCGGGACTTCTGATGTAACTGTAACGTTGCCTGATGCTTCACTTTGTGTTGGAAGGCAATACCTGATTAAGAATGCAAGTGTAGTTGGAATTACTCCATCTGTTACTTTAGCCACTACAGCAACACAACGTATCGATGGATTTGGTAATATGGTTTTGTCATCAGCAAACGAAGCTGTTTTACTGGTCAGTAATGGAAGCAACTGGGAGATAGCATCACAAACTAATGTAACGATTGTGCCCAATACATGGACAATGGGTGGAAATACTCTTTCAACTGAAAAGAACTTCGGAACATTATCAAATCATGCTTTACCTTTTATAACAAACGGCACTGAAAAACTTAGAATTACAGAAAGTGGAAAGCTTGGATTAGGAACCAATAATCCAATAACAGAATCACATATAGTGTCTGGAGGTGCTGTATCAAGTATTGCAACCTCTTATATCAGGGGTATGGCTATTACTGGTCCTGGTAGTTATGGTTTTGCGGGTCCTGGTTTCTATTTAGAAAACACCGATAATCCAGTTGGTAAAAAATTATTCAAGATTAATTATACAGCAAATGGCGGTAGTGAAAGCTATGTAAACTTTCAGGCGGTATCAGACAATGGTGGAGCAAATGTTAATGCAAATATTCTGGCAGTATCTCATGCTGGTCGCGTGGGTGTAGGTACTGCAACTTTTAATGCTACAAATCCTGAAAAATTTCTGGTAGATGCTGGTAATACAGCTTCTTATAATGTGATTACAGGAAAGGGGTTAATCAATAATGCCATGTTGCTATCCATTCAAAACAACTCTGCAGGCAGTAATTCCAGTGCAAACGTGGCTGCTATGGCAGACAATGCATCAGAAACCATCAATTTTGTAAGGATGGGTATAAACTCAAGCAGCAATACATCTTCTACAATAATGGGTGGAAACAATACAGCCTTTTTATATGGAACCGGTAATGATTTTGTAATCGGGAATGCTACTGCAAACAAAAACATTATATTCTTTACAGGAGGTACCGCAACATCTAATGAAAGGATGAGGCTGGGTGCAACAGGACTTACACCAGGAACGGATAACAGTTATGCACTGGGAAGCAGCACCAGACGTTGGTCTCAGGTTTGGTCTGCCAATGGTGTTATTCAAACTTCTGATGCGAGGCTGAAGACAAATATTCACGATCTGCCATATGGATTGAACGATCTTATGAAATTACGCCCGGTAGCCTATAATTGGAAAGCACAACCAGAAATGGCGAAAGT
>JBGAQE010000010.1:0-51523 GCA_044220885.1 Chitinophagaceae bacterium
TAGATTCTCATTTTCTGATTGATAGTAGAAGCCATTCTATTATATATATTAGTGATAAAGCGCCTTAGATAAGTTTTTGCAATTTACTTAAGCAATATCAAACACCCAAGCTGTTCTAATTGGTACCCTCATTATATGCAAGAAGATATGCTCAGCATTTAAACCAGGCTTTGACCAAAATGGATAATATTCCCACTATTATCCAGAATACTGAATTGCTGCATACCCCAAGGCTTGTCCTCTAATTTGCCATTAGGATGTATGATATTTAATGCAGTAAACTCCTTATACAATAGTTCAATTTCGCTTACATAAATATAGCATCCTGTATTCTTCGGAATACTCTCGTCATTGCACTTCCACAAATGAATGCTAATACTATCCCGATGGCACATCAGGTATTCTTCCCAATTGTCATTACACTCAAAGCCCAATTTCTTGTAAAAAGAAACAGTTTCTTTAAGTTCAAGAAAAGCCAGGATAGGTGTTGCAGTCAATAATGGCATATATTATTAATAATTGAACTGATTTAATGATTTAACTTATCATCCTGATATAAAGCTCCTCCACCTCTTTTCTGGCCCAGGGCGTTTTCCGGAGAAATTTCAAACTAGACTGTACACTGGGATTGCTATTGAAACAATTTATTCTTACATGCTGCCCAAGAACCTCCCACCCGAAATGGGCGACGAGTTCTTTTACGATAAACTCCAATGTTTTTCCATGCAATGGATCTTTTGATACTTGTTGCATATACAATATTAAGTAATTTGCTGCTGTGAAGAGACACCGCTATTTTATTTTGAACAAGCCGATCAATATGGTGTCGCAATTTGTGAGCACACATGATGTTCGATTATTGGGATCTCTTTCCTTTGAATTTCCTGAAGGAACTCATGCTATCGGCAGATTGGATAAAGAGTCAGAAGGATTATTACTCCTCACTACCGATAAAAAAATAACAGCCCTGCTATTTCAGGGAAAACAACCACATAGTCGTACCTACCTGGTGCAGGTAAAAAATAAGGTTAGTCCCGAAACCGTCCAGAAACTATCAGAAGGTATAAGTATAAGCGCAAAACTCGGAGCTGAATTCACTACTACAGCCTGTAAAGTAAAATTGGTTGAAAAGCCTCCAACGATTGCAGAATCGGAAATTCCCCTCCATAAAAATGTAAGCTATTCCTGGCTGGAAATTACCTTAACGGAAGGACGCTTTCATCAGGTAAGAAAAATGGTGGCAGCAGTAAATCATAAATGCATTCGCCTTATTCGAACCAGTATTGAGGATCTTGATCTTACAGGAATTTTACCCGGAGAGGTAAAAGAAGTTAGTAAAGAGTATTTCTATGAGAAGTTAAAACTATAAGTAAACCCTGCCGGCCTTTCATTTACTTAAATAGCGTCGAATTTAGTAACTTGTTTTGACACAAGTATTTTTGCAATTCAATTGGACGCTGTATGAAAAAGAGACATATCCTTCTTCTAATAACATTGCTTCTGTCGATAGAATATACCATTCAAGCGCAGGATGTAGTGAGAAAACCCCGCATCATCATTACAGCAGATCCCGAACTCGATGATCTTAACTCCTTGATACGTTTTCTTCTCTATAGTCCCGATTTCAAAATTGAAGGTCTCATATATGCCAGCAGCCAGTTCCATTGGAAAGGCGATGGCAAGGGTACCAAATTCATGGTACCAGGAAGAGAATATACCCGATATGGTTTGAACTTATGCCCTTGCGAAAGCTATCGCTGGAGTAAAGATGAACGATTCATACATGATGCGGTGGAAGCTTATGAGAAAGTATACAAGAACCTTGTGATTCATAATCCTGCCTATCCAAGTCCAGAATACCTGAAATCAAAAATACGATTTGGGAATATTGAATTTGAAGGGGATATCTCAAAAGACAGTGAAGGGTCCGATCTGATAAAAAAGGTATTGATGGATAATATTCCTGGGCCAGTATATGTAACGGCCTGGGGTGGACAAAGTACACTTGCCCGTGCATTGAAATCCATAGAAGTCGAGTATCAAAGGAGCAAGAACTATCCAGAAATCAGGAAAAAGATCTTCAAAAAACTTGTTATACTGGCTTCAGGTGACCAGGATAATACATATGAATCTTATATAAAGCCCAATTGGTCCAGAGTTGATTATCGCCAATTCAAAGCCGGGCCAAATTATGGATATGGTGCGCAGTTGGTAGCAAGTAATGAAAGCAAAACATTTCTGACTTCAGAATGGATGAAAGAGAATATCTCCTCTAAGGGGCCACTTGGTAGTTTATATCGGGTTTGGGGAGATGGCAAGCAATCGGTGAAAGGCGACCGGTTTGACTATTTCGGATTGGATGGTTATACAAATGAGCAATTAAAACAAATGGGTTATATAGTATGGATGCCTATTCAAACAAAAGGATCCTGGCTGGGGGAAGGCGATACTTTTACTTTTATGAACATACTCAACAATGGACTTGGTGCCAGCAATAAAGAATATCCCGGAGGTTGGAGTGGTCGTACCCTGAAACCTGAAGCTGCCCCTACTTATAATCCTTTCAGCAATGATACCAGCAAGGTGAAAGATCTGGTAATATCTGATAGTACGCTAAGAAGAAATACTGAGAAGAAAGCAGATGAAGCGGTTTACCCCAACTTCTTCCCTGCAGTACAAAATGATTTCGCAGCAAGAATGCAATGGTCGGTTACTGATAAATTCAAAGACGCCAATCATGCTCCAAAAATCACTATTCATATAGCCAAACAGATAGTTACAAAACCTGGCAAGAAAATAAAATTGGATGCAAGTGTAATAGAGCCTGATGGAGATAATTATACCGTTAGATGGTGGCAGTTTTCCAGCAGCATAAACGAACCACAATTGGTGATACAGCAGGATAATTCATTGAAGACTACTGTAACGATACCTTCCAATGCTGCCAAAAATCAAAAATTGTATCTAGTGTTAGAAGTAACTGATAACAGTACTCCCCGACTAACAAGTTATAAGACCATTCAATTGCTACTATGATTTATAATGATTGTTGGATGATTAGATTTGATACTTTTTAAATGAAATAACTAATTCCTATATGTCGGAAATAACCATCTTATCAGGAAAGGAAAATATGGATGTGAAAGCTATTCATCATTTCTTAAGTGAAGAATCATATTGGGCAAAAGGCATTTCATTTGAGTTTGTAGATCAGTCATTAGCCAATTCGTTTTGTGCAGGTGCATTTGTTAATGGAAAGCAGGTGGGTTTTGGTCGTGTCATTACTGACTACTATACTTTTGGATGGTTCGCTGATTTTTACGTGCTACCAGAGTATCGGGGATTGAAAATATCCAAAATGCTTGTAAGTTATATACAGAAGCAACCCTGGGCAAAACGCTTGAGAAGAAAAATGCTGAATACCAGTACGGCGCATGGATTGTACAGTCAGTTTGGTTTTACTGCCTTAAACCAACCATCATACTTAATGGAAGAGTATAAGCCGGGTATTCACATGGAATATGCAAATAGTACAATGGAATAAAGAAGTTGTACAAATAGCCTTTCTAAGTTGTATAGGTTGTATAAGGTCTCCAACCTTATAAGGTTGGAGACCTTATACAACCTGCTCTTTATTAAAATTTTTACAACTACAGATTCGGCAGAATAAAATATTTTTTACAACTATAGTTATAAACTCAAAATGAGAGTTGTTGACAATTGATTAATTCAAAATCAATTCTAAATCAACAGTTTAGGATTTAAGTAGGGGGTTCAGGATGTCATCTTGTGTACGGCACAACTTACAGATACAACTGAAGTTCCTCACATCAAAAATGAATGAACACCCTTAATCATTCTACTGCTGCAACTCAAATCTGGTTGTATAAGGTCTCCAACCTTATAAGGTTGGAGACCTTATACAACCAATACAAAAAAACCCCCTTTTTCAGGGATGCGCTAACCTAACAATTAAAGTAGTTTTATTCTTAGCTAACCGGGTAGAACGACTACTCTATGGAGTTGATCCATAGATTGATTGTTCTACCCAGCTGATTTTATAAATCTACCAGTATGAAATTATTTTCACTTTTATGGTTATTCCTATTTCTATCTCTTGTTTCCATTGCACAGCCCGGCAATAAACCAAAAACAAATCCTTCAAGCCAAAAAGAATTGGAAGAAAAACTGAAAGCTGCCCAAAAACAACTTGAAAGTCTTTCACCTGAACAAAGGAAGCAAATGGAGCAATTAGGAATTTCAATTCCCAATCTAAACACAGTACCTCCAAATACTACCGATAAACAAATTGCGCAGGCTAGTAACAACAGCTATATTCCTTCGAAAGATTCTAAGAGGATTTCTGAGATTTCAAAAATTGGTATAACTACTTCGTCACTCCCCTACCATATAAAAGCTATAAATGATTTTATACTTCCTAAACTTGATGCTGAAACAAAGACGATAGGCGAAAATTTTTATGCCCAATGTAAAGAGCAAAGAAAAAATGCAACCGATATAGGTAATGCATCTGTTGGTTTATGGGCAACTGGCAAACTAAAGATGGCCATTTATATAATGTCAAAAGCTTGTTCAGAAGATCCTCTTAATACAAACAACCTGAATAACTTTGCATCTATGCTCAGCATGAGTGGGGCCGAACAATATGCCATACCTGTCTTAAACTATGTAAATACAAAACATCCGAAAAACTCAACAGTTTTAAACAACTTGGCTCAGGCATGGTTTGGATTAGGGGATATTCCTTTGGCAGAAAAATATCTCGACTCGGTAATTCGAATTTATGCTTACCACCCGCAAGCAAATCTTACAAAATCAATAATTCAAGAAAGCAGAGGACAAAAAGAACAAGCTATTGAGTCAGCAAAAAAATCAATTAAATATTATTATTCCATTGAGAAAGAGAATAATTTGAAAAAGCTTGGATATAAATTAAAAGCCAATGATGTATTCTTTGCCTATAAACCAGATCCCGATCCGTTTCGGTTGACAAATTTCACATTACCACCTATTCCCAAATCTGCCAGTGAGGAAGTGAGTACAGTAAAAGAATGGAATAGCTATATGGGAAGCCTGGCTAAATCAATTGCGAATGTCAGTAATGAAATAAATCAACTTAGCTCTCCAAAACAAATGGAGATGATTTCTAATGCTCAAAAGTATATGGATAGCAAGCCCACCACCACGGGCCCTGATCAACCTTATCTTTACCGTAAAGCAGCCCTCAAACTAAAAGAACTTGAAAAAGATGGTGGAGTACTTTTCAGATACAAAAAAGCAAAGAACGACCTGAATCAACTCATTACTCAAATAAAAATAAGTAAAGAAAAATTTATTCAGGAGCTAAACAAGCTTGATAAAAAAGACGACAGCAAAGAAGGAGCTGGGGGTATTGAATGTAAGGAAGCCATTGCACTTCAGGATAAATATCTTACTGATTATAACTCACGCTTTGATAACCTCCTGAAAGAGTTTCTTCATCAAACCAAGATAAAGATAAGTGAGGAATTATACTGGAAACAGTTCATGCAACATCCGGATGATTTCGAAATCACAAAAAGAAAGTACCAATTAGAGTGGCTAGCAGCCCTTAATTTATCTTCAGGCAGATTCGTAGCCAGTGAACACAGATATACATATGGAAAAGACTTCCTAAGTCATTGCTTAGTAGTGGAAGAAGCAAAATATTCTTCAAAACTTGCCAACTTCAATGATATCAATTGTCCTAATAAGGATACTACCTCGTTCGTCTTTGGACAAATCATAACCAATTGCTCGGTTATGATTACAAAACTTGATGTCAAGTTTTTAAGTGCTTCGCTTACACAGGATTTGAATAAAGCCGGATTCAATGAATCTTTTATTGGATGTACTGTTGCGTTAACCGGAGAAGCAGGAATCAGTAAATGGGATAAAGGACCTCTAAGACTGGAAGCAAAAGTGGGGGGCTCACTAGAATTTGAATTCGACCGGACAGGTCTTAGTGACGTAAGAGTTTCGGTAGAAGCTAAAACAGGGGTCGGAAATAACATTATTGAAGAAGCAGAATCTGCTTCAGGCGTAGAACAAAGTATTTGGGGTAATGATTTTGTAAACAGCTCGAAAGAAATGGGAGTAAAAGGAACAATCAGCCTGATATCCGGCCATACTACGCTGGCTGGAACGGGAATACTAGCGAAATAAAAAGTCAAAAGTTAAAATTAAAATTATGCTGAGTCGGTATAAATCCATTCTACTATTATTCTCAACTCTTCTTTTAAGTGCTACAATTGTTGTAGGTCAGAAATGTGTTGATACTAAAGAATTGCTTTTATTACCTGGTAAACTTGTCGAGGCAAAATCAAATCCATTTGGCGGCTCTGAATTAGAACTAACTCCGTCTGAAAGAGCAACCGCTACAAAGAACCTGAATACAATAAAATCTACAACTCTCAAAAACTTCAAAATATCAGGAGGTATAGCGAAGATTGATTATAGAGTAAATGACAAATATTATTTTGGATTCTATTCCCATCGAACCTATAAATATGCGTTAACCTTTTACATGTACTTATGTGTTAATGGAAAGCAGATTGTGAGCGATGAATACGGAAATGACCTTGCGATTACAATAAATCCCGATTTGCCTTATTACTTTAAGGCGCCAAGTCTTGAATATGAAAACGGGTTTTACGCAGACCCAAAAAAATTTGAAGGGCCTACGATTGGTTTATTCAGCTATCTGGTTTTTGAAAATAAAGAAATGGTAAATATCATTCAGAATGGTGTGGGTTATGTAGAAGAGAATAAGGGTGGAAGTGATGCATATGATAAAGCTGTCGACATTTTTCGCACCTGGTATATACCACAGAAAGGGAAAAAGCCACTCATAGAAGTTACCAGAAAAGAGTATCTGGAAAATCTATTGGAGTTTTATGAGCGCGAACGAATAAGCCAGACCAAGAAATACGAAAGATTAATGAATGAATCTACCAGGTACATGGCTGAATACGAGAAAAGCGGTAATAAAGCCATGTACCAATCTCATTTAGAAAACAAGAATAAAGCAACCAAAGAAATTGAAGCAGTCCGTGCCCGATCTGCTTCTAAAGCAGCAACAGTATCAGGCATTTTAAAATCAAATACCGAAGAATGGCTAAAACAACCTGCACGAATCAGTCCTCAGATCCGCAATAATTCATTTTGTGATGATGCTGGCGATTTTAAGAAAACAGGATACTTCACATTTCGCTCATTCTATGATCGTCCCGATGGTAATATCGTATATAAATGGTCACCTGAATATTTTAACCAACAGCTGCAAAACCCAGCTGTACCGTTGTTATTATCTGTGCGAATGAGATATAAGAGAAATAGCGACTTTTCTTCAGGACTTATGAATGATTATATAAAAAATCTTGACTTTGACGCTATAAGTAAAATATTACTGGTAAAATGAAAAAGGTGGAGTGTAGTCCTTTGAGTACTAATATGGATGTATAGGTTCTCGAACTTTATCTTTATTTAGCCTTTAAAAATAGGAGAATCATCGTTTAGTAATCTTCAAATCTTTAAAATAGCCAATTGTACCAATATCAACCCACAGTGCAATACCACCACTATTGTTATTCCCTTTCATTTTATCAACTATAAAATTGGAATACTTAGAATTGTTGAGAAATAATTCAACTTGCTGTCCATTTATTTCGATGCGCATTGTTATCCACTCATTGAGAGCAATGGGAGCAGCTGTTTCATACATACCGGGGGATGATTTCCTTAATGTATCAAACTTAAAATCTGGATATGAGAAATATTGAATTGAATGATTTCTGGAAAATTGATTTCTTGCTCTTCCCAAAGATGGTCTTAAATAAATAGCTTCAAAGGAAGAAATAGATTCATTGATACGGAATGCCAATCCAATAAAACCTCTTGCCATTTCAAAAGGCGAAGGATCTTGTATACGGCTTAGTACTTTCACTTCAATGGTGCCGTTTACAAAATCAAGACCTTTTACTTTTATGAAAGTTGGTCCATCAACTGTCTTGCTCAGATTTTTAAGATCGAAAGGAAATGATTTCAAATCACGCTCAACCCGAATTACTTCTTCCCCATTGAACCTCTCCAATACTGCTGTTACATTGTACATTTCGAATTCCTTTCCTTTATATTTCACTGTTTGTGAAAAGCAGTTTACAGCAAGAAAAGAAAGCAGTAACAGCAGTATGGAGCGATTCATAATGATAAATTCGCTTATTAGAATAATTTTTCAGCAGGTGGTTTCACACCAGCTAATCTCAAATAAACCGTAGCTTGTCCACGATGATGAGTCTGGTGTTCAAAGCATTTTGATAACGCCAGCTCCCTGGTCATATCAAAACGGCCAAAGATTTTAACTGTTTCCGATAATTTGGCAGCTGGATATTTCTTGATAGCAGCGATGGCAAAATCATATGCGGCCATCACTTTTGCTGTAACACTTGCCTTGTTCTCATCATTTGATTTTTCCAATTCCCCAAAACCAACTGGTGATTTTTCATCAGTAGCTGCTGCTACAAAGCCATAAATAGCATCACTAAGATGCAAGAACTGACCAGCAAAAGAACGCATTTCCTTTGTAGGCTTAAGTCCATAACTGCTTGCAGGCATTGAATCCAGGTATTCTTTGGTATAAGCCTTGGCTCTTTCCCATTCCTTTACCAAATCAGCAGTGTTAGTTTGCGCAATTAATTGCGTTGTTAATAAAAGAGTTGCAAATAGCGTTAAGATGTACTTCATGATAGTTTTTTTACAAAAATAGGTGAGTCAGTATATATTTGTAACTAATATAGTAAATACTGGTAACCACATGGTAACTACTAATTCCTCCCATCGCTTTATAGACAACCCCCTAAATTGCCCTTTGACAAGGACAATGAGTATTGTGGGTGGAAAATGGAAACCTATAATATTAAGTGTAATCGGTGACAGGTCTATACGATTTGGTAAAATCAATCAGCTTATTCCCGCGATCTCAAATAAGGTATTGGCAAATGAATTAAAGGAGCTGGAAATGTATGGATTGGTAAAACGAAAGGAGTATAAAGAATTGCCTCCCCGGGTTGAATACGAATTAACTGCTGCCGGGTCATCGTTAATGCCTATTCTTCATTCTCTGGCAATTTGGGGTAATTCAAACATTGCTAAGAAGATTATAAAGAGAGGCACAGAAGCCTGATTAACTCTCACTTTCTATTCTGAAACCGGGAATATATTTTTTAAATCAAATACAATTTTAGAAGGGCCATTTTGTTGGAGATAGGCTAACTTATTTACTGCTTCCTGCATTGTCGGATATTGGCCAGAAGGAACCCACCAAAGAGCAGTATGAACTTTACCATATGTTTGAAACCATTCTTTACGACGTCGCAAAAACTCAGAGTGAAAAGTATGATACATGAATTTCTCCAAAGTCTCGATACTTTGCCAAACTGACACATTAATAATAACTCTTTCGTCGTTATACGGGTTAAAATTTGTTGCGTTATTATTTTCATCTTTAAGCCTCCAAACAAACCCTTCACTTTTCTCTGCAATAGCATTTACAGTATCCAGATTTTCGACAAACTCCTTCATCATTGGATCATTAATATCCACTCCTTTCATTCTGGCAATATTGATTTCTGCTATTTGAAATGTACTCATAAACACTTGTTGAATACAATTATACAATTATAAATTCTATCCACTCCATTGAATTCAGAAAGATTTGGTTGTAAAAGGTCTCCAACCTTATAAGGTTGGAGACCTTTTACAACCAAATCTTTTACAACTTCATTTTTCTTCACCTATAAACTCTCCAAATATGTCTTTGCAATCTCAAGATGCTTTTCCCTCTTTTCGATCGGCATCTTATCGAATGTCTTGATTAGCATCCCCAACCTTGGATTTTTAAGGAAGAAATCTCGATGTACGTTCATAAATCTCCAGAACAATCCATCCCAGATGCCTGTCCACTCACCCTTTGGAAAATCACTCATTTTTAGAAGATAATTACTACCACTTATATAGGGCTTGGTCGTCATTAATCCGCCATCAGCGAACTGTGTCATACCATATACGTTTGGAACCATTACCCAATCATAGGCATCTACAAACAATTCCATAAACCAACGATACACTTCATCTGGATCAAACTCACAAAGCAGCATGAAATTACCCAGCACCATTAATCGTTCGATATGATGACAATAACCTGTCTTCAATACTTTCTTTATAACCATATCTATCGGCTCAATACCAGTGGTTCCATTCCAAAACTGTGGTGGAATCTTACGGGTAAAGCCCCAATAATTTCTGGTTCGTTGTTTGCTTCCTTCTCGTTCATACACAATACGTATAAACTCCCGCCATCCTACTATCTGCCGCAAGAATCCCTCCAGTGAATTCAACGGGATCTCTTGATTAGATGCGGTTTCTAATGAGGCATCGATTATTTGCTGCGGATTCAACAGACCTATATTAAGCATTGGAGTCAATACGGAATGATAAAGGAAAGACTCTTTTGCTACCATCGCATCTTCATAGATTCCGAATTTATCAAATCGATTCTTCAGGAATTCTCTGAGCCACAATTCGGACTCTTCAAATGTAACCGGATATATAAATGAGTCTATACTGCCATAGTTATCACTGAAATTCTCCTTCACATATACTTTTGCCTCCTTCACCCATTTGTTTTCTTTGGGAAAACTAAGAACAGGAACTGATTCGCCTTTGGGGAATTTTACCCTGTTCTCTGCATCAAAAGTCCATTTGCCGCCTAATGGCTTTTGGGAAGCGTCTAAAAGAAGCTTTCTCTGTTTCCTTTGCCAGATATAGAAATCTGTTTGGAAATAGGTTTTCTTCCCATCAAAGAAATCCTTCACCTCATCCATCTTGTTTAAAAAATTGGGAGAGGGTATTTGTCTTAGTTCAATAGCAAATTGATGCGCTGCCTTCTGTAATCTTTCCAATATCCAATTATCAGCTGGATCGATAAAAGTGATTTCAGTAATTCCCTTGGCCGATAGCAGTTTCAACAATTCCCTTATATCAGCTTCTTTCTCTTTTGCTGCCACATAGTTTACGGTAATGGCCTTCCCTTTAAGGAATGCTTCATAGAATTTCATGGAAGCACGATGTAGTACCAGTTTTTGCTGATGAAAATTGTATTGGTTGAAGAACAAGGATTCTTCGACCAGGTAAACGGGAATACCTTTTTGAATAGCTGGATTTTCCTTAAAGAGTTGATGGGGAAATAAGACAGTAGCTGCAGTCATGAAAATAATAACAATGCCATTCTCATATTGTTTGATCAATAAATTATGGAAGTAAAAGCTTTAAATTTTCCTTTGTACAACCAAAAATGTGAGGAAAAAAAGAAGAGGTTGTATAAGGTCTCCAACCTTATAAGGTTGGAGACCTTATACAACCTCCTTTTATTGAATTTCAATTAATTACAAAAATTACCTTTCGTTCGTATATTAATATGAGTGATTTTCCATACCCTTTTCAAATCTCAGAATCAGGTAAGTCGTAAATCACAACCATTATTCTCCGAAAAAAATAGTAATACTAAAAGTATAACTAAGGGAAACAAATCCATTCTGCTTTTTTACAGAATTGAAAGAGGAATTGCAGCAAAAATGAAATACACTCTATTCAAATTATTTGAGGCAAGGGAATAAAAAATATTTAACCAGCATTCAAATCCACCTGAAATATCCCAAACACATTATTATCCGGATCTATAAAATACCCCTGCCAGCAGGTTCCAGGAATAGCAAACTTCGGCATGGCTACCTGCCCACCGTTTTGTAGAATCATTTCAGCAGTCTTATCAAAACTGGCCACTTCCATTGAACAAGTAAAAGAATTAGTACCAAATTCAGCTGGAGGAGTCTTAGCAAATCGTTTCATCAATCCACCATTGATGCCCTTTGTTTCAATGCGGTGGTATTCGATAGGCAATCCCTCCAACTTTGTAAACTTCCAACCAAAAACTGTAGAATAAAAACTGGCCTCGCGCTGAGGATCGGAGGATTGTATCTCGAAATAATTTACATTGTTCATAGCTAAAAGGAAGATTGATTAAGTAAGATGAAATTACAAAATCAATAGCATTCCTGATCAATTCAACGCCCTGTATTCATTAGGGGACATACCTACCCGTTGTTTGAAAAAACGGCTGAAATGTTGTGGATATTTGAATCCCAATTCAAAAGCAATTTCATTTATGGATTTCGCCGGATCAAAGATCTTGTCTTTGGCCATGTCAATTATCTTGTTCTGTATATATTCCTGAGCCGATTTCCCAGTCTCTTTCTTTATCAGGTCTCCAAAATAGTTGGCAGACAAATGAAGTTCTTCAGCACAACTGGCCACAGAAGGCAACCCTTGGTTCGAAACTTTTTCAGAAGAGAAATATCTATTTAATATTTCTTCAAACTTTTCTACAACTCCCTTATTCACATTTTCTCTCGATATAAATTGACGATCATAGAACCGTGTACAATAATTAAGGAACAATTCAATATTGGAAACAATCAGCTTCTTACTATGTTTATCTATCGGCTGTTGTAACTCAAATTGAATTTTCGAAAGACAATCCATTACCATTTGTCTTTCCCTTTCAGAAAGATGTAAGGCTTCATGCGATTGATAACCGAAAAATGAATACTCGCCGATATGCTTTGCTAAAGATGTTCCATGTATTAAATCAGGATGAAAAACAAGTGCATGGCCTTTGGGTTGATAAGGTCCACCAGGAACTTCAATTTCTATTACTTGTCCAGGAGATACAAATACCAATGTTCCCTCTTCATAGTCATAATAATTACATCCATATTTCAAATCCCCACATTTTATTTCCTTAAGGAAAATGCAATAAAGGCCATAATTGATCTTGACTGATTTCTTCTCCCCCCAGGAACGGACTTTTGCCTTTGAAAAATCAATCACACTTACTAAGGGATGCAGTGTTTCATGATCATTCAGTGCATTGTATTCCTTTACTGTATCAAATTTGAAAATAGGTACCATGTAATTAGTATTGTACCCAAACTTAAAGAATCTATGGACAGGTGCCACAAACAGCAGCCCTATTCAGTGATAATGGTAGTTAAATCAGTAAAATATATACCTAATAGTCAGAGTATTAAAGTGAAATTTGTCAAGCTGTTTTTACTTATGGCTTAAGCCTGGAAAGCTTGCCTGTTGAATTCAAAACCCTTTGAACTTATCAGATATTCAGCAATCAAGCACTCAATTACTCAAACTGACTTAAATTACTGTTCCGCAAAAGATCATATTAATACTATTAAATATCTGTTTTATGGCAAAATTTAAACTGAAGATCAACCAAAAAAGCCTGGAGGTAGATGTAGACCCAGCTACACCTCTATTGTGGGTGCTCAGGGATCATCTGAATTTAGTAGGTACAAAATATGGTTGTGGTGTTGGTTCATGCGGAGCCTGCACAATTCATCTTAATGGTCGTGCATTACGATCTTGCCAATTACCTGTTTCTGCAATAGGTGTTCAGGAAGTTACCACTATCGAAGGTCTTTCAGAGAATGGAGATCATCCAGTACAGAAGGCATGGCTTGATTTAGATGTTGCCCAATGCGGATATTGTCAAACGGGTCAGATCATGACCGCAGCCGCCTTGCTAAAATCAAAACCTTCACCAACTGATGATGAAATTGAATCTGCTATGACAGGCAATATCTGTCGCTGCGGTACTTATGTTAGAATTAAAGAAGCAGTTAAAACCGCTGCAAAATCATCATCTAAATAAACCATCAACTTATGGAAAAGTCAACAAATACTGTAAGCAGACGCTCATTCCTGAAAGTTACTTCCCTTACAGGAGGTGGAATGATGATTGGATTTAGCTGGTTAGCAAATTTTATTCCTAATGAAGCTTTAGCAGCAACTAGTGCAGCCGGCGAATGGGTTGAACTTACTGGCTTTATTAAGATAAGCCCCGATAATAAAATCACACTCTTCTGCCCAAACCCCGAATTCGGTCAGAATGTTATGACATCCCTACCAATGCTTATTGCTGAGGAACTGGAAGTGGATTGGCAAAAAATATCTATCGAACAAGGAGATTATGATACTCCAAGATATAAAAGACAATTCACTGGAGGCAGCCAATCGGTTCGAATGAACTGGCAACCGCTTAGAAATGCTGGTGCTGCAGCTAAACAGATGTTGTTTCAGGCAGCAGCTACTGAGTGGAATGTTCCTGTTACAGAGTTAACAGCTGCAAATGCATCGGTTATCCATAAGTTAAGTGGCAAATCTGCTACTTATGGCTCTTTAGCAGCAGCAGCTTCTAAATTACCAGTACCTACAAAAGTGACATTGAAAAAGCCGGATGAATTCTCCATAATCGGAAAACCTCAAAAGAATGTAGAGGGAAAGAAAATCGTGATGGGTCAGTCTCTTTTCACAATGGATTTCAAATATGAAGGAATGTTGATTGCAATGGCGATTCATCCTCCAGCATTTGGATTGAAATTAAAATCATTTGATGCTGCAGAAGCATTGAAAATGCCAGGCATAAAAGATGTATTTGAATTGAAAGTGTATAAAGATGGATATGAAAGATCATTCTTTGATACTAGAGCTTTTAACAACTTAGTAGTTGTAGTTGGAAATTCTACATGGGAAGTAATGAATGGCAGGAAAAAAGTAAACATACAATGGCAACCCACTGAAGAGGTAAAGGAAATAGTGAATGGTTGGGGAGGTAAAAAGGAAGAAACCACTCCTGCAGGTTTAGAAAGTACGGATGAGCATATGAAGCAGATGAACGAAATGCAAAAGAAACCAGGTAAAATCCTAAGAAAAGATGGAGATCCTGATGCCGCTTTTGCAGCCGCTAAAAAAGTTATTGAACGCAGTTATTCTGCTCCATTCTTACCACATAATACAATGGAGCCTATTAGTTGTTTCGCTCATATAACCGATGAGAAAGCGCTTTTTGTAGCGCCTATTCAGATTCCTGATATGATGAAACAGAATATCATATCCAACCTTGATCTTCAAATAGAGAAAGTGGATATGAAACTGGCGAGAATGGGTGGTGGTTTTGGACGAAGAGGCTATGGTCACTATATCATAGAAGCCGGATTGATTTCTAAGAAAATGAAAGCGCCTGTAAAATTGATCTATACAAGGGAAGATGATATGACCAACGGCGTTTATCGTCCAACCTATATTGTAAAATTCAGAGCGGCGCTTGATGAAAAGAATAATGTTACCGCTATTCATGTAAAAGGTGGCGGTATTCCCGAGCACGCAGTTCACGAAAATAGATTCCCTGCTGGCGCTTTCGAAAACTATCTAGCTGAAGGATGGGAAATCAGTTCCAACATCACCATCGGGGCATTCAGAGCGCCAAGATCTAACTTCATCGCGTCTGCAGAACAATCCTTTTTAGATGAAGTAGCAGAAGCTATAGGAAAAGATCCTATTGATTTCAGGATTGAATTACTGAAGAAAGCAAAGGAAAAACCGGTAGGAAAGAACAACGAATATGAAGCAGACAGATATATCGGTGTTTTAGAACTAGTGAAACAGAAATCTAACTGGAGCAAAGAGAATAATAAAAACTTGAAAAGAGGTGTGGCCGCCTATTTCTGTCATAACTCTTACGCTGCTCATGTAGTCGATGTAGTGATGAAAAATGGACAGCCTGTAGTGCAGAAAGTGGTTTCCGCATTGGATTGCGGCATTGTTGTAAATCCAGAAGGCGCAAAGAATATGGTGGAAGGCGCCATAGTAGATGGCATTGGCAATGCATTGTATGGAGGCTTACGTTTTGAGAAAGGAGTGCCTATGCAAAAAAACTTCAACCAATATAGGATGATTCGTCTCAGAGAAGCACCCAAGAAAATAGAAGTTCATTTCGTGCAGAACACAATTGCACCTACGGGTCTTGGAGAACCCCCATTCCCGCCTATATTTGCTGCTTTGGCTAATGCCCTTTACAAGGCTACAGGCAAGCGCTTTTATAATCAACCGTTCATAAACGATTTGAATAAAAGTTAAAAAATAAGCCATAATTCTGCATTGAAAAGGATTGCCATTGCAATCCTTTTTAATGCCTTCAAAAAAACTATATATGAAAAAAATTATCCTCCTTTCCTTTATTACATTTTTAGCATTCGTTAACCAGTCGTTTTATCAGCAAACTCCCAACAAAGCAAGTTATGAGAATGGTAAATCCCTATATTCAACCTATTGCCAATCCTGCCATATGGAAGACGGCGTTGGAGTTGAAGCGGTTTACCCACCACTTGCAAAAGCCGGAAATTTGGCAGATAAAAATAAAATGGTGAAAATTATTCTTCAGGGAATGAGAGGTAAATCTGTCGTAAAAGGTATAACTTATGAAATGGAAATGGCACCTATCAGCATGACCGACAAAGAAGTAGCAGATGTAATCAATTATATCCGAAATTCATGGGGAAATAAAGCGCCTTATATAAAAGTCGCAGATGTGTTAGCTGCTAAAAAAGCAGTAGTAAAAGGATATACAGCATTTTAAGTAATGAAAGAACTTCGTGAAATTGTAAACGCATATGATACCGCAAAAAATGCAGGTAAAGAATGTGTATTGGCAACTATTGTACATTTAGAAGGCTCATCGTATCGGAGACCAGGAGCAAGAATGCTGGTGCTGGAAGACGGGGCAATGATCGGTGCCATTAGTGGCGGCTGTTTAGAAGGTGATGCGTTGGTAAAAGCATTGTTGACTTTCTCTGAAAAAAAATCAAGGGTGATTACATATGATACCAGTGATGAAGACGATGCCACAATAGGAGTTCAACTGGGATGCGAAGGGGTGATACAAGTTTTATTCGAATACATTAATAAGGAAGACAGCAATAATCCTGTAGAGTTATTACGAAAATCAATTTCAACAAGACAAGAAGCGGCCCTTGTAACTTATTATGATTTATCTGATAAAAGAGCCGGTCAAGAGGGCGCTTGCCTTTTACAATTAGAAGATGGCACTCGTTTCGGAAGAAATCCATTTATTCAGTTCGATGCTTCCTTGCAAAATGATATTGCAGAAGTATTTCTTTCAAAAACATCCCGATTCATTGAACATAGTAATGACGAATATATCACGCATACATTTATTGAATACTTAGAGGTTCCTTTGTCACTAGTTATAGTAGGTGCTGGAAACGATGCCATTCCGGTTATGCAATTGGCTGAAATTCTGGGATGGGAAGTACGAATTGTGGATGGAAGAAAAACACATGCTAAACAAGATCGCTTTATCAGCGCCTGTCAGGTATTGGTTAGTAAACCAGAAGCAGTATTGCAACAAATAGATATTGACTCGCGTACTTGCTTTGTGCTAATGACCCATAATTTCCTCTACGATCTTCAAATGCTAAAAGCTCTAATCCAAACTTCAATTCCATATATTGGTGTTCTGGGACCAAAAAAGAAACTGACTAAACTATTACAACAAATAAAAGAAGAAGGAAATGAAGTTTCTGACGAAATGCTTTCCCGAATCTATGGCCCCATTGGTTTAGATATTGGTGCAGAAACACCAGAAGAAATAGCAGCCAGCATCATTTCCGAAATTCAAGCAGTATTTACAAATAGAAAAGGCGGGATGTTGAAGTGGAAGAAGGAAACTATACACTCAAACAGACCCTTAGCAGATTGAATATATATGCCCTATACAATTGATAATTGCAGATTTTTAATACTGGCAGCCGGTCAAAGTAAAAGACTGGGTTCGTCTAAACAGCTTTTGCAATACGAAGGTCAGACACTTATCAATAGGTTAATCGGCATTATAAAAAAAGTATCTTCATTCCCGATAACAGTGGTTTTAGGAGCAAATGCAGAAAATATCAAAGCAACCATCATTAAGGAGAATGTTGATATTGTAATAAATGAAAATTGGGAAGAAGGAATGGCCAGTTCTATAAGAGTCGGTTAGGAAGCTGCCAATGCATATGGAATAGTAATTTTAGTTTGCGATCAGCCCTACCTAACTGAAGAAAGTATCAGATCCTTACTAGTATTACAAAAAAGTTCCAGCTTGCCAATTGCTGCTTGCTACTACTCAAATAGTATTGGCACCCCTGCCCTGTTTCACAAGTCTGTTTTCCCTGAACTTTTAGCACTAAAAGGAGATACAGGAGCAAGGCTGATAATAAAGAACAGGGAAAATGAAGTGGCTAAACTGCATTTTGATAAAGGAGTCATAGATATCGATACCTTAGAGGATTACAATAAATTAATAAGCGGGAGTCTTTAAGCATGATTGCAGATACATTTAACAGAGTCCATAATTACCTGCGCATATCTTTAACCGACAAATGCAATTTGCGATGTTTTTATTGCATGCCGGAAGAGGAATACTCTTTCATGCCCAGCAATCAATTGATGCAGGCCGATGAAATTGAAGGCCAACAAAGATTTTTTGTAAAAGAGGCAAAGATACGTTTAACCAAAAAAGAGCCACGAAAGGATTTTGCAGATATCGTTAAAAAGATTATCTACCTGAATGTCAATTTTACTTTAATCATCAATGCCACAAGTTGCATAAGCATAGCGATTATGATTAAAGATCAAAATCGCAAATCCTGAACATAAGTCTAGATACTACAGAAGACCGTTTCCTGCTAACGACTGTCGACGTGAAGTTTGATACTGGGGCAAAAGAACATACAATTGGCATTAGACAACGAGATAAGTGTCAAAATCAATGTAGTAAAGTGATGAAAGGAATAAATGATGAAGAAATGCTTGATTTTGCAGATGACAAAAAATCATTCACTACATGTTCGCGTTTTAATGAGTTCATGCCCCTTCGACGAAAACCGATGGAACAGCAAGCGAGTTGTAACGTTTCAACAAAATGATTGAACAAATCAGTACCGAATTTAGAAATACAGGCGCTGAAACAATATACCTCATGAAACTGCAAAGAAATTCCGGGTTACTGGGCATAAAGAAACTTTTTGCGTAATCAGCAGAACGGCGAGTGCCTTCATAAGGTGATTGCAATAGAATGCGATTAACGGCCGATGGCAAGATGAAAAACTGTCTTTTTTCCGAATCAGAAACTGATTTATTGACGGCTTTCAGGAAGGGGGAAGATATTACTCCCTTGATTCACCAGAATATAAAGGATAAGAAACAAGCATTGGGTGGACAGTTCTAGATGATCTGAAAAGATTTGAAACCTCCATCTTCTAGCAATAGATCCATGATCGTAATTTGCACAAAAATATTGAGTATAAACGATGATTTCTGTTGAACAAGCTTTAAAATTTATTGAAGATAACGTGAAGCCTCTTAAACCAGTTGTTATGAAACTGGAAGAAGCTTTGGGTCTTGTAGTATCAAGTGATATTTATTCCCCATTAGATATACCCGCTTTCCCTCAGTCGAGCATGGATGGTTATGCCATTGCTTTTGAAGAAGGCATAACGGATTATATTATTTCCGGAGAAATTCCAGCAGGTTTTGAAAAGGCTACTACGCTGTCTAAAGGATCAGCAGCAAGGATATTCACCGGAGCGCCCGTACCGCAAGGAGCCAATACAGTTGTAATGCAGGAAAAAACAATTGTAAGTTCAGGTATTGTAAAAATCACTGATGATAAATTACAAAAAGGTAACAATGTAAGGTTAGTGGGAACCGAGATGAGAAAAGGACAGTTAGTTCTGGCAAAAGGGTCAAAGCTTAATCCTTTATCAATCGGTCTGTTGGCCGGACTAGGAATCGATAAAGTATCAGTATACCCCAAACCAAGAGTGGGAATTATTATCACTGGTAACGAATTACAAAAACCAGGAACAGCATTGTCCTTCGGACAAGTATATGATTCCAATAGCTATTCGCTTCGTGCTGCCTTACTGCAACAAGATATAGAAGTACTGCATTTATTGCAATCTAACGATGACGTCAATAAACTATCAATAAAACTAAACACTTTGCTTGAGAATTCAGATTTGATTCTTTTGGTGGGCGGTGTAAGTGTTGGCGATTATGACTTTACTTTGCCTGCGTTTGAAAAATGTGGAGTGACACCTATTTTCCATAAAATAAAACAGAAACCTGGTAAGCCATTATTATTCGGTAAAAAAGAGAATGTCATTGTATTTGGATTACCAGGCAATCCAGCATCCGTTATGACCTGCTTCTATGAATATCTTTTACCAGCTATGGAATAATGACATCCTCAAAAATACACCTTTAAAAAAGCAGGAAGCAAACTGGAAGAAGGATATATAAAACCCCAGGGACTTACCTGCTTTTTGAAAGCCTATTATGATGGACAATCTGTAAGAATACAAACCGGTCAGGAATCCTATAAACTTTCCAGTTTCGCAGAAGCTAATTGCCTGGTAGTATTACCACAAGAAAGCAGGGAAGTTATTGCAGGAGAAATAGTAACGGTTCATCTTCTACCTCATTCAAAATACCAATGACAGTTGGTTTCTTCATATTATTATTTATAGTGGCCTTCCTTTATGCTTCTGTTGGACATGGTGGCGCCAGCGGTTATTTAGCATTAATGGCATTGTATGGATTTGCTCCGGAAACAATGAAGTCTTCAGCTCTAATCCTGAATCTATTTGTTTCATTAACCTCATTTCTCTTATTTTTTAAAGGAGGACATTTTAAATGGAAATTATTTCTGCCATTTGCAGTGGCCTCCATCCCTTTATCCTTTTTAGGAAGTACAATTGTACTTGATGCTGTAGTGTATAAAAAAATACTAGGGATATTATTACTCTTCCCTGTTGCCCGCTTTTTCTTCTTCCCAAACCCTGAGGAAAAAGACCTTACAAATGCCAATTGGCCAGTGTCTTTACTTATTGGTGGTAGCATTGGATTTCTTTCTGGATTAATCGGAATTGGAGGTGGCATCATACTATCTCCCATCTTATTGTTATTGAAATGGACCAATCAAAAACAAACTGCCGCTATTAGTGCCTTGTTTATTTTTGTAAATTCGATAGCAGGATTAGCTGGTCAATTTTCAAAAGGCATTAAGATAGAAACTGATCTGTTACCACTCGTAGCCATTGCCTTTATTGGGGGTATAACTGGTGCCTGGTTAGGTTCACTGAAATTTAAACAGAATATTCTCAAGTACACATTAGCCTGTGTGTTGTTGATGGCATCGATAAAACTAATCCTGACATAACTAATGACTATTGAAGTGCTTTTTTTTGGACAACTTACCGATATAACCGGGTGCTCCTCATTGACGATGGAAAATCCAGGGGCTGTGATTGAATTAAAAAAGCAAGTATTGAGCCGGTATCCAGCTCTTTCACAATCAAAATTTGTAATAGCTGTAAATAATAAGATGTCGAATGAAGATGAACTGATTACCGATAATAGTAAAATCGCTTTTATGCCACCTTTTTCAGGAGGATAGTGAATATGACAAATAGCACAGAACGATATCAAAGACAATTGATCCTCGATAAGTTTGGAAGCACTTCGCAAGAGAAGCTTTCAAAAGCGCGGGTATTAGTCATTGGAGCGGGAGGACTAGGTTGTCCTATTCTGCAATACTTAGCTGCAGCAGGTATTGGCACTATTGGTATTGCCGATGATGATAAAGTGACTTTCTCCAACTTAAACCGACAAATATTATACGGACAGGCGGATGTAGGAAGATACAAAGTAGAAGCAGCCAAAGAAAAAATTGAAGCCTTAAATAATGAAATCGTGCGGCTGTATATAAGGAAAGATGGAATCAGGAATTATCAATCAGCTATTTCCCAAACTACGACATAATTGTTGATGCCACTGATAATTTCGCCAGCAGGTACTTGATAAATGATGCATGCGTATTGTTGAAGAAACCTTTAGTATTTGGAGCCGTATCGCAATTTGAAGGACAAGTAGCTGTATTTAATGCCACAACCGACGGCACTTCTGTAAATTATCGGGATTTGTTTCCGGTTCCGCCTAAAAACAATGAAGTAAGATCTTGTGCTGAAGCAGGAGTATTAGGGGTGATTCCCGGATTAATAGGCGTGATGCAAGCGACCGAAGTTATAAAGCTGATTACCGGTATTGGCGAACCATTGATAAATAAGATAGCCATTTACAACGCCTTAACACAAAAGATATACGCCCTGGTAATTTCAAAAACAACAGAAAGCAACAAAACATTACCTGAAACAATAGAAGCTTTTAAGCTAACCGATTATGTGTATCTGTGTGAATCAAGTACTGTTCATGAGATATCCAAAGAAGAATGGATGGAAGCTAAAAACAATTACATTCTTGTAGACGTAAGAGAAATCGGTGAACTACCAAGATTATCTGAATACGATCATTTATCCATTCCATTATCTCAACTGGAAAACAGAATCGATGAATTAAATGGTCGTGATATTGTTTTTATTTGTCAATCAGGAATTAGAAGCCAATCGGCAGTTATATTGATCGGCGAAAATGGTAAGAAAGTATTTTTCATTCAAAGGTGGAGTAAACGCCTTATGAATTTAGGAAAATAAAATTAATAGAATGGATAAAAAACCTCATAAAAATATATTTCGGGAAGGTGCTATTCCGGCAGCATTTATTGCTGATAGCATTGCCAAACATGCTACTAAAACCGAAATAGGTGGTCATAATATTTTCCTTGGGCAAGTTAGGGCAGACTCGATTGAAGGGAAAATTGTAACTGCTATTGAATATAGCAGCAATACAGATATGGCACTTGAAACGATGCATACTATAAGGGAAGCTATCTTTGCAAAATATCCATTAACCTGTATGCATGTGTATCATAGTTTAGGCAAAGTGATGGCTGGAGAAATCTGCTTGTTTGTGTTCACTTCATCAAAGCATCGTAAAGCTGCTATAGATGCGTGCACAGAGTGTGTTGAAAGAATAAAAGCCGAATTACCTGTATGGGGTAAAGAACTATTTGAAGGTGATAGTTATCAATGGAAGGTTAATCAATAAGTAAAAAGAGAATCATGGTAAACATTACACATAAGTCTTCTACATTAAGAATTGCGATTGCCACGGGTATCCTAAAAGTTTCAAAGCAAGAAACCATAGATGCTATCCGAAACCGTACGGTACCAAAAGGCGATGTGTTTGAATTCAGTCGGGCAGCCGGATTGCTTGCCTGCAAAAAAACTTATGAAGTAATTCCTGATTGTCACCTCTGCCCATTGAATATACATCAATAACCCATGAAATAAACGGATTAGAGATAACCATACGGGTTGAAGTTCATACAGTATATAAAACCGGCGTTGAAGTGGAAGCTATGCACGGCGTTTCTGTAACTGCTTTAACAATGTATGATATGCTGAAGCCCATCGATAAGCATATCGAAATAGTAAATATCAAACTGGATGAGAAAAAAGGCGGCAAAACTGATATCAAATATGCTTATCCAGAAAACCTTAAAGTAGCAGTGATCACTTGCAGTGATAGTATCAGTAAAGGAACCGGGGTTGATAAAAGCGGAGAAATCGTTATTGAAACCTGAAAAAACACCAGTTATCAGTGGCCAGCTATGCTGTAATAGCGGACGATTTCACTACCATTCAGAATCAGGCACTGCAATTAGTAAAAGATGGGTTTCAGCTAATTCTTTTCACTGGTGGCACAGGATTATCGAAAAGAGATGTTACTCCAGATGCCATCAAACCCCTGATAGAACGCGATGTGCCAGGCGTTATAGAAGCAGCAAGAAATTATGGACAGCAAAGAACCCATTATGCCATGCTAAGCAGAGGGGTGGCGGGTTTTGTTGGCGACAGCCTGATTATAACTTTACCTGGTTCACCGAGAGGGGCGGAAGAAACGATACAGGCATTGTTTCCATATATATTACATGTATTTAAAGTTAAGGAAGGTGTTAGGCATGATTAAACCCTCAGATAGTTTATCATTCTACTTTAGAAACTAAAATGGATGCTACATGCATTTTGAGCGAAGCGAAAAATCTGTATTTCATCTCCCCCCATAGCACCCTGTCATTCCGAGCCAGCGAGGAAACTAAAAAATACCTTGAAAGCCGTTCCTGCAAAATAAAGTGCGCTCCCCGAAGCAAAAAATCTGTATTCATTACCCTTAACACTCTGTCATTCCGAGAGCGAGGAAACTAAAAAAACTACCAGAATGGGAAAGTCGTTCCGTTGCAAAATATTAGTGCACTCCCATTTTGAGCGAAGCGAAAAATCTGTATTCATATACCACTTAACACCCTGTCATTCCGAGCAAAGCGAGGAAACAAAAAAAATAATGGGATTAAAAAATCACTCTCATAGTAAATGAAAGCACCCTGTCATTCTGAACGGAAATACGAATCTAAAAACTTAGATAAAAAATAGAATGTATTCCTTAGAATGTTTGTCGTAAAAAAAAATATCTAAGAGCCAAGTAAACTGTTCCATTTCACTGTAAATTCATCTCTCTGCTCGGATCACAGGAATTTGCCTTTTTTATAAAATCTAGATTTCTTGCTTCACTGAAAAAGAGTGAGTATATAGTTTTGAAAAACAATATCTGGTTTCTCGCTTTATAGTTTTTTAGTTTTCGCCCGCTCGGAATGATAAGGATCTTGTTTTATAATGAATACAGATTTTTCGCTTCGCTCAAAATGCAAGTGTCTAAAATCGTCTATCTGTTTTTTTCGGCGGCCATTTGCCTCAATACCTTCTCATTTAAGAATATCATATCTGGATTTTTGTTTGAATAGTTTTACACCTTCTTTGCCCGATCCCATTTTTTAACCTTTCTTTTTTTCTGTCTATGGCATCTTGAATGAATTGGAAGCATTCATAATAAAGCAGATTGTAGCAAAAATATCTGCCTGCAAATGTTCTAAATTGACCTCTTTTCTCCCAATGCTCAATAATTCTTGCAGATAAATTATTAGTAACCCCGGTATATAATGTTGTTTTGTTTGGGTTTGTAACAATGTATAGGTAATAAACTGTTTTTGTCGAATTCATCTGGTTATATCATTACTATACACAAAGTTTGTTTCATTGCTAAAAGTATCAATGTGTTTTTCACCTTGATTTTGTGAGAAAAACCTTTCGTGATACAACTTGCATTTTGAGCGTAGCGAAAAATCTGTATTCATTATAAAAAAAAGCCCGTGTCATTCCGAGCGAAGCGAGGAAACTAAAAAAACTACTAGAATTGGAAAATCACTCCAGTTAAAAAATCATTGCAAAGTAGAGCGAAAGCAAAAATTCTACTCATTATAAAACAAAACCGTATCAACTGATGAAGTATAAAACTCAAAAAATACTACAAATTGAAAACTCACTCCAATTACAAAAACGTATAAACCATCCTGAGCGAAGAGAAATATCTGTATTTCATTCCCCCTTGTACCCTGTCATTCCGAGTGGATGATAAAACTAAAAAAACTACTAGAATTGGAAAATCATTCCAGGTGCATAAACCCCACAACAATTTTGAGCAAAGCGAAAAATTTGTATTTCATCATCCCCCCCTAGCACCCTTTCATTCCGAGCATAGCGAGGAAACTAAAAAAATACTAGAATTGGAAAATCACTCCATTTACAAAAATCCACCTCTATTTTGTTGCCAAGCGAAAAATCTAGATCTACTATATAACAAAGTCCTTGTCATGGCCCTGGAGCTAAGCGAGAAAACTAAAATCAAATATTGTACTCCTTTCCGGACTTATAATGAACCCCAATCCCAGGTTCACCTTATTCATCCTGGTCGCAATTTCCCCCCGAATAATTTCACCTTGTTTTGGAATAACTTACTCCAATTACCAAAACCTTGAACATTACTGCACTCAATAAAAATTCAATTAACTCAAGGAATTCCGCTCCAATAAAATTATATTTGAGTAAGAAGTTCTCTTCAAGTTTTTATAAGGTCACCTAATTTATAAAGTAGATCATTATGCCTGTTTATACTCTTTCCGTTAATGACCAAACATTGTCGGTTGATGTTGATGCCGATATCCCATTATTATGGGTATTGCGCGACAACTTAAATCTGGTCGGTACTAAATTCGGTTGCGGGGTAGCTCAATGCGGCGCTTGCACCGTTCACTTGAATGGAATAGCCATTCGTTCCTGTTCATTACGAATTTCTGCTGTAGGTGCTAATAAAATCACCACTATCGAAGGCTTAAGTGCAAATGGGGACCACCCTTTGCAGCAAGCATGGGAAGAATTGGATGTATCCCAATGCGGTTATTGCCAGGCTGGTCAATTGATGGCCGCTGCCGCCTTGTTAAAAAAGGTGCCCGCCCCAACAGATAAGGAAATAGATTCTGCAATATCAAATATCTGTCGCTGCGGAACCCAGGTACGTATTAGAAAAGCAATTCATTTAGCTGCTGATAAACTTCGTTCAAAATAATTTATGAACTCAACTATTTCAAGAAGACACTTTCTTAAAGTATCCGCTCTTTCAAGTGGAGGGATGTTAATCAGTTTGTCCTTTCTTGGCAATTCGGCCAGTTCGAACAATGTGGACGATGCCCCCTTTGCAACTAATATTTATATAAAGATCGGAGCTGATGGTTCCGTTCTGTTGATGGCACCAAACCCTGAAATCGGTCAGGGAGTGAAAACATCTCTTCCAATGATTATTGCCGAAGAGTTATGCGTGGATTGGAAAAAAGTGAAAGTGGAATTAGCTCCCCTCAATAGCAAATTCGGTAGACAAACAGCAGGCGGAAGTGGATCTGTAAGAGGACGGTTTTCAGAATTACGCAAAGCTGGTGCTACAGCCCGTGAAATGCTTATTGCCGCCGCTGCACTAACATGGAATGTACCTCAATCAGAATGTACCGCAGAAGATGGAGTAGTTTCTCATAAAGCATCTGGTAAAAAACTGGGTTATGGAGAATTAGCAACAAAAGCGGCAACGCTTGAAGTACCATCAAACCCAAAACTTAAAGACCCAAAAGATTTTAAATATATCGGTACAAGAGTAAAAGATATAGATGCTCATAAAATAGTTACAGGACAACCACTTTTTGGAATCGATACCAAAAAGGAAGGAATGTTATATGCCATGGTAGCAAGGCCTCCAGCTTATGGAAAAACATTGGGCTCAGTTGATGAATCTGCAGCACTAAAAATTAATGGAGTAAAGAATATCGTTAAACTGAAAAATTCTGTTGCCGTTTTAGCAACCTCAACATGGGCTGCAAAGAAAGGACGTGATGCATTGGTTATACAATGGAATACAAGTGAAAAACTGGAAAGTTCATCCGACCATTTTGCTACTTTCAAAACCATGCTCGACAAAGGAACAACTACACCAGCCCGCAATGATGGCGATGTTGATGCAGCAAAAAATGGTGCAACTAAATTGCTGGATGTAACCTACGAGATTCCGACCCTTTCCCATGGACAGATGGAGCCCCTTAATTTCTTTGCTGATGTGAAAGATGGCAAGGTAGAATTGTTTGGGCCTACTCAGGTTCCTGAAGAAGTAAGAAAACAGGTATCTGACCAATTGAAAATTTCTGTAGAGAATGACCTGGCCAGTACACCTCGCCAGGGTGGAGGATTTGGCCGAAAATTAATGGCAGACAATGGTCTGGAAGCTGCCCTTATATCAGCAGCTGCAAAATGCCCTGTTCAAGTTCAATGGACACGTGAAGATGATATGCAGAATGATTTTTATCGTCCTGCAGAAATGTACAGATATAGAGCTGCGCTATCCGCAGATGGTCTTTTAGCCTGGCATCAGTCGGGCGTAGGTATTGGCCGTGGTGTTAGAGGTGATAGTTATGTAGCTGGTGCTTTAGCAAATTATCGTTCAGAAGGGCAAGGTTTAGAAGTAATACTCAACAGGTTGGTGGCGTGCCCCAGGTGCTAATACATTAGCTTATGTTGCTGAAAGTTTTATGGATGAAGTATGCACAGCATTGAAATCTGATCCTGTAGAATTTCGTATTAAATTACTCAATAAAGCAAAGCAAGAACCAGTAGGTCGGATATCATACGACCCGGAAAAATATAAAGGTGTAATTGAATTAGTAGCTAAAATATCCAAATGGGGAACCAAAACTCCTGGAATTTTCAGAGGTTTCGCAACATGGTTCTCTTTCGGTTCGTATGCCGCACAGGTAGTTGATATTAAAATGGAAAACGGCAAGCCTTCCATTGTGAAAGTATATTGCGCGGTTAATTGTGGTCGGGTTATTAACTTAAGTGGCGCAGAAGGACAAGTACAAGGTTCGATTGTAGATGGCATTTGTCACGCAATGTATCCCAAAGTGACTTTTGTTGAAGGCGCTGTCGCAGAGAAAAACTTCAATACCTACCGGGTTATTACGAATAAAGATGCCCCCTTGGGCAATAGAAGTAGCGTTTGTTGAATCAGACGAAGCTCCAACAGGCTTAGGTGAACCGGCACTTCCACCTGTAGCGGCTGCCTTAGCAAATGCAATTTTTGCGGCTACAGGAAAACGAGTCCGAAAAATGCCTTTTGCTGAGCAGATGGGGTAAGTAAGTTAATAGCAGCAATGCAATATTTGTTTCCAAGAGCCTAAAGCCTGAAACCTGAAGTTTGTTTGATAGTTGGCAAGCACCATCAACTTCAAATTATCACTTATTAGAAATTTATGAATGCCTTTTCGGATGCGTCTTTAATAGACTTTCCATCGGTATTAGTCATAAAAAGTCACTTTGTATTGAAAAAATTAATGCGAGGTTGGCAATCAATCGCTAATCTTATTAGATATTAACCTAAATAAGGTGCGTACTTATAGTTCAATTCTATTATTAGTAATGTTTGCGATTAATTATCAAGAGAGAGCTCTGGTATCAAACTTTACTACTTATATCCCAGATACAAAGAATCAGAATATGAAAATAACTATTGGGACCACTACTTTTACTGCGATTCTAGATAATAATAAAACTGCTACTGCATTCAAAGCGAAATTACCCGTAACAATTACAATGGAAGAATTGAATGGAAACGAAAAATTCCATTTTTTTAAAGAGTCATTTCCGCAAAACGCTTCTGTACCATCAACTATCAATGAAGGCGACCTGATGTTATATGGGGATAATTGCCTTGTATTATTTTACAAGACATTCGAAACAACGTACAGCTATACAAGAATAGGGCATATCGAAAATACAGCAGGACTTAAAGATGCTTTGGGAAAAGGAAGTGTGGTTGTAAAATTTTCAAATGAATAAAGTAGGGTAGGGTTCAAAACCCTTAGGGTTTTGAACCAACCACAAGGTCAAACTTTAGGTTGTAAATGGTTCAAAACCCTTAGGGTTTTGAACCATTTACAACCTAAATTAAAATACTGATAGCTTGAATTCTTTATCTCCTGATCAAATTGACTATTTTATAAACAATGGGTTTATAAAAATCGACAATGCATTTTCAACCGAAATAGCAAAAGACTGCGTATCCCTGTTATGGAAGGAAACAAACTGTAATCCCGACAATCCTGCTACCTGGACCCAGCCAGTAGTGAGGGTTGGAGAATTAGGGTATGAACCATTCGTAAAAGCAGCAAATACTCCCATTCTTCACAGTGCCTTTGACCAGTTGGTGGGAAAAGGTAATTGGATACCCCGAAAAACAATGGGCTCCTTTCCTATCCGCTTTCCTTCTAAAGAGAAAGCCAATGATACCGGATGGCATGTAGATGCAAGTTTTCCAGGTAATGATGCCAGCAATTATTTTGAATGGCGAATTAATATCCATTCCAAAGGCCGTGGTTTATTAATGCTTTTCTTATTTTCCGATGTATCAACACTGGATGCACCTACTCTATTAAAAGTGGGGTCACATTTTGATGTTGCAAAAATTCTATTACCTGAAGGCGAAAGAGGTCTTTCGTTTATGGAACTAGCTGAGCGACTTATACCCATTCCAGAAAGACCAGAAATTTCAGCTACTGGAAAAGCAGGAACCGTGTATCTATGCCATCCTTTCATTGTTCATGCTGCACAAGATCATAGAGGAACGCTACCGAAATTCATGGCACAGCCTGCGTTAATGACAAAGAGTGATTTTTCGATCAATAGTAGAGAGAAAGATTTATGCCCGGTTGTGAGTGCGATATTGAAGGGGTTGGGGGTGTAGATATTTATAGAGATTTCTTGATACATTCGAAATGAAAGTTGAACAATACATTATGATAAAACCCATGACTATTAAACTGATAATTTATTACAACTTATTTTAGGTTCCTCGCTGTGCTCGGAATGACAAGGTCTATATCATAAATAGTTTAGATTTCTCGCTTCGCTCGAAATGGAAGTAACTAATTTCGATTTCACCTTTTAGATGGAGGCCAATTTTCGCAGATACTTTTATTTAAAAAAAACCACTCTGGGTTTTTAATTTTAATAAGCGATTCTTTCTTTTCCCGATTCCACTTTTTAATTTCCTTCTCTCTGTCTATTGCATCCTGAATAAAAAGAAAACTTTCATAATAAAGAAGATTGTAACAAAAATACTTGCCAGCAAAGGTTTCAGGTCGGCCCCTATTTTGCCAATGTTGAATTACTCTGCCAGGGAGATTATTAGTTACACCAATATATAATGTTGTTTTATTGGGATTTGTAACAATATATACAAAATAAGCACTGTTTGTAGAAGGCATTTTTCAATGCGATTTTTTTACACAAAGATTCCTTCGTTTAATAAATTATCAATGGTCTTTTCACCATAAATCAGTGTGAAAATACTTCAGGTTTACAACTTCCATTTCGAGCGAAGCGAGAAATCTACACTATTATAAAAAATAAACCTGTCATTCCGAGCAGAGCGAGGAACCTAAAATTGAAAATTATGTACACTTATTAAAATGAAACAAATCTTAAACTCTGAATTGAGTTCATAAACGTGATTAGATTACTTAAAAATGAGTTTATACCCTAATTGCACAGTAGGTTCCTCGCTCTGCTCGGAATGACAAGGTTAGAAACTATAATATTTTAGATTTCTCGCTTCACTCGAGTAGATAATCTACGTTCCTCCAAAATGAAAAAGCCATACAACTTGTATGACTTTTCCATTTCTCTATTATTCTTAAAATGCAGTTCGTCAACTTCTTCAGCCATTTCTAAGCGTTGTTTTTGCCTTTGCAACTAATTCTGTATCTATTAACTCTAAAGACAAACGCATATCCAACAACAACTTATTGCTATTTTTTAAGTATTGCTGTTGTTATGTGTGATGTTGTCTTCCATTTGCATAGACCTCTGAAATAGTTATCAAGGTTGAATCTTTTTTGTCTGCAACAGCTGTATATGATAATACTCCTACGTTCTAATTTAATTGCTGTATTCATCTGCTCTTTAAGACGATTTATAATTCTCCAGCTGATTAGCATCTGCCTGATTTTTGCAATCCTGTACATTTAATTTCATTGTCTTGTGCTTTACACTAAAAAAAATAAGATTGAACACCCCAAAGAATAGTGTAGAAAGTAAGATTCGATTAATCATATAAAAACTAATAAAGGTTACACTTTAAAAGTATACCCCTTTTACTCATTATTGCCCTTTCAGGACTTGAACACAAAGTAACACCCTTTTACCCGTTAATTGAGGGCTGTTAACCAATAGAAGCCAAGGAGAATGAATACAATAAAAAAAGCACCGACTTACATCGATGCTCTTTTTCCGCTCCCCCTTCAGGACTTGAACCTGAGACCCTCTGATTAACAGTCAGATGCTCTAACCAACTGAGCTAAGGAGGAATTTCCCGTTTAAGGGACTGCAAAAATAGGCCTTTTCAGGGTTTTACAAAGATTTTTGAGGTTTTTTTTGGCTTTTCAGCATGATTTTTAGCCCATTATATCACCTAAAAGCCGGGGTATTAGGCTGGTTTACAGTCCAACCGCACCGATTCAATTCAAAAAAATTACTATAGCTTTAAGACACCTACTTCCACCAAAACTAACGAAGGCTATGTTCATACTGGAAAACTACTCCACCGCAGTACTGTTCTGCATCATCACCATGCTTTGCTGGGGCTCCTGGGCCAATACCCAAAAACTGGCGGCCGGTAGCTGGCGATTTGAACTGTTCTATTGGGATTATGTAATCGGTATCCTGCTTCTTACCCTGGTCTTTGCCTTTACATTGGGTAGTAATGGCCCGCAAGGACGAGGGTTTATGGCCGATTTGGAACAGGCCGATAACAGCAATCTCTATTCTGCAATTCTCGGTGGCATCATCTTCAATGCCGCCAATATATTATTAGTAGCCGCCATTGCTATCGCTGGTATGTCGGTGGCCTTCCCTGTAGGCATCGGCATTGCATTGGTATTAGGTGTTATTGTGAACTATATCGATCTGCCGGAAGGCAATCCCTTATGGCTCTTTTCAGGCGTGGCATTGATTGCACTGGCTATCATCCTGAATGCAAGAGCCTATCAGAAAACAACCTCTGCTAACGCCTCCCCTACCACGAAAGGACTAGTGTTGTCTGTAGTAGCTGGATTGCTTATGGCATTCTTCTACAGGTTTGTAGCTAAATCAATGTTCCCCGATTTTGCAAATCCCGAAACAGGGAAATTGAGTCCTTATACCGCCATGGTATTCTTTGCTATCGGTATACTCATCAGCAATTTTCTTTTCAACACCTATATAATGAAGAAACCCTTCGTGGGAAGTCCGGTTTCATTTAGCGATTATTTCAAAGGAAGCTTTCGCAACCATCTTACAGGTATTTTGGGTGGAGTGATATGGTGTATTGGAATGTCGTTTAGTATTATCGCTTCAGGTAAAGCAGGCACTGCTATATCATATGGCCTGGGACAAGGCGCCACAGTGGTAGCAGCTATCTGGGGTATCTTTATCTGGCGCGAATTCAAGAATGCACCCAAAGGAATTTCCAATCTGCTTTACGGTATGCTCTTCCTCTATATAGCAGGAATCGCTCTTATTATCTATGCCCGTTAATCTGCATTCTTAAATTATTTGAATATGGCATCCATTGTAGTGATAGGTAGTTCCAATACTGATATGGTCGTTAAGTCGAACCATTTTCCTAAACCTGGTGAAACAATTATGGGAGGAGAATTCTTTATGTTCTCTGGAGGAAAAGGCGCCAATCAGGCAGTAGCTGCGGCAAGAGCAGGAGGAGCAGTGAGTTTTATTGCAAAAACCGGAGATGATATATTCGGACAAAGAGCTATTACAGAATTAAGGAATGAAGGCATTGATTGCACTTATATCACTGCCGATAATAACAAACCCTCAGGCGTAGCTCTTATTATAGTTGATGAGAAAGGAGAGAATGAAATTGTTGTGGCCCCCGGAGCCAATGATACATTGCATGAAGAACATATAGAAGCCGCCAATGATGCTATAAAGGAAGCTACTATTATACTGTTCCAATTGGAGATTCCGTTATCAACCGTTTTATTCGCTGCTAAGAAAGGAAAAGTACTAAACAAGAAAATAGTACTCAACCCTGCACCAGCTACCATTTTACCAACAGAACTATTTGCTTGTTTATACCTTATCACTCCCAATGAAACAGAAGCCGAAATATTAACTGGAATAAAAGTGACAGATACCCTTTCCGCATCAAAAGCAGCTGATAAATTTTTATCAGCAGGAGTTGAAAATGTAATCATCACCATGGGTGCAGCTGGTGCCTATTTCAAGAATGCGGAAATGGAAATGCAGATACCCTCGCATAAGGTGACTGCAGTAGATACTACTGCTGCCGGGGATGTGTTTAATGGAGTACTCGTTGTTGAAATAGCACAAGGAAACAGCTGGGAAGAAGCCATTAAAAAAGCTTGTAAAGCCGCTTCCATATCTGTAACAAGAATGGGGGCTCAGGCATCAATGCCTTACAAACACGAATTGATTTGAAAAAGAAATTTATTTTACCTATTGCCTTGACAATGCTGATTAATGAATGACTAGTTGATTATTCTCCAATAACCTTTTCTCAGCATCACATGCCTCCCATAGCTTATATCCACCTGAAAGGTTAAATACCTTAGTGAATCCACTTTGAAGCAAAATTCTTTGAGCCAGATATCCTCTTAACCCAATCTGGCAATAGATATATATGGTAGCGTCTTTGGGTAAATCATTTAAACGATCCCTTAGAGTGTCTACTGGAATATTAATGGCACCTTTGATTGAACCATTGCAATATTCTTTTTCTGTTCTTACATCAAGTAAAATATCTTCTATGCCAATTACAGAAGTCGTATTCCATGGAACTACCCTTAATCTTTTCTGAATGATATTCTCAGCTACAAAGCCAGCCATATTCACAGGATCTTTTGCGGAAGAATAAGGAGGAGCATAGGCATGTTCAAATTCTGTCAATTCATATATTGTACTTCCTCTTTTTATTACTGAACTCAATGTATCGATACGTTTATCTACGCCTTCTACTCCAATAACCTGAGCGCCTAAAAGTTTTCCGTCTTCGGGAGAAAATACGATCTGTATAGTAAGCTGTTCTGCTCCAGGATAATATCCAGCATGAGAACCGCTATGAGTGGTGGAAACCAAATGTGGAATATTGGCTGCTTTCAAATGCTTGCTCGCAACACCGGCTACAGCAACTGTTTGATCGAATACTTTTACAATAGCTGTGTTTATTGCTCCATTGTATGATTGCTTGTTTCCGAGAACAATATTATTCGCACATATTCTTCCTTGCTTATTAGCAGGACCAGCCAAATAAGTAGACATGCTATTTCCGGTAATTGGATTGATAAACTCAATAGCATCTCCTACTGCATAAATATCGGGGTCAGATGTTTGAAGATATTCATTCACCAAAATGCCTTTCGCATTGCCCAGCTTTAATCCAGCTGCTACAGCTAATCTTGTATCTGGTCTTACTCCGATAGAAAGTATTACCACATCAGCATCCAACGGTGCTTCCTCTTTCAACAAAACTTTCAATCCATCCTCATTTCTTTCAAACCCTGTAACTGCTGTTTTCAATCTGAGGTCAACTCCTTTGCTACGAATATGCCGTTGTGCTAAAGCTGCAATAGGAAAATCTGTAGGAGCTAATACCTGATCGCCCATCTCAACAACTGTAACTTTCATTCCCAGATGATGCAGGTTCTCTGCCATTTCCAGTCCAATGAATCCGGCACCTATTACTACAGCCTTACCTTGTGGAAATTTATTTACATAAAACTTGATCCTGTCAGTATCGGTTACATTCCGTAACGTGAATATGCCTTCACTATTGATGCCTTCTAAAGGAGGGCGTATGGGTTCAGCACCTGGAGACAAGACAAGTTTGTCATAAGATTCAGCATAGAGTTCACCCGTTTTGAGATTACGCACCTCAATTGATTTTGTGGAAGGATGTATGGCCATCACTTCACTCAACACTCTTGCTTCAATATTAAATCTTTCTTTGAATGTTGCAGCACTGGATACAAATAATTGGTTCCTGTCAGAAATAACTTCGCCGATATAATATGGCAGGCCGCAATTGGCATAAGAGATATAGCTTCCTTTTTCAAATAAGATAATCTCTGCTTGCTCATCCAGTCTTCTCAATCGGGCTGCTGTACTGGCTCCACCGGCTACTCCCCCAATTATCAGGTATTTCATATAGTCTTTGTTTAGAATTACAATACAAAGAAAACAGAATACCTATTGAAAAGATGTAACATATGTCACCGGTGGTGGAGGGGGGTAGTATGATTAAAGTCAGGTGGGGAAAGCCAAATGCTTAATGCCTAAGGCTTAATGCTGAATACAAATACAGTAACCGCACCGGCGCGGAGACGCAGAGGCGGATTGACTGGAGATTAGAGTTCCGAACTCTTCGAGAGTTCGGAACTCTAATCTCCAGTCAATCCGCCTCTGGAACCTATTACCCCTCTTGAACTTATTGAACGTTCTAGAACTCCCACAACACAATATCCCACTTCACTCCCCCATACTCCAGCGTATCCACCACCACAAACCCTGTTTTTAAATGCGCCCTTATAGATCGTTGATTGGTTTGCACTACATCGGTAATAAGATAATCGTAGCTGTCCTTAAGACTCTCTCTGTAAAACTCATACATACGCTGCACCAAACCCTGACCACGATAGCCCTTGCCGACACATAGCTGCCCAACTACTACATATCGGGTGCCTTTTAATGGAGCTCCTTTATAGATTACTTTATCAATGGAACTGAAAAGATCAGCCAATAATGGATGTTGCTCCCTGATAGGTTGGGTGGCCACTAATGCATATCCAACTACCGTATCCTTATCTTTCGCAATGATGGAAGGATGCACATCATGCATAGCTTTTAGAAATTCAACAGTGTACTCTGCTGTAACAAATCCTTCTTTAGTAGCTTCTGCTACACTTAGGTTTTTACCCAGATTCTGCTCCTGCAGTAATCTAATACCCTCTAACTCTTTCATCTCAGAAACCAGCTTAACAATAACCATTGTAGTACTTATGCATTTAGTTATGATTGTAAATTACTGTAATCATACTATTATGTCCAAAAACAAAAAAGGATATGGCTGCCCATATCCCTTTTCATTTAACTCATAATCATCTATACAGTACCAAGTTTTTTTAATTTTCGGATTTGACCAATCAGGTAGAGTAATACAACCCATACCCCTATGATTATGGTATAAGCCATAAATTCTAACCATACTGGCGACTGCCCTCTTCTTGCAAACAGTGTTCTTTTATCATACTCAGATTCGTATTTATAATATTTCCCCCAGGGAACAGTTTTTTCTGCAGTGATGCTTCCATACAAATCACTTTCTTCAATCCTTGCTACAAGAACAAGGTTTCCTTTTGCATCGCCTGGTAAACTATCATGTTTGAATTCAGCAGTTACTGCCCCTGTAGAATCTGTAGTATAGGTTTGTGTTTCATTTACGTTCAGGTCGCCATCCATTCTTTTTACGGCAATCTTCAACTCAACATCTTTCATCGGTTGCCAGGAAGAATCCTTAAAAGCCAGGACAGTTGCTGTGATATTCCGACCTTCAGCAGTATCAATCTGAATTTTTGCTTTTGTTACATCAGCTGTTCCACTGGCAGCATCGAATTGCTTAGAAGCTTCAGAACTAACAATAAAACTATGTGTTGCGGCACTATTCCATTCATCTTTTGCTGTTGGAGGAATAAATATCACTGCTTCGCCATTCTCATTGGTTACTGCTTTACCTAAAAGATGAGATGGATCTTCAGAAGTGATATAGAAATTCAATTTTATAGCTGCCACCTGCTTAAACTTGCCATCTGCTTTTGTTTTGGCGTTTGCTTTAAGGTATTGAACCCGGCCATTGTCATTGAAATAGCCAAGGCTTAGGTTTAATACAGGCTTTGTTGAATCCTGAGAAAATGAAACAGCCTGTAAACAGCTCAACAACACTATTGTGCTAATGATATATTTATACATTTTCATGTTCTTCAATTTCAGTGATTGTTTCTTGAATAGGTATGATAGGGAATATACGGGCGAAAATGGTGATGATCAATAATACACCAGCCAAAGAACCCATGGCTATTGCCCATTCTTCCCAACTTGGAAAATAATGGCGGTAGCTATCAGGAACATCCTGCATCGGTAAGAAAGGATGTAATAACGTTGGTGTTACAATCAGATATCTTTTAAACCAGGAACCAATCACCACTAAACATCCGGCAATGAAAGCGGGCAAAGGCTTTCTTCCCTTCTTAAATAAAAGGATGAATATTGGAATAATCATAGCCGTGAAAATCGCAAACCAGAATATCGGCGCAAATTCACCAGTGAATAAACCAATCAGATGTTCTTCTTCAGGCTTTTTCATCTTGAAAGCTGGTACAAGAAATTCGTTGATATTAAAATAGAGGTATAATAAAGCCAGCATCACCAGCACCTTCCCCATCTTATCGAAATGATCTTCCTTAATATAATTTTCCAGCTTATATGCTTTTCTGAAAACATACATGGCTACAACTACACCACCAGCTCCTACCAGAAAGGCTCCTGATATGAAGTAGGCACCGAAGTTGGTACTGTCCCATCCTGGACGATACGTAGTAGCAAATAACCAAGAGGTAACAGTATGGATAGAAAAGGCTACTGGAATGATGGTAATAGAAAGTATGCTGATAGCCCTTTCATTAATCTTGATCTGTCCTGGTGTATTCTTCCAGAATGAACCAAGGAAAGAATATAGTTTATCAAGTCCTTTAGATGTCTTTTCCTTAAGTTTCATCAGGATGTTCAGGTCGGGAAGCAATGGAAAATACAAAAGAAGCATACTTATGAAGAAATAGGTCGTGATAACTATTACGTCCCAGATGATAGGAGATTGTAATCTTCCATGTAAGAAAAGATTATAAAACCTTTCCGGACGACCCATATCCACTACAATAATAATGGATGCGAATGTAATAGCAGCTACCGCAATGATCTCAGCTATTCTCGTTAGTGGTGTACTCCAATGAACATCCGATAAACGAAGTACCGCTGTAATCAACGATCCTACGAGACTGATAGCTACGAAGAAAACGAAATTGGAAATATAGATTCCCCATGATACATAGTCGCGCATGGAAGTAACAACGAGCCCTTTTGATAATTGCCTTATGTATGCGAATAATCCAATAGCGCATATAAAGAGTAGGATGCCGACCCAAATCATACCTCTTTTTCCGAACTGCTGAGGCTTCAGGTCTTGAATGACTTTTTGTTTGGCTAAGTTTTCCACGATTTATGATTTAGGATTAACTTTTTTTAGCTTCTTCTTTAATCTCCGCATTTTCAAATGGGAAATTCCTGCTTACCGGAGGCAGATAATAAACACTGGGTTTGGTACCCAGGTCTTCCATAAGACGATACCCCGCCTTATCCCTTATCAAATCGGAGAAACGGAAAGTTTCAGCGCCATTTGTTACGGAATCTTCTAGCATATCACCGAACAGGAAAACACCATTAGGACAAGCGGATACGCAATGTGGTAATTCACCTTTGCGAGCCATATCAGGACAGAAATCACATTTACCCACTGTACCTTTTTTCTGTGGTACACTACTTTCGCAGGAATAAGGTTGAGCCGCAATTTCTGGCGCCATTTCAGGTTCCTCCCAGTTAAAGACCCTGGTAGAGTATGGACAAGCTGCCATACAAAAACGACAACCGATACAACGATCGCTGTCAATCAACACAATTCCATCCTGACGTTTAAAAGTTGCATCAACAGGGCAAACCTTAACACATGGGGGTTCATCGCAATGCATGCAGGTGGTAGGCTGCCAATAAGGAGCAGTATGCTCGGCATCCTGCATTGGATATACTTTTATCCAGTTCTGTCCGGGATGCACATGGTGCATATGGTTACAGGCCGACTGGCATTTTTTGAGGCTTTTACATCTTGAAAGGTCGATGACCATTACAAATTTCTTGTTGCCGATTCCCAAACGTGCAGCATCATTCGAAACTGCAGGTAAGTGAGGTACTGGTTTAAGGAAGGCCTTATCGATTTCAATCACTTCGCCATCAACGGAAAGCAGTTTAACCATTTCGCCAGAGGGTTTTACCATTTCGGCGGCATCCTTTTCAAAAGGATTCTTTGTATTACAACCCGCCAGCGCAGCCCCGGCCAATAAACTGGCAGCAAGAAATTCTCTTCTGGAAGTATCGTGTGTATTCATTGTTTAAAGAATAAAGGATTATGACTTTTTAACCCATTCCTGCAACTCCTTATTACTAACCTTTGGTGCTCTTGCGGCAATTCTGGAGATATCTACCTCTACTAATTGGCCGTCTTGTGTGAGCACTTTCATTGTCTTCTTCTCTTCGGGAGGAGGAGCACAGGAAATGACATTCTTAGACTTACCCAACAAGCCGAATTTGAATATGGAAAGAAGGGATAAGAGTCCTATGCCAGCCAGTAATTTTCTTCTGGACTTCATGGTAGATGGTGCCATTTCTTTCATGAATTACTGTTTTATTGATAAGTGAAATCGGAGACGGAAAAAAATAGCCTGCTGCAATGGATCTGTAACCATTAACATAGTTCAAGGCCAAAAAATGCAGGCGAAAAAAGTAAGCGGGCATTAGCCCGCTATACTTGGTTATTTCTTAAGGGTGCGCATGAAAACTACCAGGCTCCAAAGATCATCCTGATCAGGAATTTTCTTTTTGAAACTTGGCATATCATCACGTCCTTCAGCCAGTTTATAGTATAAAGAGCCATCGGACTGTGATTGGAAGGCTGCTACAGAAAAATCAGAAGGTTGTGTTTTCAATTGGGCGGCTTTCTTACCATCACCTAAACCAGTTTTTCCATGGCAGGATGCACAATGCTCGTTCCACAAAGCTTTACCAGCAGCAATTGATTCTGCAGATGATTTAACAGGATTAGCTGCTTTGGCAGATTTGTCGGGTACTGGCCAGGGCTTCGCCTGATTGATAGTAAAACTTACTGTAAGTACTAACAAGGCCAGAATAGGGATAAATAAGGCAACTCTCATAACTGATACTTTTTTTGTTTAGAATAATTGATGTGTATTAAATTTTTAAAATCTTGATTGTTACAACCCACTATTAAAATTCATGTGTGCAACATCGTCGTTTAAACATTAACAACACATCAAAAGTGACCATTTCCATTGATTTGTCTTAAAACATACCTCATGAATAAATCTGACATTAATCATGTGAAAGTCACGTGTTTGTCAATTGATAACAATGCCACTTCGACTTGATTTAGTCAATTTGTGCCATTTCAATAGCACTGAAACTGGGTAATTGAAAGCTCATTTTTAGGAGCCATTCCAGCGGAAGTTGCTGGTTTTGTAATTTTTATGGGAGTCGACCTGCACCATTTCCACCAGCCTTTGAGCAAACAGAAAGGGGAAATCGATGGAAACAAATCGGACTCAGGAAACGGAATCACATATAAAATCGTTTATATATTGAGAGGAATCTGTTTTTCAACTTCAGGTATTAATTCAAAAAGAAGGTCTTTAATGATTAGAATTCCTGCAGAAATCTCATTGAAAAGAGGCAGGCTCGGGGTCTTTATATTGCTTTTGTAATTCACTAAGACGTTTCTTTAACTGATTCTGAATTTGCTGATAAGCGGTTTGTCCATATACATTGTTCATTTCAGACTTGTCTTTCTTCAAATCATATAACTCCCATTCCTTCTTCTCATAAAAATAAATCAGTTTAAAAGCTTCAGTTCTAACCCCAATATGTTTTGCTACATGGTGAGTAGTGGTTTCATAATAATGATAGTACACAGCATCATGAAAAGCACCTTTCTGCTGTTGCTTCAATACAGGCACAAAACTTTTACCCTGCATATCCGTTGGCACTTTCACACCCACCATATCTAATAAGGTTTCTGCATAATCCAGATTCATGACCATTTGGTTGGTAACCGTCTTTGGCTTCACTACCCCAGGCCATTTTACAATCAAAGGTGTACGGTAAGATTCTTCATACATAAACCGTTTGTCGAACCATCCATGCTCACCCAAATAAAATCCCTGATCGGATGTATATATAATAATGGTGTTCTTATCCAGCCCTTTTTCTTTCAAATAAGCCATAAGTCTTCCCACATTATCATCCACACTCTGAACACAACGGAGATAATCTTTCATATACCGCTGGTATTTAGCAATAGCTAAGTCCTTTCCTTGATAATTTGCCTTTAAGAAAGCTTCATTACCGGGACCATAAGCGGCTTCCCATGCTTTCTTCTCTTCAGGAGTATACCTATTATATACAGATTGCCATAAAGCTTCAAGTCCCTTGGCATCTTTAGGCTGATCGAAATACAGTTTTGTATCGTAAGCGGGGTTCATATCCCTGTTCACTTCCATCTCCTGTTCGTGAGCAGCACTTGTGCGTGTAGAATAATCATCAAAGAAGTTTGCAGGAACAGGAAAAGTAGTACTATCAAAGAGATGATAATACTTTGGTTCGGGCATCCAGTTACGATGTGGGGCTTTTTGCTGATAAACGAGAAAGAAAGGTTTGCTTTCATCCCGCTTATCTAACCAGTTAATAGCGAAATCAGTGGTAAGATTGGTAACATAGCCTGAATGCTTCTTCCTAACTCCATTTTCAATAAAATCAGGATTGTTATAATCTCCCTGTCCCGGTAATATATTCCAATAATCAAATCCTTTTGGTTCAGAAACCAAATGCCATTTGCCAACTAGCGCTGTTTGATAACCTGCATTATGCAATAAGTGGGCTACGGTAGTTTGGGTATTATCAAATGTTGTGGCATTATCTTTAAATCCATTTATATGACTCAGTTTACCGGTGAGCATTACTGCGCGACTTGGTCCACACAAAGAATTGGTTACAAAAGCCCTGTTGAACTTCATGCCTTCTTTTGCCAGCTTATCTATATGAGGTGTATTATTCAGTCCAAATCCATAGGCACTTATTGCCTGATAGGCATGATCATCACTCATTATATAGATGATATTCATTCTGCCAGAAGTCTTCTGTCCTATTGCATTGAATGAATAGCTGCCCATAATAAATGATAGCGCGATAGTTAAAAACATCTTTTGTTTCATAACTGCTTATTTAGCGGTTTTGATTTCTTCCAACAGAATAGCTAAGGTCTTAACTTTTTCAGGGTAAGGGAAGCAAGATTATTCTTCTCTGATGGATCCTTACTCAATCATATAATTGTGGAACAGAAGCATTCCCTAATTCAATATCTGTACGACTATCATATGCCCTGCCATTACCGGGTTCAATATATTTCCAATGATCTTTAATGATGGCCAGCCCCTGCATGTTCAATAATATAAGGTCGGCCCTTTGTATGTTTACCTAATAAGCGGGTAATTGATTGTAACTATCCGGCGCCTCTCCTTCGATTATTTTTTGTTTACTCAGGCGAAGCTATACTCGCGAATAAATCTATCTGGCTTATCGGAGTAATTTGATGATTCCCGCATGTATTTTTCCTGGCCATTTAATAATGAAAGGGACTCTTGTACCCGCTTCAAAATTGCTATACTTGCCTCCCCCTGTATATTCCACTGGAGTGTATGTCCATTCCATTCCTTTTGTCATCCTCCTTAACCATCATCCAATACTGGGCCATTATCACTACTGAATATGACGAGGGTGTTTTTGGTAAGACCGAGACTATCCAGTGTTCGAAGTATTCTACCAACAGTAGCATCTAATTCCAAAATCACATCTCCTCTTGCACCGAGTCCGCTTTTTCCTGCAAATCGTGCATGAGGTACGCGTGGTACATGAATATCGTGTGTAGCAAAGTAAAGGAAGAAGGGATTCGATTTGTTCCTGTTTATATAATCAACAGCTTTATTGGTGAGAATATCTGCTATATCCTCATCTGTCCACCTGGCAGCTTTCCCCTCCACTCATATAACCGATACGACTGATGCCATTTACTATTGTAGCATCATGACCATGTTCGGGAGAAGTTTTCATTTTGAGTAACTCAGGATGATCGCGACCTGTAGGATCATTTCCTATCGGCTTTCCATAACTAACCTGAATAGGATCATGTTCATCTCTTCCCACTACCTGATGATTCTCTACAAAAACACAAGGCACCCTATCTCCAGTTGCAGGAATGATGAAGGAATACGAGAATCCTACCTTCAAGGGACCTGGCCGAATATCTCCATTCCAGTCGGGGCCTGTTGGCTGAGGACCGAGACCTAAATGCCACTACCAACGACTGTTATGTTATACCTGCTGCTGTAACATGGCATTGTCTTAGTATCTGTAGAATTATCAATGATGCATTACCTGGGCAACAGCGGTGCCGCTTTTACAATCGTGCATAAAATCAGTAAGTAATGAAATCGGGAAGGGGTCAAAAACCTTCTGCAGACAGCTTATCGATATAAGGTGTTGCAATTTTCAGCTGCCATAACAGCTGTGGTCATAATACCTAAATCATCAGTATAGATGAAAACAATATTAGGTTTTTTGCTGTGCTTTTATTCCCGTGAATAAAAGACTACAAATAACAGTAGTTTATATTTCAGTTGATGCATGTATAATTATTGAACTTTCCCTGCTGGTCTAACTTCAGTACCTGTTTGTTTGTAAGATCGTCTCCCAATTCCATGCGATACTTATCTGCAATACTCATCAATTGTTTTACTACATCAGGGAATTTATCTTGAAGATCAAGTGTTTCTTACCAGGGTTCTTAGATCATATAATGCTAATTGCACATTCACACTGGCATATTTTCCCGGATAGCCATCAGCACCAATTGCTGATGCTACCTTATATGTTTGAGAAGTATTGGGAAATACTAATTTCCAATTTCCTTTTCTAATTCCCTTCAGGCTATTCCGATCATAATAATAAACAAACTCATCTCTTGGATTAGCTCTTTTCCTTTCAAGCAAATCCGTAATATCCACCCCATCTATCTTCTTACCAGGCAATTTTGATTTTGTTATGGAACAGATAGTAGGTAAAAGATCGATAGTTGCTGATAGGTTATTACATATAGTACCGGCTGGAATTGTTGTAGGCCATCGAATAATACAAGAACTTTACACCACCATCCCATGCAGAGCCCTTCCCTTCTCTTAAGCCTCCGGTATTACCAGCATGGTTCCTGAATGTTAACCAGGGACCATTATCACTTGTAAAATCACTAAAGTATTTTTGAAAGTCCATTCGCATCAAGTGTCTTCATGATCTCACCTACCGACCAATCAATCTCTTCCATCACATCGCCATACAATCCAGCTCCCACTCTTCCCTTTAAATTTTGATGATGCAAGCGGAACATGGCATGGAATATATATAAGAAGAAAGGCTTCGATTTATTCTTATTGATAAACTGCTCTATCAGTATATATAGAAGTTAATGCCGCCTGGTCTTCTAATGTTTTTACTATTCTCACAATAGTATTTCCATCAATCAATGGCAATGGTGGATGCCTCTTCGGGTTGAAGTATCAAGTGGACTGCCATTATAATCCACCGGCCACATATCATTTGAATAAGGCAAACCCAGATATTCATCAAAGCCCTGTTGCAATGGAAGAAAGGGTTGCGTCTGTCCTAAATGCCATTTGCCTACTCATTCCGGTTTTGTACCCTTTCGCCTTCAGTATTTCTGCAATAGTTTCTTCTTCGGGATTCAAAGCAATCTTACTGTCTGGCATGAAAGCACCGGAAACACCCATCCAGCTATTGGATTTGGAGCATCCCGTAAGCAATGCGGCTCTTGAAGCACTGCAAACTGCCTGCGCTGCATAGAAATTGGTGAATCGCATTCCCTGCGATCCAGCCAGCTTATTGATACTTGGTGTATGATAGGGAAATCCGCCATAGCATTCGAGATCGCCATACCCCATATCATCCATGAATATGATGATGATATTCGGACTAGTTGCAACAGTATTCTCTGTAACAAGTTTCGTCTTAAAACCTGCAAACAAAAATCCGAAGGTGATTAATATTGTAGTAACACCAATAAAATAAAATGCTCTCCTCATATACTACCATTTATATCGATAACAATCTTATTCATTACCAGTTTTTGGGTCAACAAATTCCCAATCCCGGATATGTGAAGGTTGATGTTCCTTTTTCAATATGGCATCAAAGCGTTGTAGCAAGTCTGGATGTTGTGATGCCACATTAACCGACTCCTTTGGATCATTCACCATATCAAATACTTCCCATGGAGAACTCTTATCCTTCTTCATATTGCTTTTAACTCCTTTCCATTTTCCGATTCTAATAGCTACCTGTCCCGATTTCTCCGGAAATTCGAAATACAGATAATCGTGTTGCTTTTGTTTTGCAGTATTCCCCAATAAGGTAGGAAGAAAAGAGATGCCATCCGTATTTGGAGTTTTCACTCCTGTCAATTCCGATAACGTTGCCATGAAGTCGAATTGAACTGAGATATGATCTGATACTTTGCCAGCTGCAATATGTTTCGGCCATCTGGCAATAAATGGTTCGCGTATACCCCCTTCATAAAGATCCTGCTTTCTTCCTCTTAAACCGGCAACACTATTAAAATAAGCAGCGTCTACTCCACCCACATCAAAGGTGGTACCATTATCGCTGGAAAACATCACAATAGTGTTTTCATCCAGTTTCAATTCTTTCAATAGTTCCATTATTCGTCCTATCTGCTTATCCATATATGTGATCATCGCAGCATAAGTAGATTTCGGATACATGGTTGACGCATAGCCTCTCTCTCCTCTATATGGGCTTTCATCAAACTTTCCGATATACTCTTTTACAGCTTCATCAGGTGCCTGTAATGATACATGTGGGCCTGTATATGGCAGATAAAGAAAGAAGGGTTTATTCTTATTCGTTTTAATAAAGTTAAATGTCTTCTCCACCATCTTGTCCAAAGAATACTCCTTCCCTTTATAATAATCGAATGCTGCGGGGTTCATTTCATCTTTTGGTAACGGACGATGAACATAAATGAATGGGTTGTTTAGTGTATCCCATTTACCGTTCTCCCAAAGATGCGTTGGATAGAAATTATGCGCTTGTTTCTGATCGAGATAACCATAGAAATAATCGAAACCTTGTTTATTGGGATCACCCGTTGTATTACTCATTCCTAACCCCCATTTACCAATAGCACCTGTTACATAGCCCGCTTTCTTCATCAATTGCCCGATAGTGAATACTCCTTCGGGTAATGGCATTTGTCCGCCTTCCAGATGGTCTTCAAATCCACCCAACTCATAATTTCCTCTGATATAAGAATGACCACTGTGTTTTCCAGTCAGTAACATGCAACGTGCCGGGGCGCAAACCGGAGCACTTGTATAATGTTGGGTAAATCGCATACCTTCTGCAGCCAGCTTATCCAGGTTGGGAGTTTTAATTTTCTGTTGCCCATAGCAACCTAATTCGCCATACCCAAGATCATCGGCATAGATATATATAACATTGGGGGCTTTTGAAGTTCTTACCTGTGCAAATAGTACAAGTGAGCTTATGAGAAGAGAAAATAATATGGTGAACTTTCTAATCATTTTTCTATTGGCTTTATTGATTAACCAGAAAATGAAGGATACGACATGCATTGCCTTTACTTTTCTCATTCTTATTTGAACTTATTCTAACAGTCAATCTGTGATTTTTACGTGGCAATTCATCATTCAATATCACATACCAGGGAAGATGCAGAAAACTGCTCCATTGGGTATAAAGGTCAGCTTTCTGAAATGGTTTACCATCTATACTATATTCAATGATTCCTGCATCGGGACCGGATGCGACACAAATGCCAATGGCAGTTCCTTTGAATTCCAGTTTCAATTCAGCTCCTGATGCAACAGCAATCAATGCTGGCATATTTACAAACTGCTTTCTTGTTTCTAACCCATCTTTTGGATTCCATTCGGTATCCAATTTCCAGTCTTTAACTATGATTGCCTTATCTACACTTACATACATGCCATTTGAATAACTGAACTTATCTAGTAGAGTGGCTACTGCGTGAGCTGTTATTGTTGCAGAAGGATCAATTTTTTCATACCCTTCCATCAGAAGACTTTTGATGGACTGGAAATAAACTTCTTGCCCAAATGGTGAAGGATGAAGGTCCTTGAAATCTTCCTTCCAGGTAAATTCGCCAGCATCAATCCGTTGAGTGACTTCTTTAGCCAATTCAATAGTATTGACTCCATATTGAACTGCTACCTTATTATGCATCACGATCTCATTCGGCTCAATATTATTTCTATAATCTTCCATCTTATCGGGATCCACAAAATGCATCATCACTATATCCATATTGGGATTGGTAATTAATGCATGTCGAATAATTCCTTCCATACCTCTTATCTGAGCGGCTGGAGAGAAACTGTTTGTACGATCATTCACCGCTGCTTCTTCAAACAAAAGGTCTATTGTTCCTTTTGCCAATACTTCATCGGCTAATCGAAAGGCACCAGGGGTACTTCCAGTTGAAGCGATACCGGCATTTATGAATTCAAACTGTGTTTCAGGGAATCGTTCTTTCAGATACTGACAAACCTTATCTCTCCATCCACCAGATGCTTCGGTGATAGAACCACCCATAAACGCCACCCTTCCCTTTTTCTCTTTTATGAATTTGAGATAACTGTTCTGCAATCCCATTCGCAAACTATGGAAGTTAGAAGGAGAAAGAGGTTGCTTTTCACTGTTGCAATTCACTTCCACAAAATCAGCGATACGTTCAGGATGTTCTATGGGGAAATGATGTCCTTCCAGATTCTGTTCAAATCGAGTCATTGGATAGATGGTTGCTATTCCACCCAATGCCGTATAATTTTTTACCAGTACAAATGTATTTTCTGAGGGAGGTACAATTTTATCATTTAATCCTATTGCATGAAGTATAGGAACCTTACATGCTGCCAGTCCACCAAGATTGTCAATCGGATTGTCCTTGTACTCCATTGCCTGCGCTTCAGAAAAACCATAACTGCTAAGCACTCCTTTCCAATCTTCTGGTGATCCTTTACCAATTCCCTTTCCACCAGGCCAGCTTTTGAAATCAAGGACGGGTGCTTCTGCATATATACAAGCCACTTTCAGTGGATTGCGTTTCGCCCAATTATAAACATAGAGTCCACCACGACTAACTCCTTCCAATGCAACTTTCCTTGAAAAATGTTTTGATGATACGAGATACTCATAGAAAAGATCCCATACTTGCATGGCAGCCGGACTGCCGAACATGTCATTCGTATTCACATACACCACATGGAAGCCCCTTGTTAATAAAATAGAATCCATATCGGTATGCCAATTGGGGAAATGGGCTCTCCATATCCATGGATTACCAGCTTTTGATTGATGAGGGTTTACTATCCATGCTTCCCGACCATTGAAAGTGAAAAGCTCTCTTTCAAAGCCATGCCAATTATCTGATTTACCCGGTACCACCACAAGGGGTTGTGATTGCAAGTATGCAGAGAATAACAATGCAATTGATAGAGATATAATAAGTTTTCTCATCATACTAGTAAAAATCATTTATATCAACGTACCAGTTTTGAATCAGTGGTTAATTGTCTTCTTTCCATCTTATCCATCTTGATACCAAATGGAATATTATCTGCTACAAGATTACCTAATGCAAAAACTGTCCGGCAATTCTGCAATTGCAGGGTTGCTTCCTTTGTATCTTTTGCTGCCCGAATCTGGTTATGTATAAAATATAACTCGTCTGTACTTTTGGCAATCATCAAAGGGCTTCCGATAAGGTTAAACTTGTTATTTTCTATCCTTATATTTCTGTGTACATAATACCCCTCTTTCATTTCATGGTTTTCGGGAACAATGGCAATAGCATATGAATCAGGTGCTGAATTATAGCCACATTCATTAAAGGTATTATTTCTGATTATCATATCTTTCACCGGACCCGACTCATACCAACTCGATGCATCATTGCTTATGAGGATGGCATGCATACCCACCCTGTTAAAAAGATTGTTCTCAATCACCACTTTTCGTCGGGTAGTAACTAAAAGACCTCGCGTATTGGTATTCTTGAAAATACAATATCGAACAGAGAAGTCTGGCGTCCAGGTGATATTTTCCACTACCTGGCCAACAGATACGTTTTCTGGCACCGGCTTCTTAAGAGTCAGGCTGATCTCCCTGTCAGTCACTCTGGTTACAGATTGCACAATACCATAACCCACTATTTCCAGCGTAGCCGGATTTACGAATGCTATAGAGTCATTTTTGAAAAACGCCTTCATCCCATATGTCTGTCCATGCATAAACTTTACCGCTATCTGATTCGGTGCTTTTATACTTGTGATCTTAAGGTGTGTACCATGAACATTGATAGGGTCATCATGCAAGCCATCGAATCGACAGTTCAGCACTTCAATCTTTCCCTTGCATCCCGAAAAGTGTAATCCATCTGCGAAGGATGCAATATGTCGTCCGCTACCAGGCTTTGGTTCAACAAATACATTTTCAATAGAGATATTCTCAGTGAACTGGTTTACGATTCCTAATCCATGCATATAATGCATCGAAAGGTTTTTCAACTTGATGTCTTTGCTATAGGCAATAAAGGCGCCTACCTGATCACGGATGGGATCTCTTACTGTAAATACATTCCCAACAGGATAATCACTTACTTTAAATTCTCCTTCAAACTTTAAATATTGTGGGGCTTTCTGTGTAATTTTTGCTCTTGTCAATACTTTGTAAGAATCATTGGCATAAAACATCATCTGCTTTGAAGTATCCATCCGAATACAATGGAAGTTGATGCCTCTCCAGTCTTCTCCATACCAAACCAACTTGTCGTTTTCAATCTTATACCAGGAGTCTGGATGCACTTTCGCTTCAATTGCCTTATTTGTAGCAGAAACTATAGTAAACTCCGACATAGTGGGTCTGGCATAATCAACCGCCAGGTTTTTAATAGTGATATCATGACAGTTATCAATAACAAAACTTATCATCTTGCCATGATACAAAAGCAAAGCCCCATTGCCTTCAATGGTAAAATCATTCATTCCCTCCAATAATAGGCCGATGGTCTTTATTTTAGAAGGACATTCTTCTTCGGTAGATGTATTAGTAATAAAATATTCCTTCTTAATAGCTTTTTCAGTATACAGATCGTATTGACCTTTGGGAAATATAAGTTTGCTAACCGAGTTCTTTTTGCAATAAGCAAGCGCTTTTGCAATTGCAACAGTAGCATCCTGATGACTATCGGGTACGGCCCCGAATTCAACAACAGAAACCGATCCTGCTCTTTGTCCAAAAACAGATAGCGTTATTATAAAACATATAACAGTCAATAAACTTCTCATATCTTCTTTTCTACTGTTTGGCCATGATGGGTATTCCAATAGTGTCAGCGTTCATTTGAAGAACTATCACTGTACAAATTGAATCGGGTAAAGAATCGGGCATTGACAACTTTATTACATTTCCTTCCTGTGTAAAAGATACTTTAACTCCATTTATAAAATTCGCTTTCAGCAGTTTTATTCCTTCTGAAACAGGTAATACTAATTGGTCACCCGGCCTTTTAAATAAGTGCAGATAGATCTTATTACCCTTTCTTGTTGCCGCTAAAACACTATCCGGCTTATAAGGGCCACCTTTTGTTCCATAAATAGCTTCACCATTTACTTTGAGCCAATCTCCCATTTCCTTCAATCGTTTCACCTGTCTGTCTTCCATTCGCCCATCTGGCATTGGACCGACATTGAAAAGCAGATTTCCATTGCCGCCTGCTGTTCCTACTAATGTCTGAATACATTCTTTCAGTGTCTTCATCTTATCATTGGGCTTCCATGCCCACTGATGGCAGATTGTGATACAGGACTCCCATGGGTTCGACATATTTATCTCACCTACTTCCTGTTCTGGAGTGGCATAATCGCCTACGGTTTCCGCCGTCATGATTTTATGAGTGCCTTTGCCGAGACGGTTATTGATGATTACGTTTTTATCTAGTTTCTTCAGGTAATTATAGATATCTGCACCCATTT
>JBGAQE010000187.1:0-6814 GCA_044220885.1 Chitinophagaceae bacterium
GCATCAACCTCTCTTTCGATCCTGGCCAGATAGTAGGCTATATTGGCCCTAATGGAGCTGGAAAAAGTACTACTATCAAAATTTTGACTGGTATTCTGCCCGACTTTGAGGGAGAAGCTACCGTGCTGGGAATGGATATTCGTAAAGATGCGATGGAAATCAAAAAGAGGATCGGTTATATTCCTGAGCAAGCTGCCCTTTACGATGTTCTTACACCGTTGGAGTTCCTTGAATTCATTGGCAGCCTTTATAGTATTTCTAAAGAAGATGTTCATCGGAAATCAATGGAACTGTTACGTCTTTTCGAATTACATAACCAGGCAGAGAACCGGATGAATAGTTTCAGTAAAGGGATGAAGCAGAAAGTGCTACTCATATCAGGACTATTGCATAACCCTGAAATCATCTTCCTTGATGAACCGCTTAGTGGATTAGATGCCAATGCGGTTATCCTTGTAAAAGAGATTCTTCAACAATTGAAGCAAGCTGGTAAAACAATTTTCTATTCCAGTCATATAATGGATGTGGTGGAGAAAATCAGCGACCGTATCGTTATCATCAATAAAGGAGAGGTGATTGCTGATGGCACATTTGAATCTCTCAAGAATTCAGCCCATCAGGGAAGTCTCGAAAATATCTTTACTAGTCTTACCGGTAATGATGAACAGAAATCAACGGCAGGAGCATTTATTGATGTGCTGAAAAACGGGTAACCAATGGACAAATTCCTTCTTAAGATGATTTATGCCGTCCTTAAAGGATGGCTCTACAGAACCGGAGCGGATGCCGAGCAGATGAACAGGATTGTAGCTACCAAGCTCATAATGGATCGCCGTCGGGTTAATTTCAATTGGAAACAAAAAGCACAGAAGGAAGATACAAACCATATGTTGAGGGTACAGTTTATGTACGCCCTCTTCGGGTTTTTTGTTGGAATGGTTCTGTTGGCAATTCCCAATTTCATTTTTTCTTATATCATCTTCCATGCGTACATCCTTTTCATGATGGCAATGACATTGATTACGGATTTTTCGAGTATTATGCTGGATACAACAGATACACAGATAATAGGCCCAAGACCCGTAAGCAGCCGAACCCTTTTCATGGCAAGATTGGTGCATATCCTCATTTATATTTTCCAGTTGACTTTAGCGTTGACGATTATTCCATTGGGAATTATATTCTTTAAGATGGGAGTGCTTGTAGGACTATCGGCAATTTTTACATTACTACTAACCGTATTGCTTGCTGTATTCTTCACCTATCTGCTATACTTATTACTGATGCGTGTAACCAGTGAGCAGAAAGTAAAGGATGTGATTACGTACTTCCAGATTTTCATGACCATCTTTTTTGCATTAGGGTATCAATTACTGCCACGATTTGTAAATTTTGTAGATCTCGATAGTAGCTTCACGCTTCATTGGTATTCCTGGCTATTACCTCCTGTATGGATGGCAATGACATTAGATGCTGTACATCAGCAATTGTTTGATCCTACTCATTTGATGATGATCGGTCTTGCAATTTTTGTCCCTGTATTTTTTTTCTGGGTCCTTACAAAATATCTGGCTCCTTACTTTGCCAAAAAATTGGCAGCTACCGGACAGGATAATACAGCACCTGTAGTTATGACTGCTAATGACGGGCGGGAAAAAGGCAAACCCTATGCTGCAATTTGGTCGGAATGGGTTTGTGTGAATATTCAGGAGAGAGCGGCTTTTCTTGCTACCTGGAGAATTACTGCAAGAGACAAGAGCTTTAAATTGAAAGCTTACCCAAGTCTCGCATATATTATCATATTCATTTTCATATTTGCATTCAGAAGCGGAAAACCAGTTGCTGAGTATTGGCAAGAACTGCCAACTACCCGAACCTTTCTGTGGTTTATCTATATGCCAGTAATTTCGGTTGGTAGTTTATTAACACTTGCTACTTATAGCGAACAATATATGGCTTCATGGATTTATTATGCAAGTCCACTGAAAACACCTGGTTTACTTATCTCCGGGGCACTTAAATCGTTGATTGTAAAATTCTTTGTCCCAATTTATCTTTTACTCTTTGCTTTCAGTTATTATGTTTGGGGATTTGCGATTGTTGATGATTTTATTTTGGGATTAGTAAATAATATCTGTCTGTTTTTCTTGTTTGCCAGATTTCAATCGCACTTCCTTCCTTTCTCAAAGGAACCAAACGCAAAGGAACAATCAGGCAGGTTCATTACTGTAATGGTTCAGTTGCTCTTGGTAGCCGTACTCACCGGATTGCATTATTTGGCAGCAGCTTATTTAAATTGGATAATTTATGTTATGATAATTCCTGTTGCTTTAAGCACCTGGGCCTTGATGCGATATTTTGAAAAATGAAGTGGAGTGAGGTTGTGGTGTGACGGTTTTGAACTTTACTAAACTTAAAGTTTTAGAGTTTAAAGTTTAAGTTTAAGGGTTTAAGGTTTCTGTATCGCAAATAACCTAAATAATTATATACACCCAGTAACCTGATATTGCAACTTGTGAACTCATTTTTTGACTTTATACTTTTGACTTTATACTTTTGATTTTGATTTTTTAATTTCAACCTTCTTATGCCCGTTTCACTCCAAAACTATAACTCAATAAAAACTACGCTTGAACAGCAAGGCGTAACTCTTGTTGCTGTTTCAAAGACCAAGCCTGTAGAGGATATATTGGAACTATATCAATTAGGACAGCGTGATTTTGGAGAGAATTATGTTCAGGAATTGGTAGATAAGCAGGCGCAACTGCCAAAAGATATAAGATGGCATTTTATAGGACATCTCCAAAGCAATAAGGTAAAGTATATTGCTCCCTTTGTACATCTTATTCATGGAGTGGATAGTGCGAGTCTGGTAAAAGAAATCAATAAGCAGGCTCTGAAAAATGGCAGGACCATCGATGTGTTATTACAGGTATATATAGCAAGTGAAGAGACAAAATTCGGACTGGATGAAAATGAATTGGCTACTATAATAGATGGTTTTAAGAAGGCTGAATATGGTAATGTAAGAGTGGTTGGATTGATGGGAATGGCATCATTTACTGAAGATCTTACAACCAGAGAGCCGAATTCAAAAAACTGAAGCGGATATATGATTCCCCTCCCTGCAAGCGGTATTGTTAATATTAAGCCACAATTCCTGAGTATGGGTATGAGTGCTGATTACCCCATTGCTATCCAGGAGGGCAGTAATATGGTGAGGATAGGAAGCTTATTGTTTGGAACCCGTAATTGAATACTTTTGCATCACAATTGATATCCTCTACCCATATATATCGTTCCCTTTTACTTAATTGTCTTTTCTGCGTTTTGTTGCTAGACACAAATGCGCAGGATCCTTCCCATTATTACGATAGCAACTTTGTAAAGACGTTTCCCGGGTTGATTACAGGCAGAATTTACCTATCTCAAAAATATACCCTGTTAGGCATTGAAGCCCCCAAAGGAACTGAATTACTACAATTCAGGCCTAACACAACTATTAATTTAGGAGTTGGAGCTACTTACAAATCAGTTACTGTAAACCTGGCCTACGGTTTTGGCTTTTTAAACAGGGATAAAGATAAAGGCCGTACCAGATATCTTGACCTTCAATCAAGGATTTATGGTGTAAAATGGCGCTATGATATTTTTGGCCAGTTTTATAGTGGCTATTTCCTTTATCCAAGAGGACTAGCTGCTGCAAGCCCTTCCACATTTTACCGTCGCCGAGACATGAAAGTGAGGGAACTGGGATTTAATGCTTACAATATCATTAATCACAAGAAATATTCTTATCGTGCCGGCTTCCTTCAAAGTGAATGGCAACGAAAATCTGCCGGATCATTTCTGGTGGGTGGTGGCATAACTTATGGATGGGTAGAAGCTGATAGTGCTTTTGTGCCTTCAGCAATTAATTCTCCCTACAGGCAAAAGGAAGTAGGAGGGTTGCGTTATGCTCAATTCGGTCCTGGTGCCGGTTATGCATATACGCTGGTAATTGCTCAAAACTGGTTTATTGCAGGGTCATTAACTGGTTCCATGGATTTAAATATTACAAAAGAATCCATACCAGGCCGCATCCTCACTACTGTTAAAGTAACTCCTAATTTCCTGTTTAGTGCAGTAGGTGGGTATAACTCAGATTTATGGAGTGTAAACCTTACATGGGTCGCAAATAGAACTGCTATCGAAGGCTATTATCGCGAAGCTGGTTATCATGTTAGCACCGGCAACTATCGCTTTAATCTTTCCCGTCGTCTCGAGCCAGGACCCAAATTAAAGAAGGTGATGAAAGGAATTGATAGGTTGCTGGATAGGAAGTAGTTGTACGTTGTACGTTTTAAGTTGTAAGTGATAAGTAGTAAGTAGTTAGTGGTAAGTATGGTACTCAAACTTTCAGAATTAGCAACACCAGATAGTATCTCTCCTTTAATTTGCCTCTTATAAAAACTTAAGAAAGAAAATTTAAACAATTAATCTGTTTGCAACATCTATGAACCTTTGAACCCTTGAACTCTTGAACCTATTAAACTTTCATGAGTCTCTGCGGTTATTGTATTGGCTGTTCCCCACGCACTGCTGCGGGGGCATGCATTTCCACATTTCCACATCTTCACATTTCCACATTTTCAAATTCTCAAATTCTCAAATTTTCAAATTACTCCTTCATCGGCCTCTTCTTTATCATCCCCCCCTTCGTATCCTTTATACTGTGCATCACCACAAATGCATCCGGATCAATCAAATCAATTTCACTATTAAGCCTTGATATTTCCAGACGTGTAATGACTATATAGATAATTTCTGTTTCCTTGTCATGTCTTCCTTTTTTACCAAATCCGCCTTTGCCACTATAAAGAGTAATTCCTCTGCCCAATTTTTCAGTGATCATATTACTGATCTCCTCGTTTTTATGAGATATGATTGTAACACCCGTATATTCTTCTAATCCTTCAATTAAAAAATTAACCGTTTTGGAAGCAGCCAAATAAGTTAACATCGAATATAATGCTGGTTCTACACCTAATAACTTCACTGCTATGCCGAAAATGATTACGTTGATTACCATTATCACATCTCCAATCGACATATGCACTTTTTTGCTCAGTACAATGGCCAGCACCTCTGTTCCATCTAAAACAGCGCCGCCTCTCATAGCGAATCCAATCCCGGCTCCAAGGAAAAATCCCCCGAATACGGCTACCAGTAATTTATCACTGGTTACATCGGGGTAAGGCATAAAGGCCAGGCAAATTGCTAGTCCAGCAATGGCCAGGATAGTCTTTAGAGTGAACAGCTTTCCCATTTGCCGGTAAGCCATAATTATGAATGGGATATTTACCAGAACTATGATGATGTATAAAGGTTGGTCGGTTATTTCAGTTAAGAGCAGGGAAATGCCGGTAGCTCCACCGTCGATAAACCTTGAGGGAAGAAGAAAACTTTCCAAACCAAATCCTGCAGATAAGATGCCCAATGCTATTAAAATGCCACTCTTGATATGCTGTAGTAGCATTTTGCGGTTACGTCGCTTCGCCTTCCATTGTCTGAATTTTGATGGTCTTTTTTTGTCATCAAAATTCACTGGAGGACCATTTTGCGCTGCCTCAATTACAAGCTGTTGGAAATGTGGGTTCATTAATTGGAAGATACTCAATTTACCCCTTTGAAACTTGTTAAATGCGGAAAAATACCGGTCGTCCCTAATGCCTGAAATACCCACCAAAACAGTACCTTTGCGCACTAAAATTCAGGGTATTCAGGGGTGGTTTTTATTAGCTTGAAATTGAATATTCCACCCGCGCCACTCCTAAATACCGGTAAATGAAGTCAGCATAGATTATGAAGTATAGTAATGAAATCAGCAAACGCCGCTCTTTTGCCATCATCAGTCACCCGGATGCTGGTAAAACCACATTGACAGAAAAACTACTGTTGTTCGGTGGTGCTATTCAAACAGCAGGAGCTGTAAAGAGCAATAAGATCAAGAAACACGCAACGAGCGACTTCATGGAAATTGAACGCCAGAGGGGTATCTCCGTAGCTACCTCAGTAATGAGCTTTGAATATAAAGGCATTCTTATAAATCTTTTGGATACTCCCGGTCACAAAGACTTCGCTGAAGATACTTACAGAACACTTACTGCTGTTGACTCGGTAATATTGGTTATTGATAGCGTAAACGGGGTAGAAGCACAAACAAGAAGATTGATGGAAGTATGCCGGATGAGGGATACTCCAGTAATCGTTTTTGTAAACAAGATGGACCGTGATGGTAAGAACCGATTTGATTTATTGGAAGAGATTGAAAAGGAATTGAAATTGCAATTGCATCCTATGACCTGGCCAATCAATAGTGGTAAGGAATTTAAAGGAGTATATAATCTTGATGAGAAAAGCCTTGTGTTGTTTACTGCAAATACAAAAGGGGTTGATGAAGATGTTGTGAAGATCAATGATCTCTCTGATACTCTGCTTGATAATAAATTAGGAGAAAGGGATGCCACTATTTTACGGGAAGATGTTGAATTGGTTGATGGCGTGCATGGCGATCTGAATGTAGCCGATTATCTCGCTGGTAAAGTGGCTCCGGTATTTTTTGGAAGTGCGGTGAATAATTTCGGTGTAAAGGAAATGCTCGACACCTTTATTAATATTGCACCAACACCTAGAAGCAGGGAGACTACAGTTCGCACCCTTGATGTAAATGAAGATAAATTCAGCGGATTCATTTTTAAGATACATGCTAACCTGGATCCCAAACATCGCGACCGTATTGCCTTCTTAAGGGTTTGTAGCGGAAAATTTGAAA
>JBGAQE010000011.1:0-51182 GCA_044220885.1 Chitinophagaceae bacterium
GTTTCTTTCTCTTATTAGTGACTGGAACCAGCAATGCACAACAATTCAGTCAGGCCGCTCCACTGGATTCAGTAAAAACAACAGGATTCTACCGAATCACTCTCAATAATTCCTTGACTCATTTCCTGAAAACTGATTTCAGCGACTTAAGGATAATAGATGAAAAAGGCCAACAAGTGCCCTATATTATAGAAAGAAATATCAGGAGAAACAGTAGTAGCGGTTTCCAGTCTCTTGAGATTCTAGAAAATAAAATAACAGATAGTGGCAATAGCTTACTCATATTAAAAAATACAAGCAATGATTCCCTGAATCACATAAGACTTCAGATGAAGAATGCCGCGGTGAGCAGAACAGCCTCTTTAAGTGGCAGTAACGATAAGAGCCATTGGTTTATCATCGATAATCAGTTAAGGATATCCCATACCCCTGGTACCAATACCGATGAAATGGTGCAGGAATTACAGATTCCGAAATCTCACTATACATTTTATAAGCTTGAAATTGAAAACAGGCATAATGATCCATATCAGATTACAACAGCCGGATATCTTAAAGATTATGTAACTGATTATTCTGTACCGGAAATAGTAAATCCTATGCCACTTGTATCACAAACAGATAGTGGTCGGCAAAGTGTTATACATATTCAATGGGATCAGGCCTTTCATCATGACAGATTTCTTTTTCAGGCAACAGGTACAAAATTCTTCGATAGAAACCTCGTTATTTATAAAGCGAAAATTGATAGTGTGCCAAATAGTGGACCGGGTGATATTATTGGACATTTCAGCCTCATATCGGGACCGGAACGCCAAATAATATTCATACCCAGGATAAAGGCAACACAATTCTATTTTATCATTCGGAATGGCGATAATCCGCCTTTGAATATCACAGATCTCAATTCAAGACAGGAAAAAATATCTATCGTCACTTATCTGCAAAAAGACAGCAGTTATCAGTTACTAGTTGGAAATCCATTGGCAAATGCGCCTGATTATGAAATGGAGAGATTCCGTGACAGTATTCCTTCAGAAATACAACAACTTACTTACGGTGAACCAGTGGCATACAATAATATAGCAAGTATTGAAAAGCCTTCAGAAAAAACAAAGGCCTGGCTATGGCCTGTTATCTTTGCTGTGTTACTTTTGCTGGGGGGATTAAGCTATCGTCTGCTGAAAGACATGAAAAAAGCTTCCTGATACAATATTATGATGGTTTATAACGTAACATTAAAAATTGATTCTTCCATACATGAAGACTGGTTGGTATGGATGAAAACAATACATATGCCTGAAGTGATGGCAACGAAATGTTTCACCGAATGCCGGTTATTACGTTTATTAGAGACCGATGAAAGCGATGGACCAACGTATGCAGCTCAATACACGTGTAATTCAAGAGAGGAATATGACACGTATATAAATGAATTCGGGCCAGCACTGCGCAAAGCCAGCATTGACCGCTGGGGACAGAAATTCATTGCCTTCCGTTCAATAATGGAGCTTGTCAACTGATTGTGGATAATAAAAAATACCTGATTTTTCTTTGATTTCACTTTTGAACCTCCCCTGAAAGCCGCATCTGACAAGGATTTTGGAGACCTTTTTGCTGAAACCCTTAACTGTACTGGTTTTCAAGCCGCTGGCCTGATAAATGTCAAAAACTCAAATACTTCATACCTCGGCAAAAACCTTATCCCGTGCGGATTACAGCGATTTGCGAACATTTGGAAATCATAATAAAATTTTTGCCGGTATCTAAAAGCGGCTAAATTTGTCCCCTGCTTAAAATTTAAAAATTTCACCCATGAACAAAGCTGAATTAATAGCAAAGCTTGCTGACGATGCAAGCATAACCAAGACTCAGGCAAATGCTGCATTGGATTCTTTTGTAGAAGCCGTAACTAAAACTTTAAAAGGCGGTGGCAAAGTAACGCTTGTAGGTTTTGGTACATTTTCCGTATCTAAAAGAGCTGCACGTAACGGCCGTAACCCTCAAACAGGAGCTGTTATCAAAATTAAAGCAAAGAAAGTGGCCCGCTTCAAAGCAGGTAAAGAGCTTTCTGCTAAATTATAATGTGATAGTAAACACATTATCATACAGCTTCGGCACTGAGCTTGTCTGAGAACCGGAGCTGTATCATTTAATACCCGATTTTTAAAACTGAAAAAGCAATACAATGGGAAGAGGAGATAAAAAAACAAAGAAAGGAAAAACCTTTAAAGGTTCATTCGGCAAAAGCCGTCCGGCCCGCACTAAGAAAGCCGCCGTTAAAAAAACAAAATAATAAACAGGCTGACAGAATGATAGAATCATCTATCATTCTGTCGACTTTTATTAGGGAGCCAGCCTTTCAATCAGCCAGGATCCTGTTTCCTGCAATGTGAATTGAATCCTATCGTGAAGACGACTGGAACGCCCCTGCCAGAACTCAATTTTCACTGGCTTTACCCTGTAACCACCCCAATGCAAGGGTCTGGTAATTGGCTTATCAGCTAATAGTGCCTTATACTTCCTTTCATTTTCTTCCAGCCACTCACGACCTTCAATTGTTTGACTTTGAGGTGATACCCAGGCACCAATACGACTTCCTTCAGGTCTTGAATTATAATACTCATCACTTTCAGCAGCGGAAACTTTTTCAATTATACCGGTTATCCTTACCTGCCTTTCTAATTCCTTCCAAAAGAAAACAAGGCAAGCTCTCGGGTTCTCCAATATGTCTTTGCCTTTATAACTTTCATAGTTGGTGAAGAATACAAATCCTCTTTCATCATATCCCTTTAAAAGTACAATGCGGGCAGAGGGCACACCTTCGGCTGAAGCTGTTGCCAGCGTCATAGCATTCACTTCATCAATGCCTGAAGTCTCTGCTTCCTGCCACCAAATAGCAAATTGCCTGAAAGGATCAGCAGCAACGTCTTTTTCTGATAATGAGTGGAGAATATAATCTTTCCGGATATCTGCCAATGAAGCCATGTAAAAGAGGTTTACTTATGAATGACTTCAAAATTAACTTATAGCTTGCGAATGCAGCTTTTGCGTTGAAGATTTAGTGAAGATTTTGGACCGGGAAGGCAGGAAGGAATTTCTTTGCTTTTAGAAGGCTATCTTATTAATCAATACCTCTCTTAAATCTCTACGGAAACATGTTGCTGTAAAAATCTATTGTTTACAGATTGGTATTGAAATCCTGGCCCTTCTGAGCAGAAACCCTTGCCAGCATCGATTCAATCTCACCAATACGGCGCAACTGGTTCTCGAGCTTCTTATTGTTTTCTGCTACCTGTTGAAGATCATTATTAAGTTCTTCGAGGAACCCAACCTTCTTCATCAGTTGTTGCCTTTGGAAATTGGCTTCGCGGAGTTTGTCTTCAGCATCCGCCAGTAATCGGGTGAGACGCTGGTTCTCTTCCATCATGGAAAGATACTTGAGCTTCAGTTCATCAAAATCTTTTGTGAGCTTGAAATATGATTGCTGTAATTCATCAAACTCAAAATGACGATGCTGAGGCTGTACAATATGTGTTTCAACTTTCTGGATCTTTTCCTGCAGTGAATTGAATTCACCATAGGCTTTATCCAGGCGGTCGTGCATTTCCTTGCTAAGGTCGTTCTGCTGTCTGATTTGTCTTATCTCACTTTCCTTATCACTTAAGGATTTACGCATCTCCCTTAACTGTGCATGAAGCTGTTCGTTATCCTTCAGTATATCATGATGCTTTTGCTCAGAAGCCTTAAGCATATCTATCTGTTCCAGCAAAAGACTTATGCGGTGATTATGTTCAAACAGGTCGTGTTGAGCAGACTGCAGTTTTTCGATATAATCCATTGCCGGAGTGGCAGCTGGTTTTTTTGATTGCTCTTCTAAAATCCTTCTAGTGTTCAATCTCATTTCCTCTAACTCCTCTTCCAGTTGTTCTTCTATCTGTTTGGCGGCATCCAGTTCTTTTTCGAGTTTCTCCTGACGCTTCTCGTGCATGTCGAGTTCTTCGTAATATTTCAAACGCCATTCATCAGCATCGCTGATGCCGTCTGATTCAGGAGCTTTTTCAATTTTGATATTCTTCTTGCTGGTGATGAAGAAGTGTATGGCAAATCCAAGTATAGCTGCGCCTAGTTGGAAGATGATGATCTCCACTAAACTGATTTGTAGCCCAAGGATGAAGAGGTTCGTATTCATAACGGTTCGGAAATAAGCTTTAATCCGGTTTTTCGGGATTAAAATAGTAAACCGTTTTCCAATGGATTTGAATAGCGAGGGTAAATAATAAAACCACCGTTGGCTGGTGGTTTTTCAGAAGGGAAAAGTAATATCTAAAGCTGGAATCTGCAAGCGTTTACCCTTAATAAATTTTAAGGTTTTACTAATCAACCTTTTACAAGGGTACCAACTTTCTCTCCCATCACTACCCGGCGCAAATTGCCTGGTTTATTCATGTCGAAAACGATGATCGGGAGGTTATTTTCCATGCAAAGGGTGAAGGCTGTCATGTCCATCACCTTTAATTTCTTAGTGATACACTCCTGGAAACTGATGGTATCGAAGCGGGTTGCTGTAGGATCTTTCTCTGGATCGGCAGTGTAGATACCATCAACGCGGGTGCCTTTGAGGATTACATCGGCTTGTATTTCGATGGCTCTTAAAGAGCCTGCTGTATCTGTTGTGAAATATGGATTACCTGTACCTGCACCGAAGATCACCACACGGCCTTTTTCAACGTGTCTGATAGCTCTGCGGCGTATATAAGGTTCAGCAATCTGTTCCATTTTAATAGCGCTTTGCAGCCTTGTATAAACCCCTACTTTCTCCAACATGGCCTGAACAGCCCATTCCATTGATTACGGTAGCCAGCATGCCCATATAATCGCCATGAGCGCGCTCGATACCCGTCTCCCCCTCATTCATGCCCCTGTAAATATTACCACCACCAATCACCACTGCCACCTGAACGCCCATGTCAACAATCTCCTTGATATCGCGGGCGTATTTTTCAATCACCACGGGATCCATACCGGAAATTCTTATCGCCCATTAATGATTCACCGGAAAGTTTGAGAAGGATGCGTTTGTAAGTAGGCTGCATGTAGGTAGAATTAGTCGGGACGAAGATACAAAAACAGATGTTTGTTGGAGATACTAATTTACTCTTAAGCTATCCGCTTTAGCAATAATCAATAATTCAAAATTAAAAAGTCAAAAGTCAAAATTGCTCTTTGACTGTTGCACTGGTTTTGACTTTTATTTTGACTTTTGACGTTGAAATTTTGAAGGCAAAAGCTAAGAGGTTGTATAAGGTCTCAACCTTATGGAGTTGGAGACCTTACACAACCTAAGTTGTAAATTATCGATACTCAATACAATTGCAGATTATTTATTAGTACCCTTTTAATTGACTTTGTATTGAACTAAAAGCAAATGATTTAGGCGCCAGCAACAGAGTATTATTTTATAAATTGAAGTTGTACAACTTCAAAATTCGTGACTTTTCAGTTTTGGTTGTAAAAGGTCTCAACCTATAAGGTTGGAGACCTTTTACAACCTCCTACAACCTTATACAACTTCCTACAACCCTTATACAACTCCTTTACAACCAAATTAAAAAGTCAAAAGTCAAAATTGGTACTCCGACTGTTGCGCTTGTTTTGACTTTTGACTTTTTAATAAATACAAAAAAAGGGAACCCATAAGGTTCCCTTTCTATATCGAAGGCAAAGGATCTTATCCTAAAGCCACTCTTTTAAACTCCAACACTTTCACATCACCAGCACCCTTCAGGTAATCACCAACGCTCTTGCTGCTATCTTTTACGAAAGCCTGGCTGAGCAATGTGCTTTCTTTGAAGAAGGAGTTCAGTTTACCTTCTGCAATCTTAGCGATCATCTCATCTGGCTTACCAGCCATCTTAGGATCGTTCTTGATTTGGTCGGTAACGATAGCGCGCTCTCTTTCTACAGTAGTAGCAGGAACTGAAGAAGCATCAACAGCAACTGGGTTCATAGCAGCGATCTGCATTGCTACGTCTTTACCTGCTTCTGCAGCTTCCTTATCCATACCTACCAGTACACCAATGCGGTTTGCACCGTGAATGTATGAAGCTACATAAGCAGCATCGATACGTTCAAACTTAGTGATACCGATTTTTTCACCGATAGAAGCCAGTTTATCGTTTACCAGTTCGGCAACTTTAGCGCCGTTAATAGAAACGTTATTGAGCTCATCGATGCTTTTTACATTATTAGCGATTGCTGCATCAGCAATAGTTTGTGCGAAAGCAACGAAATCAGCATTCTTACTTACGAAGTCGGTTTCGCAACTTACGCAAACAGTGATACCGGTTTTGTTATCGGCAGTGGTCTTTGCAAGAACCACACCTTCTTTTGCTTCGCGGTCGCCACGGAGGGCAGCCACTTTAGCACCTTTCTTACGCAACCAGTCGATAGCCGCTTCAAAATCACCGTTTGATTCTGTTAAGGCTTTACGACAATCCATCATACCTGCGCCAGTTGCCTGACGGAGTTTATTGATATCGGCTGCTGAGATAGTTACAGTAGACATGATAATTTGAAAATTTAATAATTTGAAAATTTGAAAATGCTGTGCTCTCAACCACCGTTCTCATTCACAATCAGCATCTCCTTTATCCATTCAAGTGTTTTATAAGTATAAGGAATGATCCACTTAAGAACCTTAAACCTTAAACCCTTAAACCTTAAACGTTCTTATCGGCCGCCACCTGGACGACGACTTGGTCCGCCCGGAGTACGACGCTTAGGAGCACCAGCACCACCCGCTGCACGACCTCTTCCACCGCGACCACCTTCGGCCTCAGCTTCTGCCAGCAAACGAGCTGCTTTCTTTTCCTTGTCATCATCTCCTGTTTCTTCCACTTCCTCTTCTTTAGCGGCTTGCCTTTCAGCTAAACCTTCTGCGATAGCGGCAGTGATATATTGGGTGATGATAGCGATTGATTTTGTAGCGTCATCATTTGATGGGATAGGGAAATCAACACGATTTGGATCGCAGTTGGTATCCACCATTCCGAAGGTCATGATGCCTAAACGCTTAGCTTCAGCCAAAGCGATATGCTCATGTCCGATATCGATGATGAACAAAGCAGCTGGAACACGACCCAACTGGGCGATACCACCTAATACTTTATCCATCTTATCGCGGTCGCGACCTAATGTGAGTTTTTCCTTCTTGGTAAGGCTTTCTGCGCTACCGTCGTTCAACATCTTGTCGATGCTTTGCATCTTCTTCACGCTCTTACGAACGGTGTTGAAGTTAGTAAGCATACCACCAAGCCAACGTTCTGTTGCGTAAGGCATGTTCACTTTACGTGCACATTCCAAAACGATTTCTTTCGCTTGCTTCTTGGTTCCTACAAACATGATCTTCTTTCCGCTACGTGCCATTTGTTTCAAAGCGGCAGCTGCTTCCTGAAGACTTTCAGTAGTCTTGTTAAGATCTATGATATGAATACCTTTCTTTTCTGCAAAGATGTAAGGCAGCATTTTAGGGTTCCACTTCTTCCGGAGGTGACCAAAATGTACACCGGCTTCCAAAAGTTGTTGTTGAAGAGAAGTGTTATTTTCCATTTGAATGATTTGTGAATTTGACAATTTGAAAATTTGAAACGCAACAGGATAACCTTAACGTTTGCTGAACTGGAAGCTACGACGAGCTTTCTTGTGACCGAATTTCTTACGCTCAACAGAACGTGGATCACGTTTCAACACCCCAGCTGCTTTTAAAGCAGGACGTAAATCAGGAGTCAGTTCAACCAATGCACGGCCGATACCGAGCTTAGCTGCTTCTGCCTGACCTTTGATACCACCACCCGCTGCATTGATCTTTACATCAAATTTGTCGAGGGCCTGAGCTGTTTTCAATGGCAATTCAACCTGATTTTGCAGGTATACCAGTGAAAAATATTCTTTATAGTCTTTATCGTTAACTGTGATCTTACCGGTTCCTTTTGAAAGGAATACCCTTGTCACAGCTTCTTTACGACGACCAACACCATTTTTTTGCTTTTCCATTATGTTTATTTTGGAATTTGTAATTGGAGATTAGGGATTAGAACTTCAGGTCTTTTGGTTGCTGAGCTGTATGTTGATGCTCGGCACCTGCATACACGAACAATTTCTTGATCATCTTGCGACCCAGACGGTTCTTAGGTAACATCCCCCTAACGGCTCTTTCCAAAAGTGCTTCAGGACGACGCTTCAACAGGTCCTTCGCGATCTCGATCTTCTGACCACCAGGATATCCTGAGAAGGTGATGTACTCTTTTTCATCCATCTTGTTGCCGGTGAATTTCACCTTATCGGCATTGATGATAATTACATAGTCTCCGCAATCAACATGTGGCGTATAGTACGCTTTGTTCTTCCCGCGAAGAACAGCAGCGATCCTAGCACACATGCGTCCTACGGTTTGATTGGTACCGTCTACAACGTACCAGTTGCGTTGCACGGTAGCCGCGTTAGCATGTTTTGTAGTAAAATGAAGTTTACTCATTCTGAAAAGTGTTGTGCCGGTGGTCTTCTTTATTAACTCCCCGGCCGATTAAAAAATTAAAAACAGAAGCGAGATCCCGCTTTTCTGATTTCCTCAAAATAAACCCGGAATTTTTCCTCGATTATTAAGGGGTCGCAAAGATAGCCTTCTACCTACCTTATTGCCAAATATTTACAACATATTTTTAGATCACATCTTTGCAATCAATTGATTTTCAATAAAATTTTTGACAAGTTTTTTAAACCATCACAGTTTTCAGCCTCTCGGAACCACTCAAAAGGCCCAAATTCCTAAAAAAATCAGCCTTGCTGTATATTTACAGCGCTATGCCAACACACTTAATAGGACGATCCGTTTTCGGCAATCCGGCCAATGCCGGCCGATTAATGACTCTCGAAGAAGCCAACCTTCTTCTGAACGAATGGGTGCCCAACGAACGCCTTCGCCTGCATATGAAACAGGTGGCGGCGGTAATGAAGGCCTGGGCCATCGAAAAAGAAGGAGCCGACGAAAAAACAGCCCTCAAATGGGAATTAGCCGGTTTGCTACACGACGCCGATTGGGAGAAATATCCCAACGACCATTGCCGCATCATCATAGAAGAATTAGAAAGAAGGGAAATAGACCCCGAACTGATTCATTGCATTGCTTCCCATGGTCCCAAGTACTTCGGAGTAGAACCCGAAACCAGGATGGATAAGATGATCTATGCATTTGATGAACTTTCAGGGTTCATACATGCCGCAGCTTTGATCAGACCTACCCGTTACGAAGGGTTGGATGCGAAAAGCATCCTCAAAAAACTGAAGACAGTCTCTTTTGCTGCACAGGTGAGTCGCGATGATATAAATGACGCCCTTTCCCGAATCGATATTTCATTGGAAGAGCTTATCGGTTTTATCATCGAGCACCAGCAAAACGTGAATTGAAAAAAACATAAACAATGTGTTAACGGGCTATGCCACGCCCTTGATATACTTTAATTTGCACCCTCAGCACATAGCATATATATTATGAAAAAACTGTTTTGGTTACTCCTCTTCATATTAGCCCTGGTAATTGCAGGTATCTATTTTTTGATTCCAACAACCCTTACTATATCATCTGCAGTTAGTATCGAAGCTTCGGCCCCAAGAATAACAGAGCTTCTGGCAACAAACAAAGCCCTTAGTAAATGGTGGCCTGAAAAGAAATCAGACTCAGCAGCTGCAGCTATTTATAAAGGACAAACATTCGACGTGTCTGGAAGCTCGTATAACCTTGTAGAGATTGCGGCAGGCTTTACAGATAGTGCCTTAAGCACCAAATTACAAATGGTTCAATTGAAACCAGATTCTTCGATTGTAGAATGGACTTGCCAAACCAATGCTGGATTCAACCCCATCAAAAGAGTACAACAATACCGCGCTGCTGTAGCATTAAAAGAAAACATGACCGATCTTTTATTGGCATTGAAAACTTATGCCGATAAAAAAGAGAATATATACGGAATGAAGATTGAGAAACTGACGGTAAAAGATACTGTACTGGTGTCAACAAGAGCTCAGTTCGACCATCTGCCTACTACTGATGATATTTACGGATTGGTAAATAAACTTCAGGCCTATATAGCTTCCGAAAATGCTACCGCCACCAATTACCCGATGCTCAATTTGATGGAAGTGGATAAGAAACAGTACAATGTTATGGTTGGAATTCCGACAAATAAATTGTTGAAAGGAAAAGGAGATATTGAATTGAAGAGAATGGTAATGGGGAATATACTAGTAGGACAGTTTTCAGGAGGAATGACAAAGACACTTGATGCGTTTTACCAGATGGATCGGTTTAAGGCTGATTTCCAGTTTACCACCGTTGCAATTCCTTTTGCTCAATTGATAACTGACCGTTCAAAAGAATCAGACAGTACAAAATGGATAAGCTCTATCTGCTTACCTGTTCTGTAATCTTATTACTCGTAGACTGTCATTATTAGCTGCCCAAACAAATGCTTTCTGCTGGCCGATAGTTATCGGTTGTATATGCCTGTATTGTGATCTCAATAAAGGCCCTTGAATGGTTTCTGGAATAAACTGGCCATTCCCCTTATTTATCAGCACCGTTCCATAATCGGCATCGTAACGACCCATCTGAATATTCGAATCATAGAAGTTTCCGGCCAGAATGAAATCGGGTTTGCCATCAGCATTTACATCACTCACAACAGCATCTTTATATATCGATAACTGCGCTTGCCAAGGAAGGGCCTGCACTTCAAAATTCATATCTCCTTTATTGATAAGAATGGCACTCGAGAAATAATCAGCAGATAAAACACTTGCCTTCTTTAAATTTTCCGCTCCTAATAAAGCAGACAAGTCTGCTTTAGCAAAGTCTTCTGCGTATAAAAACTGTTTTTTCAATCCTGGCAGCTGCTTTTGCAATTCCTCTTTGTTTGCAAAGGGTAATTCCCGGTCGCCGATATAATAAGTGAGTATCTGTTCATTCTTTCCATTTCCGTCAAAATCCTGATAGTACAAGCGAACAGGTTTTTCCGGAGAAGCTTTGAGTCGGCTATTCCAACCGAGGTTTCCAGCTAACAGATCCATATCTCCGTCCCCATCAACATCACAAGGAGTTAAGAATTGCCACCAGCCTTTTTTATCTGTGATATTCTTTTGTTGAAACGACTTACCCTTATTCATAAAAGCAACTATGCCACCCCACTCCAATGAAAGTATAAGGTCATTCCTGCCATCCTTATCCATATCCACCCAGCTGGCATTTGTGACAAGACCGATTTTTGATAATGAAGAAGCGAAGGTGGAAGTAACATCTGTAAAATGTCCCTTTCCATCATTAGCCAACAAGTAGGAATTGGGCACTTCACCATATTCCCAAGGCACGGCTCTTCCTCCTACAAACAAATCGATATTACCATCTCCTGTAAAATCGTATGGAATGATAACAGAAGCCGTTAGATAAAGCTTTCCAAAAGCATTGGATAATTCAGAAAGATTGGCCTTGCCATCGTTCAGGAAAATCCTTGGAGTAAGATGTACATCTTCCCCATAATATTCGTTACCGCCACTAGCAACTACCAGATCAAGCGTCTTGTCGCCATTTACATCCACCCAGCAGGCACTGGTTTCTTCAAACATACTATCCTTTTCCAAAGATGGCTGTTGGGTTTTAAGAAACTTATTCCCTGGTTGTTGAAGAAAAACAGCTGGATTAAAAGTTTTAGAGGAACCTACAAATACATCTTCAAGTCCATCAGCATTGATATCTGCAATTGCCAGTGCTGGCCCCTCACGCGATACCATATGCGGAATCAGCGGCTCCCTGTCGAACTCTACAAACGGGTTTTCCTCATGCTTATAATTCAACTGCACCGAAAATGTAATATCTTCCATAACTGGCGCTATTGAATGAAAGCGATCAGTAAGAGATTTGAAATTGAAGAACGGAAGTGATGGTTGATAGCTGAGAGAGATATTACGGGTTGCTGAATCCCATTTCAATAATTGATAGCGATTGTCGGGCCAGATCAACACCACAGAATCAGGAACTGATTTTCCCAATGCAGCTTGTAAAGGAATTTCCATGCTCGACTGAAAACCATGTACTGGGTATTTTTCATAGGTCTGTACTTCCTTCCCGCTAAATACCACCAATCTTGAACCAATGGCGTTCAGGTTTCCAGCCGGACCTTTTAATTTCAATTGAACAGAAGGTTTATCCTTCTTATCATTTGCTGTATTCTTATATACCAGAACCGGATCGTCTATATTATTCACAACTATATCAAGATCGCCATCATTATCAAGGTCGGCATATATGGCCCCATTTGAAAATGTTGGCTTATCATTCTTAACCTGTGTATTGATACTTGAAAAAGAAAGCTGGCCATTATTCTCAAAAAACTGGTTTGGCAATTTTATTTCAGGAAACTTATTGACCAATGCCATGTCCTTATCTTCTAATCTGTTTTCCCGAATCTTCTGTTGCCATTCTTCGTTCGACACATAGTTTACATAATCAATATCATTCAATCGTTTCGGAATACCATTTGAAATGAAGAGGTCCTTTTTACCATCGTTATTGAAATCCATCCATAGAGGAGCCCAGCTCCAGTCGGTGGCATATATACCTGCATACAACCCGACTTCACTGTATAAACCATTCTCCCTTCTCCATTGAAGATTATTCCTGGCATACTGATAGTGATACCCATGTCCAATCTTGAATTGGAATATATCGTAGGCATCTTCTCCTAATGACCGCTTCAGGATATATGGATCGCTTGGCAGCATGTCCATTGAAATGATTTCAGAATAGCCGTCATTATCAGCATCAGCCATATCCACTCCCATAGAGAACTGACTGGTATGCATCATTTTTGAAGTAAGCTCTTCCTTGAAAGTACCATTATGCTGATTGATATACAGGTAGTCGTTTTCATGGAAGTCATTACCGATATACAGATCAGGATATCCATCAAGATCAACATCTGAAATGGCAATACCTAATCCATATCCAATGATTGAGCTATTGATGCCACATGATTTTGTAATATCTGTAAACCTCCCATTTTCGTTTCTGTAAAACCTGTCACCAGCTAAACTATCATAAGTGTTGGAATAAGATTGTCTTTCAGCAAATGTTCCATTAAAACGAAGTGAGTGGTTCAACAAATACATATCCAGATCACCATCCAGATCATAATCGAAGAATGCCGCTTGTGTGCTGAATCCTGAAAAATCAAGACCATACTCCTTTGACACTTCTTTATAAACAGGTACTCCTTCTTTTGTTATTGAAGTACAGACCAATAATAGATTATGGCTTTTCAGACTTTCAAAATTCCCAACGCGGCAGAGATATATATCAAGTAAACCATCGTTATTTATATCTACAACAGAAACACCTGTTGACCATCCGCCATCTTTTGGTATACCCGATTTATCAGTTACATCTTCGAAGTGTAATCCACCCTTGTTAATGAACATTTTACTGTCACCCTGATTGGAAGCAAAAAATAAATCGACTGTCCCGTCATTATTGAAATCACCAGCCCCCACACCAGCTCCATTATAGAAGTACATGTACTTGAACATATTGAAGGCTGGCGTAGGTATTAGCTTATTGGTAAAGTCTAACCCGGTGTTCTCTTTACTCAATACTTCAAATACAGGTTCCTGCTTCACTTCATTCTTACAAGAAACTATAAAGAATAATACAGAAGCGAATAAGAAGCCTGTGCCCTTTCTATATCTGCGAATTTTATATGAGATGCTATGATTCATGAATCGTATTGCTGATGAATTCCATTCAAAAATGAAAGGTTCTTATTTGCCAGCAGGATTTTGATTTTTAGGTTGAGCTATCTTATATAACAGAGGGAGGTCATCATTTTGAAGGAATAACAGGAATCTCTCTGATTTTGATTTCCATTCAACTATATCACGCAGCTGTCCTCTTATTAACAAACCCGATTGTGCAGATGGAAGCTCATCCCATTTCTTATCACCTTTATTGATAAGTAAATGTCCAAAACTTGCATCCAGTCTGCAGAATTGAGGTAAAAGGTCAAATCGATTGCCCCCTGCAACCAGATCCGGCCTGCCATCTCCATTTATATCTGTACTCAAAATGGTATTTACAGAAGAAAACTGCCAGTTCATTGGTAATCTCTGAATAGTAAAGTTTCCATTACCATCGTTATAGGCAATACAGGAGCTGTTATAATTGAAAAGCTTCACCTTACATTCCTTTATCACATCTGCTGTAAATAATTCCTGTATTGATTTTTTGCCGAACTCTTCATATTTCAAATTCTGTTTCTTGATAGATACCAATTGATCTGTCAGTTCTCTCTTAAGGAAAACCGGCATATCCCTTCCGGCAATTGTTCTGGTAATTATTTTTTCAACAGAGCCATTCTTATCATAATCGTTCATCCACATTTTTACCGGCTTTGCAGAATCGGGCTGCAGGTAAAAATTCTCTCCAATATTTCCAAGAACCAGGTCCATATCACCATCAGCATCCAAATCGGCACTCGACATTGATTGCCACCATCCTGATAAATTGCCAAGATTGGTAGTCGCTTCCTTCAACTGTCCTTTATCCAATGAAAATATACGTGGTGCCATCCATTCTCCAACAACCACTAACTCTTTTGTGGCATCCCCCATTACATTCACCCATTCAGCACTTGTAATCAATCCCAATGTCTCTAATAGTGGAGCTTGTTGTTTTGTTACATCAGTAAATTGTCCCTTGCCATCATTTAACCACAAATAACTTTTGGGGTCGGGACCATAATTAAAGGATATACTTCTGCTTCCAACAAATAAATCCAAATCACCATCATTATCTATATCATTTGCGGCCACAACAGCATTATTTGTTCCTGTTTTGGGTAACGCAAGACTATCATAGGTGAAATTCCCTTTTCCATCATTGCGATATAACCTGTCTTGCAATTGCGGACTTCCATCATCCCTGTTATTTCCGGCTGATCCAACAAAAAGGTCCTGATCACCATCTTTATCACAATCAAAAAACAACAAGGCGGCATCTTCAAAATCTGCAAACTGTTCAAAAACGGGTTCGGTTTTCTTTACAAATCCAGTGTTGGTTTGAAGATATAATTGGCCAGGCTGACGGGTGGCGCCTCCAATATAGATATCCGGAAGTCCATCTGCATTCACATCAGCAACGGCGGCTTTTGGTCCTTCGTGAGATAACATCACAGGAATATTTCGGTCGTAGTAAGAATCTATGAAACCATCTTCCACATGCTTATCAAAGTTGGAAGTCTGTAATTGCAATAGCGAAGGAATTGTATTGGGTTTCATTTCAGGTAATACCCCATTAGCTTCTTTCCAGTCGAATACATGAACTTTATTACTTGCTGGCTTTAATAATTTACTGAAGCTGCGGTCGGGCCATTCTATAATTATAGAGTCGGCCTCCTTATTTCCTATACCAGCAATTATTTTATAATCTACCGATGATTGAAAGCCTCTTGTAGGAATCAATTCGCGGGTAATAATTTCTGTACCAGTAAATATCTTTACAGTGGAGCCAATTGCAAAGGTGTTCTTATCCTTTCCTTTTAGTGATACGCCTATGAAATTGTTCTTATTCTGTTCGCGGCTTTTATTCTGGAATACAAATGCCTGCTCATTTACATTATTGACTACAACATCGAGGTCACCATCGTTATCCAAATCGCCATAAGCGGCGCCATTTGAAAATGATAGATCTCCCATTCCCCAACCTGCAGCCTTATCAGCAAATTTCAGATGCCCGAGGTTATGAAAAGCTTTGTTGGCTAATGGCTGTGAGGGCATTTTGTTGATGATCTCCTCCACTTGTTCCTTTTGACCGGTAAGTACCATCTTTTGAATAACATCGTTAGCGAAGAAGTCGATGAAATCCTGATTGGTCACATCGTTATAGATACCATTGCAAACATAAATATCAGATAAGCCATCATTATCCGCATCAAATATCAAACCACCCCAGCTCCAGTCGGAAGCGGCAACTCCACTAAAAAAAGCGGTTTCCGAAAATTTACCGTCCCGATTATTCACCTGAAGAGTGTTCTGCATGAACTGGAAAAAGAATCCGGTTTTCACTTTCAATTGTTGCACATCGGTATTTTCAAATGAAGTGGTGGTCTTTAATCTGTAGTCATCATCAGGAAGCATTTCTGTTACAAACAGGTCGGGGTAACCGTCGTTATTTATATCTGAAAGATCCGCACCCATTGAAGAGTGACTGATATGCTGCATATAGCTTTCGAGTTCATCTTTGAAGGTGCCGTTCTTCTGGTTTATATAGAGATAGTCTCTTTCAAAAAAGTCGTTCGATACATATACATCAGGATAATGATCTCCATTGATATCGCCTACAGTTACTCCTAATCCAAAACTTATAAGGCTTCCATAAACACCCGCTTCCTGGCTTATATCGGTGAATTTGCCATTGTCATTTCTAAGGAAACGATCACCACCGCCTTTTAGGTAATCGGCAACAGGCCAGTCTTTAGCCCGTAAGTTTCTTTTATTAGCGTAGTTAAGGGTGTTAACGGGTATAAAGCTATTGTTGATGATAAAGCAATCGAGATCTCCATCGAGGTCATAATCAAAGAAGGCTGCATGTGTGGCATAGCCGCCTTTATTGGAAAGGCCATAGCTTTCAGCCGATTCAGTGAATGTAAGGTTGTGATTGTTGATGTATAACTTACTGGTTGGAGCTTGGCCGTTTATGAATCCGGCATTACAAACATAAATATCGAGCCAGCCATCGCTATTTATATCCACCATGGCTACTCCTGTACTCCATTGTTCTTCCTTACTTATACCGGCTTTTTCGGTAATATCATCAAATTGAAATGCTCCTTTATTGAGATAGAGTTTATTACTGCTCATGTTAGCAGTGAAGAAGATATCGGCAAGTCCGTCATTATTCAAATCGCCTACTGCTACTCCACCACCATTATAAAAATTCCTGTAACTGAAAATATTGAAGTCTTTGGTATTTGAAACCTTATTCACGAATGAGATACCCGTATTCTCTTTCTTTTCGAAAAGTGTATCGGTGCGGGGTTTTTCCGATTGTGTACAGGAGCTTACGAGTAAGCTGCTTATACAAGAAAATAGTACAACAATTTTTATCTCCAATTTCATACAGCGACGAATATTAAGCGGCGATTGATTCGAAAGCAAATTTCCCTTATTTACACTGAATTACAACATTTGAATGGTCCTAAAATAGGTTAACAGAAGTAAAAAAATCCGGGCCATTTTGAATGAGGTTTCATTCTGAATTGCCATGGCAAAACCTGACAATTACAGGGTTTTACAACCAGAATGTTTGAAAAGAGGTTGTATAAGGTCTCCAACCTTATAAGGTTGGAGACCTTATACAACCTCCAGTTTAGTAAAAAACCAATAAATTCAAAAGTCAAAAGTAAAAAGTCAAAAAATAAGTGCGCCTCTCCGAGTTCCAGTTTTTGACTTTTTACTTTTCAATTTTGACTTTGCTCACAAAGCAAAAGGGTCATAAAACTATGACCCTTTTGCTCTCTATTAAGAAGAATAGATTATTTGTTGTACCCTGGATTCTGAGTCAGATTAGGGTTAACAGCTAATTGTTCGTTAGGGATTGGGAACAGAAGACGCTCTGCAGTAGAAGCGGCTTTCTCTTGCCAAGCATTAAGGAATTTACCGAAACGGATCAGGTCATTCCTTCTCCAACCTTCCCAATACAATTCACGTCCTCTTTCATCGAGCAGATTGTCTGCTGTTAAAGAAGCCAGTGGAGTTGCACCGCGAGCGGTACGGATCTGGTTAACGATTGCGAGACCACCAGCAGCATTACCTGTTCTCAGCAGAGCTTCTGCTTTCATCAGTAATACGTCGGCATAGCGGAATACTACATATTCATTTTCAGAAGGACCTTCCTTTACATAATCAGGAGGATACTTGATAACACGGATACCGGTAACCTCGAGGTTAGAACCAGTTTCCTTCAGTTTCACTTCACGAGTGAAAGACAAAGGAGCACCGCTTCTGTCTTTAAGAGCTACACCGTTTTGGTCAAATTGCTGACCAACCAGTAAACCTACTCTCAAGCCAGATACATTGGTAACACCAGTGTAAGTATCACCTCTGCGTTTGTCAGAAGCTTCGAACTTATCATAGAAGTCAGAAAGGGTAGTGAAACCATTCCAACCGCTAGGTCTTTGGTTGTAGTGCAAAGTGCAATACCAACGTGATTGCATGTTACCACCACGAACACCATTGGTGTTTTCAAGAGCCCAGATAATTTCTTTTGATTTAGCTGAGTTATCAGGGCTGAAGTTATCGTAGAAGTTAGGTGTAAGTGTATAACCAGTGATCTGGTCAGCCAAAGCTATAACCTGATTCATGTCTGCAGCAGCAAATGTTGGAGCAGCCCTGTTAGCATAAACACCTTTGTTCAGATACAATTTCATCAGCAGAGCGCGTGCAGCGTTCTTATTTGCTTTGATGATAGAAGTAGCTGGCAAATCATTGATGATTGCGTTCAACTCGCTGATGATGAAATCAGCAGCAGCAGAACCTTTTTTAGTTTCAGGTAATTTTTTCAGATCTGATAAATCAGAACGGAAAGGAACCTGATCCCAACCATCAAGAACACAGAAAGTAGAATAAGCGCGGATGAAACGAGCTTCAGCAGCTTGTTGAGCTGATGGGCTCTTATCCAATACGCTTGATGCAGCGAACTGAGTTTGGAGCAATTCTCTGTAAGTATCCCTTAAGAAGCCATGGTCTGCATTCCAGCTATGAGAGTGCAATACACGCCATACGCCGTTATCATCCCAGTCTGGTCCACGAGTAGGTCCAACTGCTTCGTCAGTAGTATGTTCAGAGGCAGCCCAGAACCTGGACTGATCCTGAATAGGGTTATTCAGACTTTCGTAAGCACTCTGCAAAAGACCTGCAGGGTTTACGCTGCTGCTTTCAATATTTAACGCGCCACGTTGGGTTTGCTCCAACTTAGTACAGGCGAAGCTAAATACCGTTACTATCAACAGCATTATAAGTTTTAGATTCTTCATAATTCTTATCATTTATAAATTATAAACTAAAGGTAAGTGACAATATGACCAGTCAGAGCCAGGTTAGCATTCTTTATAACACCGAGATTACCTAAACGGTAGCTAATTGTTGCGTTAGCCAATTTCAGGTAGTTTCCTTTTTCAAGGTAACGGGTAGAAGGAGCCAGTGGGTTAGAAGTACTTTCTTGTACAGCACCACCGATGATTGATTTCGCAATATTCCTTCCGCCGATGATATTACCGATAGGTAACACAGAATTCGCGGTATTGTTGTAAAGTGAATGTCCGAATGCGCCATTCATGTTGATAGCAAGGAACCATTTCTTGTAAGAAAGGTCGGTTGTGATACCAAGAACAGTCTTAGGGTTTGGATTTCCTACGTAATCGAGGTTATCGCTACCGTCAGTATTCAGCTTATAATTACTTTGACCAGTTGTTTTATCAATTCCCTGGAATGTACGGAGGTAGAATACGTTGATAGGCTGACCGCTAACCAGACGTTGTGAAGTGGCACCAGAGATACCCTGACCACTCAAACCACCAGTTTCGATAGCACCAACGAAATCTTGCAACTCATTCTTCTGGAAGGCAGCATTCACACCAAAGTTCCAGTTAAGGTCTTTAGTACGGATGATACCAGCGTTAACAGCCAACTCAATACCAGAGTTTACGATCTGACCATCGAGGTTAGTCCAGAAACGTAATGGTGGACCAGGCTGAGTAACTACTTGTTGGAAGATAGGATCAGTTGTTTTACGAGTATAATAGTCGATAGAACCGGTAATGCGGCTATCCATCAATGCGAAATCTAAACCGATATTAGCAAGTGTATTGGTTTCCCAGCGAATATCCTGGTTTTCCAAACTCGCTACTTCCTGGTTAGGACCCTGACCGATGTTTACTACACGTAAAGGAGCAGAAGAAGGGAATTCCTGATTACCAGTTTGTCCCCAGCTAGCTCTCAATGAAAGGTTGTTCACGAAACTGTTACCAGCAAGGAAGTCTTCACCGCTGATATTCCATTTCGCAGCAACTGATGGGAACACACCATATTTATTGTTAGTACCGAATTTATTAGAACCATCACGACGTACTGTAGCAGTAAGGAAGTATTTATCCTTGTAACCTACGTTGATACGACCGAAGATTGATTGTAATTCAGAAATTGGGTCTGCGAATGAATAGATGCTACGGTCTGCAGCAGGAGCATTCTGCATGTAGTTTGTATACTTGATACCAGGATAATCAACAAAGTTATTTGCTGTCATACCAGATCCGATATAATCAAACTTCAGGTATTCATAACCTACGAGAGCAGAGAAATTAAGATCTGAAGTGATTTGCTTGTTGTAGTTCAGGGTGTGAGTCAGTGTTTGGTTGAACATGCGGTTGTTCGCAATCTGACCAAAACCTCTGTTACCTTGAATATTCAACCAACGACGGATTTCAGTTCTTCTTTCACCTCTTGCATAGTTAAGGCTATAAAGGAACTTATATTCCAGATCGTTTGTGATCTTATAGCTTGGAGCGATGCTGGCAAGAATGTTTGTAACATTCGCAACGTCGTCATAAGCTGCCAAAACTGCTAAAGGATTCAGTGTAGTAGCACCCAATGCTGGATCGATAGGTACAGCTTGTGTGTAATTAAGATCATGAGTTGGGTTCCACTGAAGGGCATTAGCAATTAAGCTACCCTGGAAACCTGCGTCATTTGAAATTGGAGCTGTATTCCTAACTGTATTAGTAGTAAGGATGTTGAAATCCAAACCAAGTCTTTTGTTTTCGAGGAATTTGTAGTTACCAGAGAAGTTAGCAGTATATTTCTTAAAGCCAGACTCCTTAATGATACCTTCCACATTTTGGTAACCTGCAGACAAACGATAGCGACCTGCATCGTTTCCGGCAGAGATAGCTATGTTATGATTCTGAGTAATACCTGAGCGGGTGATGGCATCCATGGCGTCTACACTTTTACCGAAGTTTCCGCTTGTAAGGCTATACTTAGCCAAAGTAGCGCGGAACTCGTCTCCACTCAATACGTCGAGTTTCTTCAAAAGGCTGCTAACACCTACTGAAGTAGAGAAATCAATTTTTGGAGCACCAGACTGACCTCTTTTAGTATTGATGATTACAACACCATTTGCACCACGAGATCCGAAGATAGCGGTAGCAGATGCGTCTTTCAATACTTCCATAGAAGCGATGTCATTGGGGTTGATATAGTTCAGCGGGTTATCGCCAGGAGCACCACCTAAAGCAGTACCCAAACCTGGAGAAGCTGAACCACCAGAAAGAGGAACTCCATCAACTACGAACAGGGGTTGGTTACCTGAACGGATGGATGAGATACCACGGATACGTACTGTAGTAGCACCACCGGGATCTCCAGAGTTGTTGATGATTTGAACACCAGCTACTTTACCCTGGATCAATTGATCAGGTGCAGTAACGATACCCTGGTTGAAATCTTTTGACTTTACAGAAGCAACGCTACCTGTAATGTCCTTACGGCGAGCAGTACCATAACCTACAACAACTACTTCGTTCAGGTTAGATCCAGACGCAGAAAGACTCACGTCAACGGTAGTTTTACCGACAACTGAGATTTCCTGAGTACCATAACCTACATAAGAAACGAGGAGAGTAGTTGTGCTGGTTGGCACACTTAATTTGAAGGATCCATCTGCACCAGTAGTTGTACCACCGGAATTAGAGGATTTCGCTACAACGGATGCACCTACAACAGGTGAACCGTCCTTAGAATCTGTAACCTTACCTGTAATCACTTTCTCCTGGGCATAAGCCGACACAGAAAAAGCGACAGTAAGCAATAGCAGCATACTGGCTGTTAGCAGTCGTTTGAGGGTCATAAACAATGATTATAAATGGTTATCTAAAAAAGACAAATAGCAATGTGTAACAAGTACACAGGAACCACAATTCTACTCTTTTTTTAGAGTTTTAAAAAATAATTAACACAAAACTCACAAAAAAGTTAGAAAAAGTTGATGAAAACCAAGACTGGTAAAATTCAAGCCGCCATTTTCACTTATCCACGCTGGCTCCTTAATTAAGACAGCTAAATCCGAAAATCGCTGCCTGATTTTTCCCAGTCCCGGTATTCATGCTACTCTCTTCACTCCCGCCCCCAACAAAATACACTATTGTTGAAAACGAGCTAAAATTCTGCTGTACCTGCTTGATTTCAAAGGGAAAAGAATCACACACCTTAATTCAATAGGGAAATTAAAAAACTATTAAAACAATGGGTGGTATCCCTTAACTTTAATCGTCGCAAACATTTGCGCAAAAGTTTCCGCAAATGTTTGCGGTGGATAACTTTTCGACCTAATTAACCGCTAACCGACGCCATGCGTACAAAAGCAACCCTCAAAAACATATCCCAGAGCCTGAACCTGAGCATTTCTACTGTTTCAAGGGCCCTTAAGAACCATCCCGATATTTCAGAGGAAACCAAGCAAAAAGTGATGGAACTGGCCACCCTGCTGGAATATGAACCGAATACTCATGCCATTAACCTCAGGACTAACCGCAGCAAGATTTTTGGCCTGATTGTACCTGTTATCTCGAATTATTTCTACCATTCGTTTATTGCCTCAGTAGAAGAAGATGCCCGGAAACTGGGCTATTCCCTTCTCATCCTTCAATCGGGCGATGATCCAATGATTGAATTTGAAAACCTGAAATTATGCAGGCTTAACAGGGTGGCAGGTGTTTTCGTGTCTATCACCTCCCTTACAAAAGACATAAAACCCTTCCTCAAGCTGGATGAACTAGATATACCTGTAATATTCTTTGATAAGGTTCCTTCTTTCGAAGCCTGTAACAAAATTTGTTTGGCCGATGCAGAAGCAGCAGCATTAGCCGCTCAGGCAGTTATTGCCAAAAACAAAAAAATGGTATTGGCTATTTATGGGAATGCAGAGTTATCGATAACCCAAAAAAGACAAAAAGCCTTTGCAGCAGCATTATCACAATCTGCAACCGGAATTCAATTGCTGGAATGCTATGCCAACACTCCGGAAGAAGCTGAAAAGATAACAAGGGAGTATTGTATCATGACAAACAAACCCGATACCATATTCGGTATGAGCGATGAAATACTTACAGGTATTATGCGCGGTATTCAGAAAATGAAACTTTCTGTACCAAATGACATATCAGTTATTTCCATCTGCAACAATAACTTCATCCCAAGCCTGTACGAACCTATAATTACATATGTTGAAACAAGTGGATTTGATCTGGGGAAACTGGCATTGAAGAGAATGATGGATCACCTGGGAGGAAAAACCTTTGTTCAGGAACTGACAGTCCCCTCCCGATTGATTGAAGGGGGTTCCTTATAATTTCTTTTCCAGTAATAATTACACTGCTGTTACAGTATGCTTCGATTCCACTTTGGGAAAGCGCTGGCTATTGAACTGATATAATTTCCCTGGGCGATGAGGCACATCCTTTTCCAGTTCATCTACATCCACCAACCAATCCATCAGGAAGAATTTCTTCCTGAAATTTCTCCTGTCGAGTTTTATTTCGAGAATGGATTCATATAAACACTGCAATTCCCTGAGTGAGAATTTTTCGGGAAGCAGATTGAATACTATCGGATGTTCCATGATCTTATCCTGCAATTGCTTCATACAGGTATCAAGAATCTTTTTATGGTCGAAGGCCATATTGGAAGTCTCCCTAACAGGATGCCAGTGCAGCTGGTTATGTTCCAGCTTTAACTGATGATCCTTGATATTCACCAGGGAATAATAAGCCGTTGTGATTACACGTCCTGCTGGGTGCCGATCCAGATCTCCAAATGTATGTACCTGTTCAAGATACACATCATCCAATCCTGTTCTTTCTTTCAATACCCTATATGGCGCTGTATCTAAATCCTCATTGGGACGAACGAGGTCACCCAATAAGGTCCATCTGTCCTTATATTCTTCAAGGTCAGACCTGATCAGTAATACTTTCAGTTCATTATTTTCAAAGCCAAGAATCACACAATCCACAGAGATCGCAATCTTAAAAAAGTCCCTGTTCTCTGAAATGAGCTGCTTAACCGTTTTTTGTGACGCTGTTGTCATGATAGCTCCAAATATAATCGATGCTTTTTAAAAATCGAGAACCAGTTTTTGAACCAGTTTCTTTTGATTGAATTCCATCTGAAGGAAATAAGTGCCCTTTGCCAATTTACCGAGTCCAGTTAAATTGCTTGCAGCCACCTTATGCACTCCTTTTGGTTGGAAACCATTATAAATAACTGCTACTTGCTGTCCCGTCATATTGACAATTCTCAAATGAACAGTACCACTTTCCGGCACCTCGTACTCTATGGTTGCTTGTTGACGGATTGGATTAGGGTAAACAGACAAGCTGATTTTCTTTCCATTATAAGGAAGTTCAATAACAGGTGTAGGTGCATTCGCTAATGGAAAGGTCACATTCCTGTTAACATACACATGGTATTCGCCTGCCTGCAAAGTGATATTCTGAACAGCTCCTGTAGCAGTAATGGTATTCCCGGTAAAATAATCATACCATGTTCCTGCATTCTGGAATGTTACAGAACCAGTAGTGGCTGTTACATCAAAATTGCCCACCACTAATATGTTAGAAGTATCGGTTGTAAGCTTAAGCCATTTGAAAGCTGGCGACAAACTGCTTTCCACTCTGTTTGTAACGAACCCATTTTTAAAGAGAGGATCTCTTCTCAATTTCAATAGTCCGGTGTGAACATCATATAAACGTTTACGATAAACATCCTGCAGATAATCCCACCTGATGGGCTTGGGATCTAAGCGACAGTTATTATTGATAGTTCCATTCTGGCAATAATTGATAGAATAGTCATAGCCTATTTCACCAAACTGCCAGAGCATTTTTGGACCAGGCATCATTAACAGGAAGGAAGCACCCATTTCATTTCTTGCCAAAGCCGTTGTAGTATTACGAATACTATAACCAGCACTTGAATTACCAAAATTGAGGTTCTTATACATCAGTCTTTCTTCATCATGACTTTCACTATATCCGATCAATCCTGGCTGGTTCCAACCTCTGCTGGTAAATAAAGCACCTGAAAGATTTGAATTGGAAACAAATCCCATTGTTGCTTCACTGAAATTAAAATTCATATTGCCCCATAGCAACATTCCATAATCAGACAATTCCTTTTCTTCTGTATTATCTGCAAAATGTTCAAGAATAGCATAAGATCCCGGTGATTTCACTTGTAATGTATCATAATAACGTTTCCAGATGGCAACTCTTGAAGCATCATAATTACCCCATGCCGATACGTTACAGTTATTTCCCGTTCCATCACAAGTATTTACCTGAGTGAACCCTTTTGAAAGGTCAAAACGGAAACCATCTAGTTTATATTCAGTAAGCCAGTGTTCAACAACCCTGGTGAAAAAATATTTTGTAGCTGCACTTTCATGGTTCATGTCGTAACCAACATTGAATGCATGTCGGGCAGTCGGATTAAACCATGGATTATCCAGTGCAGGACGACTATTCGCTGCATCGAAATATAACTGTACTAAAGGTGATTGTCCAAATGAATGGTTCAATGCTATATCCATTATAACAGCAATACCATTCTTATGAAACTCATCAATCAGTTCTTTCAACTTATTTTCAGGACCATAATATTTATCTGGTGCCAGGTAGAATGATGGGTTATAGCCCCAGCTAATATTACCTTCAAATTCATTGAAAGGCATGAACTCAACTGCAGTTATTCCAAGGGTTTTAAGATAGTTGATACTGTCTTTCACAGCGCTCCAATCGTGCTTATCTATGAAGTCGCGAACCAGTAATTCATAAATCACCAAACTTCTTTTATCCGGGCGGGTATATCCTGCTGCTTGCCAAACATAGGCTGGTTTTGCTGTTTGCAATATGCTTACAATTCCGGTAGTCTTACCCGTTGGATAAGGCTTGAGGCCAGGATAGGTAAGAGCAGTGATAAAAGGGTCATTAGCAGGGTCAAGTACTTTTGTTGTATATGGTTCAGCTATCTTGATACTATTATTTACGAGATACTGGAAACCATACTCTGTTCCTGGTGTCAATCCTTTAACTCTTACCCAGAATCTTTGTCCATCGGGTGTTTTATTCATCTGGTAATCGGTTCCTTCTGTCAGTTATTGAAATCACGCTTACAGAAACTTTTGCTTTACCCGAGCAAAACAAACCAGATCGGCTGAAGTATCGCCCGGTTCGTAATTAATACCGTCTTTTACCCTGCCGGAAGCGGCAGTACACTATAGCAAGAAACAAAGAAATTGATGGTATTTAAAAATGGTTGTAATAATCTTCAAATATAGTTTCTGCTACCAAATCCTTTCGCTGATTACCCGATGTAAGAATAGGCAATGAATCTTTAAGGATAATAGAGGAAGTTACTGCGTTAACTTGTGTGCCATTAAAAAATAGTTTTATATCTGCCAGATTATTGGTTAACCATGTAACACGCAATGAATCCCCAATGCTTTTATTGATAGGTTCGGGAACCGCATTATATTTTGGTTCAAGTGGGGGAAGAATATAACGTCCTGCCAGAGAGGCATCATAAATACGAACATACATATCGCCGCCATCTGTATTTCGTTGCACTGTTGTTCCGCTACCGTTTCTGAAAAGTATGGATATCCTTAAGATGGTTTCACTGGCTGGTACACCGAGAAAGGTTCTTGCATTATTGATTATATATTGATATTTATTATTTCCAAGTGAAGTGGCTTTTGCAGCAGCATCTGTTGATCCCCATGTGAACTTCACATATTTCCAGTCGGAGGGACCTGTGCTAAGATTGGTGATGACACCCACATGAACATATACATCGTTCGGGTTAGCATAATTGAGTAATCCCTGGTTGCCTTTAGTGGCATCCATTATAATTGACACGGCAGAAGTGTCTTTAGGGAAAGAAGGAGTTACATTGAGCAATTGGGCCGACAGGCCTGTGGACAATAGAATACTTGATAGCAGAAGAAATACGGCTTTCATCATAGGAAGTGATTTGACAGGTAAAATACTAAATATATTCTTGATATCCATATGGGCTTTGTTTATAAAAAAACACTTGCAATTACTGAGTTTTCAACTGTTTATAAAACCAAATCGCCAAACATAGGAATGCCGTCGGTGGCAAAAGAAGGAAGAAAGGGCCGTTCTTTAGGTAAACGGCCCTTTCTTAGTTATTTAAAACTGCTGTTATAAAGACAATTTTAAAAATCAGCAGCTTTATTAAAAACGATTAGTTAATAGTAACCGTTTGAGCGTTCTCATTCAATGTGATGGTATAAGTACCAGCAACTGCAGGAGTCTTGAAGTTATTACCGCCTTCCCACTTGATTTTACGGGCAGTACCAACAGCAGCACTTCCTCCGCTGTTATCTTCATAGTCAAAAGCACCCCATGCATTACCAGCCAGGAATTTGATATCCTTACCAGCTTTCAATGCTATTGTGATAGTCCAAACACCATTACCACCATAAGTCATCTGTGGAGAGGTTGGAGGATCCCAATCGTTTACACCTACCTGATTGATGCCATCACCAACCAGACGCATTTCAGTTGCTGGGGACATTTCGTATTTGATGTTATTTACATCACGACCATCCCAGATAACACGGTATCTGCCAGCTGTAGTGATATCAGCAAAGTTAGCACCGTTAACTTCCATGGTACTGCCACTTCCGCTACCAGTTCCATAACTGCGGGTTTCACTTACTGTATTGCTACCATCGTTCCAGGCATTGTTATCGATCAGTTTCCAACCGCCTGTGGTGAAATCTGTCAAACCTACAAACAGGTTGTTAGCAGGTTGTCCCATTGCATATGTTGGGAACACACTTGGAGGATTCCAGTTTGCACCTGTTGCTCCACCTACAAAACCCATGCGGCCTTCGCGAATATCGTACTGGAGAGTTACCCTGTTGATAGTGATTCTGTAGTATCCTGCTGTTGGTACAGTAAGGTTAGCACCACCAGAAGATAATACACCACCAGTTCCGCCGAGGTTAATATCCCATGCGCGACCTTGTGTGAATTTGAATTCAGCACCAGCAGGCAGGTACATGTAGATATAATACATCTTATTCAATACGCTTGAACGCAGGTCACGGATCAGCTCAGGAGCCGTTGCAGGATCCCAGTCATTACCATTACCTGTTGCAGCCTGATAGCCACCTGGCATATAGAAACGGAGAATAGGTACATAGGTCTTCATGGTTACATTGTAAACATTTGAATATGCAATAGCTCCCTGAGCGGTGATAGCTTTTATGCGATATTCAACCTTACCTGAATTACCACCTGGTATACCCGAAGTTAAACCGGTTTCATTGAGTTCACCCTGAGTTAATGTTTTGGTATAGATCTTATTGCCGATAGGAATTTCCTGAGGGGCAACAAAATTCTTACCAGCAGAGTCAAACTGAAGAATATAATTGATATTACCTGCATAACCGGCAAATGATTGTGTCCAGTTATAAGTAATAACATTCACAGCAGCATTCGCCAGATCCAATGTAACGTTACTTGCAGTAGCCGTTAAAACAGCAGGATCTGTATAAGGAGTGATAGCTACTTTAATTACATTGGAAGTAAGACGTTCGTTATTGTTCTTGTAAGAAGAGATAACACGAACATCCATGTTATAAGGAGTACCAAGAGCGAATCCATAATTCAGCAATATCGTGTTCAGTTCACGACCTGTGAAATTGATGGTTTTGCTTCCAATAACCTCTCTGGTTATTTTCTTGGAGAAATTTCTTCCGGTAGAGTCCATTTCTAATATGTACTTGATATTTGCGGTATCAGTAGCATAGTTAGGGCTAGTCCAGAAAAATGACAGAACTGTACTTAAAGAATCGGCTGGTGTAGGCACCACTGCGAACTTCGATGGTCCGAGTGTTACCGCCTGTCCGTTTCCATACGAAGGCAGATCCTCAATTTTGGTACAGGATAACGCAACAAGCGTTACACCCATAATCAAAAGAAGAAGTTTTTTTATTGCTCTCATAAAATAATATTAGAGGGGTGTTATAATTTGATGAAAGTGAATTTTCCAAGTTGGAAGTCTACCTGAATTTTATAATTACCGCTGGCAGCAGGAACTTTTATGTCTCCGCCTCCGCGTTTCAGGTTATCTCCATCAACGTTATTATTGTTGTTTGAACCTGTCCAACCATATTTATCACCCCAGTCACCATTCAAAGGCAGGAACAATACAGACTTACCACCTGTAAGGGCAACCGTCATTTCATAAAAAGTGTTAGACACTTTTGTGAATTCCTGGCTAGGAACCGGAACAGGGTTAGCCCAACCACCCGGACTTGCATCTCCAACCAGATAGAGTTTACCAGTAGTTGGAAGTTCTACTAATGGTGGAGGAGTGAATGGAGTGGCAGTGAATTTGAAAACATTCGAAGCCAGTTTTGTTACTTCACCAGTACCTAAAATGGCAATGATTCTCGTTTCGAAAGTATACTGTCTGCCTGTTTTCAGCACCATAGCGTTACCCATTATTCCATTCAATTCACCTTCAGTGAAAGTCTTGCTTAAATCTTTAGAAATGGTAGTAACATATTTTGACTTACTTCCAAAATTTGCACCAAGCGTATCCATTTCGAAACTATAGGAAACGTCTTGTGAACTGATTCCGGTAGTGAATTTATACTCTGGATTCGTCCAGTTTAAAACTATTGCTGTAGCTGTTTCAGAACCGGGTGCTAAATGCACCGCAGCCGTAGAACCAGTCAGCACCGGGGCTGTACCGCCCTCGAAGTAAATTTTGTTTTCTTCTTTTTTACAGGCCGTTAACAGCAATACTGCGGCAGCGGTGTAAGACAGAAGATTAAAATATTTTTTCATGCTTGTATTTTTTATAAGTATGAATTAATAATTCGGGTTCTGTTTGATATTAGGGTTTGAACCTACTTCTGTTGCTGGCAGAGGATAGATGCGTAGGTGGCTTGATACAGCAGTACCATTTTGCACACCACCTTTCCAAGGCCAGAGGTAAGTTCCATCAGTGAATTTATTATTTCTAATAAGGTCACTTCTGCGGAAACCTTCCCAATACAATTCTCTTCCTCTTTCATCCAGAATTAAACCTGGTGTAAGGATGGCGATATTACCATTTGTATTTCCATAAGCCCTTTGACGAAGCGTATTGAAATAAGTAACCGCCTGAGCATTGCTACCACCAGAAGAAGCGCCACCAACAGTAGTTGCTTCTGCATAAATAAGATACATTTCAGCCAAACGGAAAACAGGGAAGTCGATATCTGAGAATGTTTTCTCTGGATCCTGACCAAAACCACCGCTCTTCGTACGGTTACGGTATTTTGTAACACCGAAACCATCCTTGAACTCACTCACTTTCGTGATTTCCAGATTACTTTGGAAGAACTGTGCTCTTTTATCGATAGTACCAGTAAAATCAGGGAATAACAAAGGCAGGTTCTTGGTACTGCGAATACCAGCCCAGTTTGTTAAGCCAGAATAGCTAACATCCATATTACCACCTACAGAGGCATTTACCAGGAAGGTAGTTCCACCATAGTTTTTGGTTTTTAAACCATCATAGTTCAATGTCCAGATAGCTTCTGTATTACCAACATTATTATCTGCCAATAAAAGAGTGCGATAGTCAGATACTAAAGCATAACCAGCATCGATAACTTTTTTGGAATATGTAACAGCACCTGCATAGTTTGTTGTTCCGGAATATACACCTGCATTCAGATATAAACGAGCTAACAGCGCCCATGCAGCAGCTTTATCTGCACGGCCATATTCATTTCCTTTTGCTGCTGTAAGCAATGGCTCAATGGCGAGCAATTCTGTTTCAACATATTTGTAAAGGTCTGCTCTTTTGATCTGCTGAGGTCTTACTGATGCACCAATTTGAGTGTTCTCATCAGTAAATCCTGGGTTACCATACAGATCCAATAATACCCAATATTGATAAGCGCGAACAAAACGTGCTTCAGCAGCCATCTTACGGATGCTTTCAGCAGCTGTTCCGGTAATATTGCGACTTGCCAGTTTATCATCAGCGCTTTCACGGATGAATTCATTACACAAAGTGATTACATAAAAAGAACGGCTGTATAATCCAATCAACATTGGGTTATTAGCACTCCAGTTCATGTTATGGAAGTCCTGGATACCAGGGTCGTTCCAGGCAACTACTGCTTCATCAGTACTCAATTCCTGCGCTTTCCAGAAAAGACGGAGGAAATCGGAAGTACCTTCATCAATACCGGCAACGTCACCGCTACCAGCAGGACCAGAGTTACCGGTCAATGCCATAGATCCATATACTTTTGCCAGTACCGAACGGTAGCCAGCTTCATCTACATATAATTGTTCTGAAGTAACAGAGCGGGGTGGGAACACATCCAGTTTCTTACAGGCTCCCAGTGCCAGCACCATCATCGTCAGCCCAAAACCGTATTTAAATAACTTGTTCATATAACAATGTTTTTTACGTTGAGCAATTAAAAATCAAGGTTAAGTCCCAATACAAACATTCTTGGACGTGGGTAGAAATTATTATCGATACCACCGTTCAATTCAGGATCCAATCCTTTGTATTTGGTTATTACAAAAGCGTTCTGAACGTTTGCTGAAATACGCAGGCTAACGTCTTTGTAGATGGTTCCTGCATTATACCCAACATTTATATTATCCATACGGAAGAAGGAAGCGTTCTGAACATAGTAATCAGAGAAATACTGGTTGTTCACGAAACCGGTTTCCAGATAGCTGGTAGAACCGTTCACGATCCAACCCAATGGGTTAAGGATCTGACGTAAAGAACCTAAATTACTATGAACGTTATTATACATATAGTTTCCAACGCTTACCCTGGCTACGAAACCAGCATTCCATTTTCCGTAAGAAACACTACTGGTGAAGCCCATGAATACCGGAGCATTCGGTGCTTTGTACCTGTAGAGGTCTTCGTTATTGATGATACCATCACGGTTCAGGTCCTCATATAAACCTTCGATAGGCTTGTCATTCTGATCATATATTTGTTTATATACGTAGAAAGAGGCAGGACGGTAGCCTACAGAATGAATCTGTATGCTATTACCTGTACCACCAGCAATACCACCTACCAGATTACCTTTAAAGGTTGGGTCTGGGTTCAGCAGCAGGTTAGTGATCTTAGGATTAGCATAAGTGAAGTTGAAGCCTACATCCCAGGTAACTCTTTTGTTTTTAACCGGAACAGCATTCAGAGTGAATTCTACACCACGGCTTTCGATATTACCCACGTTGGTACGAAGCTGGTTGCTGAAGTTGGTACCTAAAGCGATAGGAACTACAGCAAGCAAGTCTTTCGTTTTACGGAAGAACACATCTACTGAACCGGAAAGACGATTCTGGAAGAAACCGAAATCAACCGCAGCATTCAGGTTGGTAGTTGTTTCCCAACGCAGATTTGGATCGTAGGCAGCAGGGCGGTACATGCTTACATATCCTGTACCCAATTGGTACAATGCGGCATTATTACTTATTGAGTAGTTAGGGAGGTATTCATAAAAACCGATACCATCTTGCTGACCGGTAACTCCATAACCTAAACGGATCTTAAGGTCAGATACGTTAGCGGAGTTCTTAAGGAAACTTTCTTCACTCACTCTCCATGCTAAAGCAGCTGAAGGGAAGAAGCCCCAACGATCATTCATCGGCCCTTGCATTCAGGGTGAGTACATACTTACCGGCCAAAGTATAGTTCAAACGACCGTAGTAAGAACGCATCAGATATTCTGAAGGATAGGTAGCGAACAGTGGTTCAGTACCTGGGCGAACTGATCCATCAAAACGATAATCAGCATAAGCGTAATCAGTGAAATTGAAATCCTGGAATCCATAACCAGCCATTACATCTACGCGGCTGTTGATGGATTTGATATCACGTACATAATTAAGATAGAAATCGAAAAGGAAGTTACTCCTTGTATTCTTATACTGGTTATTTACACCACCAAAGTGATTAACCTTGAATGGACTTTCTGAGATATCCCAGCGGCGATAAGTAGAAGCAGCGCTATCACCAATTACAGTAGTACCAGAACCTTTCTGGTAGTCGTAACCAATATTCATATTAGCACGCAATCCTTTTACCCAAGGAAGAGAGTAATCCAGTTGAAGATTACCGATGCTACGAAGCACTTCGCTATTGGCATCCCTCATTTCGAGTAATGAAACCGGGTTACGGGGAGCAAGGTCGCGTGGAGGTGCGCCGTTTGTATTATTATCTACATATTCAAAGAAACCACCGAAGCGGTTGCTGTTTACTTTTACTGGTTGTGTTGGGTCGAAAGCTATGGCAGAACCGATAGCTCCTTCTTCAGCAAACCTATTGGTAGTGCGGGCAGCTTTTACGTTAAGGTCAACTTTCAGGCGATCCTTCAATAAACGTGGACTCAGGTTTAAACTGATTGTCTGACGTTTGAAGTTTCCAGTACGTAAGATACCATCCTGGTTAAGGAAACCACCTGATAAACGGAAAGGCAGTTTGCCACCAATGGCAGCACCACTGGCACTTAAGTTAAGGTCTTGTCCATAAGCAGTATGATAGATCTCATCCTGCCAGTCGGTATTGGCTTGTCCCAATTTTGTAGGATCGCCAGAACCACCTTTTGCATTAACTACTTCACGCATCTGGTCGGCACTCAAAACATCTACTTTTCCTGAAGGTTGTTGTGCAAAAAGCTGGGCGCCGAAAGCGAAACGTACTTTACCGGCTTTACCCTTTTTAGTAGTGATGAGGATTACACCATTAGAAGCCCTTGAACCATAGATAGCGGCTGCAGAAGGGTCTTTCAGGATGGTGAAATTTTCAATGTCGTTAGGATTGATCAGGTTGAGCGGGTTCACAGAACCAGCAGCTCCACCGTTATCAACCGGTACCCCATCAATTACAATCAATGGTGAGTTACTGGCGTTCAGAGAGGCACCACCGCGAATGCGGATAGTACTTCCTGCACCAGGTGCTCCACTATTGCTGGTAATCTGAACACCTGCTACCTTACCGGCAATCAGTTGCTCAGGAGTTTGAAGGGCTCCCTTTACGAAGTCTCTGGAAGATACCGATGCAACAGCACCAGTAAGGTCTTTCTTTCGAGTGGTACCATATCCTACCACTACTACTTCATTAAGGTTTGTCTGGGTGCTTACCAATGAAACGGCAATTACACCTGAAGCTGCATCTACTTCCTGGCTGGCGAAGCCCACAGAAGAGACAACGATTTTTGTTACAGAGGAAGGAAGTCTTAGTGAGAATGTTCCATCATTTCCTGTGGTAGTACCACCAGCTTGTCCTTTCGGTGAAACGCTGGCACCTACAACTGGTGAACCGTCTTTCGAATCGGTCACTTTACCGGAAACAACACGGTCCTGAGCCCATAGTGCCCACGGAGAAAGTAACAGGCATAGCCATGTCACCCCCACAAGCAATCGTTTTCTGGTCATAAGAAGAAATTTAAATTAAGGTGTGTATTAGGTACACAAAGTAAGTGAATATTCTAATCAACCAAAAAATTGTACCAATGATTTTACTCATCTTTTGGCTCCTTTTGAACAAATTCATGGTTTACATGAGTGCTCAAACAACCATAGTTTTAACCGTTTTTCCAACCTATGTTTTTCAAAAACAGATAATTGTACCTTTATTGAAAACTGCTATATGTACACACCGGAACGTACACGTGAGCTTCAAAAATTGAGTGAAAGCCTGTTGAAGTCCAAAACCAGTAATCTGGCTGGAAGCCTAAACAGCCTGCGGGAAGTGCTTCGTTTCCATGAATACAGATACTATATTCTGAACGACCCTTTACTGGCCGATGCTGAATATGACCAGCTCTATAAAGCCCTTGAAAAAATTGAACAGGAAGATCCTTCTTCAATAACACCCGATTCTCCAACTCAGCGTGTGGGGAAAGGATTGACCAAAGATTTTGCGAATGTGCAACATCTGGTGCCCATGTTATCATTGGAGAATTCCTATAATGCAGATGATCTTATTGATTGGGACCGCAAAGCCCGTGAGCTATCGGTTTACAAAACTGGAGTATTGCGTGAACCTAAGTTCGATGGTGCCAGCATTTCACTTATATATGAAAATGATCTTTTGGCAAGAGGCGCTACCAGAGGAGATGGTGTATATGGTGATGATATAACTACCAATATCAAACAGATTCGTTCGGTACCATTGTCGGCACCATTTGCTGCACTTGGTATACAGCAGATAGAAATAAGAGGTGAGGTATTACTCACCAAGGAGCATTTCAAAAGTATAATGATCAACTGGCTGCTCAAAATCTTCCTCCCTTAGCAAATCCCAGAAATGCAGCAGCGGGTTCCTTACGAATCAAGGATCCAAAGGAAGTGAGTCGCAGGAACCTGGAAGCCTTTCTCTATCATGTCAGCTATCATATTCCTGTTGAAGGGAAAAATGAAACCAGCAAATTGCTCACCCATGGGGGCTGTCTTGAAATGTTATGGGAAGCCGGGTTCAGAAGCCCAATGAAGGAGAAAAAAGTACTCCAGGGTATCGATGCTGTGATAAAATATTGTCAGGAGTTTGAGGAAGGGCGTGACAATCTTCCTTATGAGATCGATGGCATGGTTATAAAAGTAAATGATGTGCCTTTACAGGAGAAACTGGGCATGACCTCCCATCATCCAAGATGGGCGATTGCCTATAAGTTCAAAGCTCGTCAGGCTACCAGTAAATTGATAGCGGTAGAATTCCAGGTGGGAAGAACAGGTTCCATTACTCCGGTAGCCAAGATAGAGCCTGTTCCTATTGGAGGGGTTACGGTATCTTCTATTTCCTTGTTCAATGAAGAAGTGATAAAAGAGAAAGACCTGAAAATCGGTGATACGGTACTGGTAGAAAGGGCTGGGGACGTTATTCCCTACATAGTAAAATCACTGGCAGATGTAAGGAATGGTAAGGAAAACAGCCATTGAATTTCCAACTCATTGTCCGGTTTGCGGATCCAAACTTGAGAAACCAGAAGAGGAAGCGGTTTGGAGGTGTAATAATTTCACCTGTCCCGCACAGGTAGTGGAACGGATTATCCATTTCACCAGTAAAGATGCCATGGATATAAGAGGCTTTGGGGACGCCAACGTGCGCAAATTTTTTGAGTTGGGGTTATTGAAAGACATCCCCGGTATATACATGCTTCCCTTCGGAACCATTCAGACAATGGAGGGTTTTGGACAGAAGAGCATCAGTAATCTGCAGTCGGCCATTGAGGCCTCAAACAGCTCCTTGCACCGGCTGATTTTTGCATTAGGCATCCGATATGTAGGAGAAACAACAGCAAAAACATTGGCTCAAGCCAGCAGTCATTTACTCGATTTCCAACAAAAATCTGTAGAAGAATTACTACAAATGGAAGATGTGGGACCCAAGGTGGCGGGTAGCATATATCAGTTTTTTCATACAGATGAAAATATTGTAATGCTTAAGAAACTGGAGGAATTAGGCATAAAGCTTAGCAATGACAAAACCGGATCAGTAACCGAAGGTAATCTTACAGGGAAAACCTTCCTTTTTACAGGTACCCTGCCTACATTGAAGAGAAGTGAGGCGGAGGCTATGGTAGAGGCTAACGGTGGGAAAATTCTAAGTGGCGTTAGTAGTAAACTCGACTATCTGGTAGCGGGAGAAGATGCGGGTTCAAAGTTGGAGAAAGCCAAAAAAATAAGCTCGGTAAATATCATAAGCGAGGCCGATTTTTTAAGACTGATTGCCTCATAACAATCGGTTCACCAAATATTTCAGGGGGGGATGTACGAAATCGCTTTTCTTTTATGTAACTTTAGCAAAAGGAAAAGCAATGGTAAAAAAAATTCCCAACGAGGTGTGGAAACCTTTACAGTTTCCCGGCTGGAAACACCTTAGAAAAAAGTACGGTTTGTCATCACATGGCAGAATCGCCAGCTATTATGAAGATGTAAACGAAGACGGTAAACTCCTGGAAGGTTCTTTAACCACTGGTTACAGAACTCTCAACCTGCACCGCCCCGGTAACAACGGTACCTTGTACATTCACCGCGAATTGGCAAGATTATTCCTCAAAAAGGCTTCACCAAAAAGCAAGTATGTGATTCATGTGAATCATAACAAACTTGACAATGCAGTGAAGAATCTTAAATGGGCTACGCTCGAAGAAATGATCGAGCACCAACAACATAGTCCAGCCAAGAAAGCGTATAAGATTGTACAGGCAAACAGAACTGTTGGGCTTAAGCTGAATGCTAAGCAGGTTGGAGCGATCAAGAAAACGCTCACCGACAAAAACAGGAAAATCACCATTAAGAAGTTAGCGGAAAAATATGGCGTCAGCGAGATGACCATGTACCGCATTAAGAGTGGTGAGAACTGGGGACGTGTCAAATCCTGATAATTTCCCCGCCAATCTTTACTGAATGCAGGCTCTGAATGCGACCAGAGCCTGCATTTTTTTTACGGCATAATATTACTTTTACATTCATATCATCAATTGAATTAATATGCTTCAATCATCCAGTCTTCAGTTTTTGAAAGGACTAAAGAAGAACAATAACAAACCCTGGTTTGATGCCCATCGTCCAGCATACGAAACCGCGAAGAAAGACTTCGAAGGTTTCATTCATACTTTATTACAGAAGCATGGGGCAAAGGATAATACCATAGCTACATTGGAGGCGAAAAAATGCCTCTTCAGAATAAACAGGGATGTGCGATTCAGCAAGGATAAGTCGCCTTACAAAACCAATATGGGCGCCAGTATGACTGCCGGGGGCAAGAAATCACCGTTAGCCGGATACTATTTCCATATGGAGCCGGGCAAGAGTTTTGTAGGTGGAGGATTATATATGCCAATGCCCGATCAATTGGCAAAAGTGCGTCAGGAGATCGATTACAATTTTGAAGAGTTCAAAAAGATTGTGGGATCAAAAAGTTCAAGGATGTTTTTGGAGAATTGGATACCAGTGAGGGGTTGCAGTTGAGCCGGGTGCCGAAGGGGTATGAGGCTGAGAATCCAGCTGCTGATTTTTTAAGATTGAAAAGATTTTTATTGCTTTTACGGAGATAACAGATGCTGACCTTACTTCGAAGGATCTTACAAAGAAGGCATTGAAGGCGATGGAAACGATACAGCCTTTGCTGGAGTTTTTGAATCGGGGGTTGGGAGAGTAGTTGTGGAAACAACTACGGATGGCATCCTACCCCCCGGATGCCATCCTGGGGGGTAGATGTCATCTTACCCCCGAGATGTCATCTTGGGGGTAAGATGACATCTCCAGTTGTAAAACACAACTACTACCGCACAACTATTTCTTATAAAAGATTATTCGCTAACAGATATTCCGCAATCTGAACTGCATTCGTAGCCGCTCCCTTACGCAAATTGTCTGAAACCACCCACATATTCAGGGTCTTTGGCTGAGTTTCATCCCTGCGCAACCTTCCTACAAATACATCATCCTTTTCATGTGCATCTTTTGGCATTGGGTATTGCTGTGTAGCAGGATCATCAACCAATACAACTGGTGCAGAACTCAATTTTCTTACATCAGCCAATTCAAATTCATTCTCAAACTCAATGTTCACGCTTTCACTATGTCCGCCCATTACTGGTATGCGCACAGTGGTTGCAGTAACACGAATGTTTTCATCACGCATGATCTTCTTGGTTTCCAAAACCATCTTCATCTCCTCTTTTGTATAACCATTATCAAGGAATACATCGATCTGTGGAATAACATTGAGGTCGATCGGATATTTGTATGCCATTGGATAATCAGTAGTTTCTCCCTTCACTTGTTTCACTCTTTCTCCACGAAGCTGGTCAACAGCTTTCACCCCTGTACCGGTAACACTTTGATAAGTGCTCACTACAATACGGGTTGTTTTGTATTTCTTATGCAATGGATTCAACGCAACCACCATCTGTATGGTTGAACAGTTAGGGTTGGCAATGATTTTGTCGTCTTTCGTCAATGCATCTGCATTTATTTCAGGTACCACTAATTTCTTGGTTGGATCCATTCTCCACGCAGAAGAGTTATCAATAACAGTAATACCTGCTTCGGCAAATTTTGGAGCCCACTCCAATGAGGTTCCACCACCTGCAGAGAAGATAGCTACCGCTGGTTTGGCTGCAATGGCATCGGTCATACTTACCACCTTATATTTCTTTCCCTTGAATTCAACTTCCTTACCTACTGACTTTTCAGAAGCAACGGGAATCAATTCAGTAACGGGGAAATTCCTTTCAGCCAATACCTGTAACATTTTAGTGCCTACTAAACCAGTAGCACCTACTACGGCAACTTTCATCTTTTTTTACTTTTTTATTATTAATAATGGATTACTGCCTTTTACCCGAACATAAAAAAATAAGGCCTTCCCGTTAAGGAAGGCCTGTCAAGCTTTATATTCTAACATATAGAACGCTGCAAACCTCCCTTCAGGAACGTTTCTTTGTGCGTTTTGTATGTTTTGTAAAATTCATGTTGTGCCGCAAAAGTAATATCACATTTGCTGCCCAACAAATTTTTTATTTTTGTTGGCTAACAAATGTTCAGGATATGAGGAGTATGATTATGTGTTTACTGACACAGTTAGTAACTATTTCCGCTATTATAGCACAACCCGCCCAACGTTTCGATGTATTGATTGATGAGCTGTTTCCCGACCCCTCCCCTTCGGTTGGATTGCCAAACAGCGAATTCCTGGAACTAAAAAACAACTCTGGTCGTGCTATCAGTTTAAAGAACTGGAAGATCAGTGATGGCAGCAGCACCGCTACCATCAATTCTAGTTTCGTTTTGGGTGTCGATAGCTTTGTCATCATTTGTCCTTCTTCTTCCCAATCGTCCTTCTCCATTTTCGGAAGCACCATCGGTGTTACCAGCTTCCCTTCTCTTAACAATGATGCCGACCAGCTAATCCTGATCTCACCCGAAGGAAGTATCATCCATGCTATCCAATACGATTTCTCCTGGTATCAGAATGATCTTAAAAAGGAAGGGGGTTGGTCAATGGAGATGATTGATACGAAGAACCCATGCAATGGCGCAAATAACTGGATGGCCAGTATCGATAAATCAGGTGGAAGTCCGGGTAAAAGAAACAGTATTGCCGCTTCGAACCCTGATGAAATGCCTCCTGCCCTTCTGCGCTCTTATGCAATCGACAGTACAACCATCGTGCTTGTATTTGATGAACCTCTCGATAGTTTATCGGCTTCAATTCCATCTCATTATTCAATTGATGCCATTGCGCCAATAAAAGCCAACGCTCTTTCACCTTTCTTCAAAGAAGTTAAATTGCTTCTTCAGAATAAACTAGGGTTACAAAAAACATATCCAGTCAATACAAGTAATATAAAAGATTGCGCGGGCAATAGTATCGGGCTCTTGCATTCCAGTGTTGTTGGACTCCCAGAACCTATCAGTAAAAATGAACTGGTGATAAACGAAATCCTTTTCAATCCATTACCAGAAGGGGTCGATTATATTGAACTATACAACAACAGTAATAAGGTTGGCGACCTAAGTAAACTATATATTGCGAACAGGAACAGCACCGGTAATCTTACCAATACTGTTGCATTATCTGCAAGCTCTTATCTGTTTTTTCCTGGCGATTATTTAACATTCACTGAAAACAAAAAAACAGTAGAGCGACAATACGCTGTAAAATCACCACACTGGCTTATTGAATTGCCTTCCATGCCATCATTACCCGACGATAAAGGTCAATTGGTAGTATTAAATGAACAAGGGCTGGTGATTGATGAAGTACCCTATGACCAGCAATGGCATTTTGCCTTGCTTGCCTCAAAAGACGGAGTGGCGTTGGAAAGAATGGATTTTAGTAAGAAGTCGGATGATAAGAATAACTGGACCTCTGCGGCCTCCACCTCAGGATATGGCACGCCTACTTATAGAAATTCGCAATACTTATCATCACAACAAATGAAAGGAAATGTATCGGTTAGTCCGAAGGTCTTCTCTCCAAACAATGATGGCTATGATGATTTCACTCAGATAAATTATGCTTTCACTCAAAACAATCTCGTAGGCAATATTTCAATATTCGATATGAATGGAAGAATGGTTCGTGTATTGGCAAATCAAGCCACCTTATCACAAAGCGGATCCATCAGGTGGGATGGAATGAATGATCAATCGCAACCTCTCCCCTCTGGTATTTACATAATACTATTCGAAGTTTTCGGTCTGGATGGTAATAAAGAAAATCATAAAAAAGTGATAAGGAGAGGCAAATGATAAAATGAGTTTCATAAAAAAAAGAAAAGAATTATCCTCATTTTACTGTTCGTAAGTTCAATGGCAGTATCAAGCAAGGCACAAACAAAAACAGAAACAAAATTCATGCAGAATGGAATCAGTTGGTGGAGGGCTGGGCCGTTCGAAGATGCTCATCACAAAAGAAGATGGCACGCAGGAAGAAAAAGACATGAACAATCTTTTCAGCTTAACAGGTATCAATATCAAAAATGTAAAGGAGAATGAAGCAAGTATTCTTCAAACATTAAAAACATATACAGATGGCTGGAAACTGATAAGCATACACAGTCCGAACCAGAATGCGAATGGGATATTTTTGACGAGGTATTTGTTGAGTAAGGAGAAGTGAGAAATTTGGGAATTTGATGATTTGAAAATAAACAGCCGAATACAAATTTGGGAATTTGATAATTTGAAAATTTGAGAATAAACAGCCGAATACAGACAAAAAATTTATCATTCAATTTTTCTCTAGCCGGCTGTATATTTTCAAATTTTCAAATTCCCAAATTTTCAAATTATTTCACCAGTTCAATATCAAAATTCACCAAATCCACAAACTGCTGAATCCTTCCATCAATATCTTTTTGAGTGATTTCTTTGAGACGTTCGGGACCGAATTTTTCTACGCAGAAAGAAGCGAGGGCGGAACCTACGATGATGGCGCGTTTCATGTTATTGAAAGAGATATCGCCTGTTTTTGCGATATGACCAATGAAACCACCGGCAAAAGTATCACCGGCACCAGTTGGATCGAAAACTTCTTCCAAAGGCAATGCCGGTGCAAAAAATACCTGGTCTTCATAAAACAATAAGGCACCATGTTCACCCTTCTTGATGATAAGGTATTTTGGTCCCATTTTCATAATCTCCTTAGCGGCTTTCACTAATGAAAACTGTCCGCTTAATTCACGGGCTTCGCTATCGTTTACCATCAGTACGTCTACCATTTTCAGAACTTCTTCCAGTTGCGGCATGGCCACTTCCATCCAGAAATTCATGGTATCCATCACAATCAGCTTTGGACGGGTTTTCATTTGCTGAATCACTTTGATCTGGAGTTTTGGGTCAAGGTTACCCAGCATCAGGAACTCAGATTCCTGGTATGATTCAGGTACTTTAGGATCGAAATCGAGTAATACGTTAAGGTCGGTTACCAGGGTATCGCGGGTATTCATATCCAGATGATACCTGCCGCTCCAGAAAAACGATTTCTTGTCTTTAATAATATCTACTCCTGCCAGTTCCACACCGCGGCTCTTTAAAGAGTCCATTTCTTCTTGCGGGAAGTCGAACCCTACGATGGAAATCTGCTTTACAGGTTTTACGAAATTGCTGGCAGCATAAGCTACATAAGTGGCTGATCCTCCAACAATACGGTCAGTTTTTCCGAATGGTGTTTCAATGGCATCAAAGGCCATTGTACCTACAACTATTAAAGACATAATCTGATTTATACTCCTTCCCCGTGGAGCGCTATTTTATTAAATAATAGGGTTGAAGCACAACCCCTCGGGGTGATGGGGCGGCGTGCAAACCTAGCCAAAATTTTGGAGGATAAGAAGAACATTCATTAGTCATTAAACACTGAGCAGAAGTTCGTTAGTTGAATTAACTGCAAAGCACATAACAAAAACACAGATTTTGCCAAATGACTGTTAGTGTTTTGTATATTTGGCCCATGGCAAAAATTAAAAGCAGTAAAAGTAATACACGCAAAGACGTGATTATTTCAAAAGCAGCCCGTCTTTTCCGGGAAAAAGGATACAGTGCCACTTCTATGCGCGACCTCGCCGAACACGTAGGTGTAGAAGCAGCCAGCCTTTACAATCATATCAAGTCTAAAGCTGAAATTTTACAGGAAATCTGTTTCAAGACAGCTAACCAGTTCATGAATCACATTACAGAGGTGGAAGTAAGTGATCAGAAAAGTCTGGCGAAAATTGAAGCTATCCTCCGTTTTCATATCCGTCAGATCATCACCCAATATGAAGAAGTATATGTGATGGATCGTGAATGGAAACATCTTACAGACCCATATCTGTCGAACATGCAAAGCCAGCGTCGTTCTTATCGCCAGCGAATCGCTACCATCATTGAAGAGGGCATCCGCAAAGGAGAGATCAAGAATATTGATGCTCCCACTGCTGTCCTTATCATGTTACATGCCGTAAGCGGTATTGAAAGCTGGCATCGTAGCGTAAAAAGAATCAGTGGTGAAATGCTGGAAGATAATATGGTGATGATACTAGTGGAAGGACTGCGCAAATAAAAAGCGCTGTTCATTTATATAGCTGTCCCTATTCCTAAAATGTCCGAGCCTCAACGATTGCCATGTCCATACATTTTCATTCTCTCCGAATAAAAGAAGTAAGGAAAGAAACTCCTGACTGCGTATCTGTATTATTGGATGTGCCGGATGAGTTGAAACCTTCATTTTCATATACACAAGGTCAGAACCTAACGGTAAAGACTTCTATCAACGGGGAAGAAGTTCGCCGCAGTTATTCCCTTTGCAGTTCTCCCCTCGATAACGAATGGCGTATTGCTATAAAAAAAGTAAGGGGGGTGTTTTCAGTACTTACGCCAATGAACAACTGAAAAAAAGGAGATCTGCTGGAAGCGATGAACCCGACAGGAAAGTTCAACACCACACTTAACGCTTCCAACAAAAAACAATACCTGGCTATAGCTGCAGGAAGTGGCATCACTCCTGTCCTTTCCATTGTAAAGACAACGCTGGCCACCGAACCCGATAGTCAATTCACCATTATATATGGTAACAGAACTCGTTCTTCAATAATTTTCTTTGAAGCCCTGGAAGCATTGAAGAACCGTTATATGGACAGACTTTCCATATTCCATGTGCTTAGCAGAGAGAAAGCTGATACAGAATTGAATACGGGAAGAGTGAATTGGGATAAACTGATTTCTCTTTCAAAACTAATTTCATTCACAGCAATGAACGAATGTTTCATCTGTGGTCCCGAGGATATGATCTTCTCTACAAAAGCCTATCTCGAATCCATTGGCATTGCAAAGAAGAATATACATTTCGAATTATTCAATTCCACCCAAAGCATTACAAAGTCAACTGAACAGACAGCTATAAGTTCTGAAAAAAGCACCAGCATCACTATCAAATTAGATGGCCGCAGTGTTCAGTTCGATCTGCCTTCTTCTTCCAATACCTCCATTCTCGATGCCGCCCTACAACAAGGTGCCGACTTACCCTATGCTTGCAAAGGCGGTATGTGCTGCACCTGCAAAGCAAAACTTATAGAAGGTGAAGTGAAGATGGATGTTCATTGGGGATTGGAAGATGAGGAGGTTGAAAAGGGGTTTATTTTGACGTGTCAGAGTCATCCGGTGAGCGGGAAAGTAGTGGTAGATTTCGATATAAAGTAGAAGTTTGTTTTTTGCCTAAAGCTTAAGGCCTAGGGCCTAAGGCTTAATATAGTAAACAGCCCGGAATTCACTTTTCATATTTAGAACTTTCGTAATTCACAAGTACATTCGGCAGACCTCCTCTTAAAGTTTTACGTTTTAAGTTATAAGTAGTAAGTTAGTTCATGACATAGCCCTATATGTAAGCTTCGAATAAAGAACTATCGTAATTCACGATTACATTCGGAAGACCTCAGCTTTAAGCTTTAAGCCCTAGGCCTTAAGCCTTAGGCATCAAGCATCCAGCATCCAGCATTAAGCACCCAGCATAACACTCGTTAGTTTTTATTATCTTCGCCTAAATACTCTCTTGCCATGATATTACCCGATATGGAAAAGCTATTTCAGGACAAGATCGATGCTGAAATAAAGATTGAGCCGAAGGACTGGATGCCGGAAGGGTATAGAAAAAATAATATCCGTCAGATCAGTCAGCATGCCCATTCTGAAATTGTGGGAATGTTGCCAGAAGGGAACTGGATCGGCAGGGCACCTTCACTAAAACGTAAGGCTATCTTATTGGCTAAAGTGCAGGATGAAGCGGGTCATGGAATTTATCTCTACTCCGCTTGTGAAACATTAGGTATATCAAGAGAAGAAACCATCAACGACTTACATTCAGGCAAAGCGAAATACTCTTCCATCTTTAATTATCCCACACTTACATGGGCCGATATCGGTGCCATCGGTTGGTTAGTTGATGGAGCAGCTATCATGAACCAGGTGATGCTGACAAGAACATCCTATGGTCCTTATGCCCGTGCAATGGTTCGGATATGTAAGGAAGAAAGTTTTCATCAACGCCAGGGATTTGAATCATTACTCGTACTGAGCAAAGGCACAGAAGAACAGAAAGCCATGTGCCAGGATGCTATCAATCGCTGGTGGTGGCCGGCATTGATGATGTTCGGTCCAAAGGATAGCGAAAGCAGCAATAGTGACCAAAGCATGAAATGGAAGATAAAACGTAAAAGTAACGATGAACTCCGCCAGCAATTCGTTGATATGATTGCTGAACAGATAAAGGTCTTGGGTATGCGATTACCAGACGATAACCTGAAATGGAATGAAGAAAGAAAACACTATGATTTCGGTGAAATAGACTGGAAAGAATTCTGGGAAGTAGTGAAAGGAAATGGTCCTTGCAATAAACAGAGATTGGAAGCGAGGAGAAAGGCTTGGGAAGAGGGAGCTTGGGTGAGAGAGGCAGCCAAACCCCCAACCCCTTAAGGGGAGTAAGAAGCGTTTTACTAATCCTTAATTATCTTTTTCATGAATATAAATATTAGAAAGTTTTACTACGGCGATATCCCAGAAGATAATACTGGTGGAACAAAAGACAGCCAGCCAGCTTCATACCCCCCTTTAGGGGTTGGGGGTGCGAGTGTTGGTGACTGGCCCTTATGGGAAGTCTTCATCCGCAGTAAACAAGGTCTGGATCATAAGCATGTAGGAAGTCTGCATGCAGTAGATGCAGCCATGGCTATTGAAAACGCCCGTGATGTATATACGAGAAGAATGGAAGGAGTGAGTATCTGGGTGGTGGAATCAAAGAATATTCATACTACCAGTGCTGATGAAGCGGCGAGTTTATATGAACCGGCGGAAGATAAGATATACAGGCATCCGACGTTTTATAAGTTGCCGGATGAGGTGGATCATATGTAATACAAGTTGTACGTTTTAAGTTATAAGTTCTAAGTAAATACAGGGAAGAAGTTTAATGAAAGAGATTATATCATATACACTTTATCTGGCAGATACGAATCTGATACTGTCGCAAAGGAATGGGGAGTGGTGCGGACATGGACCGATACTGGAGCAGGATATTGCAATGACCAATATTACATTGGATTTGCTGGGACAGGCCAGGAATTTCTATCAATATGCAGCTACACTAATTGGTGATGGAGCTACGGAAGATAGTCTGGCTTATTTGAGAACTGAAAGGGAATTCAAAAACTGTTTGTTAGCAGAGCAACCTAATGGCGACTGGGGACAAACCATACTAAGACAATTCTTCATCAGCCAATATCAGTTCCTGCTGTATAATTCACTTATAAATTGTAAGGATGAACAGTTGAGTGCCATTGCAGAAAAAGGATTGAAAGAAGTAACTTATCATTTGAGATGGAGCAGTGAATGGGTTATACGATTAGGCGATGGCACGGAAGAAAGCCATAGAAGAATGAGAAATGCAATGGAAGCACTGTGGACTTATACGGGTGAATTATTCATACTAGCTCCTTACGAACAATTGCTTATTGATAATGGAATTATTCCATCACAAGATGAATTAAAACAAAAGTATCAGGAAAACATTATCAGTATTTTGAAAAAAGCCAATCTGAATCCTCCTTCTGCATCTTATATGCAAAAGGGTGGAAAAACAGGTATACATACAGAACACCTTGGACCTCTTTTAGCAGAACTTCAATATATGCAAAGAACTTATCCCGGTGCTGAATGGTAATATAAAGATGGAAACAATCAGTAACGATACCGCCGCCATATGGAAAGCACTTGAAGAAGTGAAAGATCCGGAAGTACCGGTGCTGAGCATCATTGACCTTGGTATCGTTAGAAATGTTGCTATTTCAGGAGAAGAACTTATAGTAACCATCACTCCAACTTATACGGGTTGTCCGGCAATGGATATGATTGCCACCGACATCAAACTTTTACTTGCATGGAGAGGTTTCAAAAAAGTTACGATACAAAACATACTTTCTCCCGCCTGGACTACCGACTGGATGAGTGAAGAAGGGAAAAAGAAACTAAAAGAATACGGTATCGCTCCTCCCCAACCCAGGCAACAGGTTTGTAATAATGATCTGTTTGCTCCTAATGAAGCAATTCCTTGCCCGAGGTGCAATTCCTATCACACCCGACGCATCAGCGAATTCGGATCTACTGCCTGCAAGGCACTGTATCAATGTAATGATTGCAAAGAGCCTTTCGATTATTTCAAATGCCATTAATTGCCCGCTTCCATAAGTACGACAAATCAACTTACATTTGTTGAAAGAAGCTTCTATTTCAAATATGAAAATCTTCCTCACAGGTGCCTCTGGATTTATTGGAACGGCTACAGCAAGAATGTTGCTAAAACAAGGACATACTGTTTATGCCATGAGCCGGTCGGAAGTTTCAGATAAAACTATTACAGCTACTGGCGCCATTCCCATTCGATGCCAATTGAATGAAGTAACTATTGAACATCTTCAGCAAAGTGATATTGTAATACATGCAGCCGCGATGGTGGAATCATGGGGTGACAGAAAAGAATTCTGGCACACTAATGTTGAAGGCACGCGACAATTAGTAACTGTTGCCAAAGCTGCTGGAGTAAAAAGATTCATTCATATCAGCACTGAAGCTGTGTTATGGACAGGTAATCATCTGACAGATATCGATGAAAATACTCCCTATTCAACATCCACTTCTTTCTTATATGGAGAAACAAAAAGAGAAGCTGAGAAACTGGTAGTAGCAGCTAACGAAACAGGTTTGTTTGAAACTATTGTTGTTCGTCCGAGGTTGGTTTGGGGACCAGAAGACAAAACCATTCTTCCAGCCGCCATTGCCATGTACAAGAAAGGACATTTCACCTGGATCAATAAAGGACAAGCCAAAACAAGTACTTCACATATCTATAATGTAGTGGAAGGAATACGACTGGCTATAGAAAAAGGTAAAGGAGGCCAGATATATTTCATTACAGATGATACCATATCCACCCTCAATAATTTCTTCACTGCATTATTCAGTACACAGGGTATAACTATCAAAGCAGGAAGTATGCCGTCATGGTTAGTGACTGCCGTTGCTTCTGTATTAGAGCCAATATGGAAATTAGCGGGAATAAAATCAGCTCCACCAGTTACAAAAACAGCGGCTTGCTTGATGAGTTGCGATTGCACTATCAGAAATGATAAAGCGAAGAGAGAATTAGGATATCGGCCAGTAATAACAGTGGAGGAAGGAATAAAAGAATTAGCCGCATCATTCAAACTTAATGGGTGATATCTTATTCACCCAATCAAGTGTTTTCTTAGTCCATTTCGGAGCATTGAAGCGCATTCCCACATATACATGAGCTGAGAAAAAAACCTTTTCCATCTTATCTACATTTTCAATCCTATGTCCATAAGCCCTTACATAGCTTTGTAGCCCACCATAAAACTTCTTCCCATTAATACCCATAGCCAGATCGGCCTGATAACCAGTTGATAAGCTGGTACCTTTTGTTGTTACAATTGTTTGGTTAGCGGTATAAGAAAGTGTCTTATAGAAATCCACCCCAAGGCTTGGTCCAAATCCGCCACTAATAAAGCTATGCTTGCCAATTACCAGTGTGCCATATACAGGGAATAAGAGATTCAGATCGACACTGAAGGTATTATCGTTTTCAAGATTAGCAGTTCTTCCTTTATCAGAAAAGCGGTAACGTGCATATTGAAAAGCGGGCATGAATGTCCAGGCTGATTTCAACTGCGACTGGGCGCCACATTTCATTCCCGATCTTGAAAACCGGGGATTGAAATTATAATTGATCATGGCTCCGTATTGTTTCACTTTCAGTTGCGGGAAAGTAAGGTTAGGTTGATCAGGAAGAGAGCGTCCGAAATCGGCAGTATTGCGCAGGTAAAACCCTTTAATCTCTGAATAATCGAGTGATAAATAAAAACGGTTGATAGAGAACCCGGTCGTAAACTCAAATCGTTGTGAAAGATTGGTCAGATAATCAGGTTTGTTTTGGTTGATAACCTTTGGGCTGAAACCAATACTCAGATCTATGAACCTATAATACATTCCCAATGAAAGGGTATTCAATTCTACAGGACGTAAAAAGAGTTTGAAATTGTTCGGATAATACAGCCGGTATTCCATCAATTTGGAACTCAGCCAGGGTTCGAAGTGAATGAGGGTATCATACTTTTCGATATAAGAGCTAATGGGAAGTTTATTATTGCTTGAGTTAATGGCAGAATCATTTACTTCTTGACAATATGAGCTATTGCTGATTATCAGAAATACAATAAAGAATGCTACTTGAAGAAATTTTCTTTTCAAAATAGTATAGCCAAAATTCTAATACAGAATGGTTGCCAAAATTATCTATTTATACTAATTATCAAACACATAATTGTTTACCATTTAGAGGTCTCATTTCAGTAAATTTGTTTATAAGCCTGCAATATATGAATGCAATTCTCTTTGAAATCAACAACGGTATCGCTACCATTACGCTTAACCGTCCCGATAAACTGAATGCCTTTAACCGTACCATGGCTTTTGCCATGCAACAGGCATTGGACGACTGCAAATCGGATACTGTTAGATGCGTAGTGATAACAGGAGCCGGAAAAGCCTTCTCCGCCGGACAAGATCTTGCCGAAGTGGTAGACCCGAATGGACCGGGAATGGATAAAATTCTTTCGGAGCATTATAATCCCATCATCATGCGCATACGCGCTTTGGAAAAACCAGTAGTTGCTTGTATTAATGGTGTAGCAGCTGGTGCCGGTGCTAATATTGGACTTTGTTGTGATATTGTAGTAGCTACAGCTTCTGCTTCTTTCATTCAGGCCTTTTCAAAAATTGGATTGATACCTGATAGTGGTGGCACTTATTTCCTACCCCGATTGATAGGATGGCAGAAAGCCAGTGCGCTATGTATGCTGGGAGATAAAGTATCTGCTGCAGAAGCAGAACAGATGGGAATGGTTTACAAGGTATTTCCTGATGCTGATTTCAATGAGGCCAGTTTTGCCATAGCCACTACCCTCTCGCAATTACCTACACAGGCGTTGGCATTTACAAAGAAGGCATTGAATCATTCCATGGTGCATAGTATGGATCAGCAGTTACAGATGGAAGACCGTTTGCAACAGCAGGCATCTCAGACGGAAGATTTTAAGGAAGGGGTGGCTTCGTTTTTGGAGAAGAGGAAGCCGGTGTTTAGGGGGAAGTAGTATTATACAAGGGGAGATGTCATCCTACCCCCCGGATGCCATCCTGGGAATAGGATGCCATCCACCCCACAGGATGGCATCCGGGGGGTAGGATGGCATCCGTAGTTGTAGTAACTATATTACTCGAAAGTCATTATCGCTTCGTAAGGTACCAAATCAATTGCTTCCTTCCTAAACATCTCATCATTATCAGGTCTTATAGAATGAAACCTAACTATACACTCGCTATTATCGTTAT